>CAYZOR010000024.1:0-17701 GCA_964479895.1 uncultured Candidatus Izemoplasmatales bacterium | reverse complement strand
AAAGATGATGAATATACAGCATTGCAAGATAAATATTAAAAAATGATTCTAGTGATTCATTCCACTAAAAATCATTTTTAAAAGCTAGAAAAAATACCCTCTGTTAGAATCTCTAAAACGACTTCTCCTAAAACGTAACGGTTTTTATCTTTTTTGATTAACCCTTTTTCTTTAAATCTTTCAATCATTTCTTGCACATGAGTTTCGCTTATTTCAAAGTGAGCCGCAATTTTTTTTGTGTTAATTTTGATAAATCGTGTGTTTGATTGTTTTTCGTTTAAATAATTTAAAACTTGTTTTTCTTGGGTCGATAAGGTGTGGTCCATAAATGCCTCCTTAAAATTAGTTACACTTATTATATACGAAATCATACCTTTATTTGAAATATTTGTGCACATAAAGTTCAAAAATTTAAAAAATATGCTACATTTATCTTAGGTAGGTGATTTATATGGATACAAGAAGACTAATTATTTATCCAATCTTATTTGCACTCATTACATTAATCGCAACAAGAGGGTTTATGGAATTTGGAACCGAGGGATTATTCATCCCTTTACTCGTAACACTAGGGTATTTTACAACGTTTTTTATTGTCGCGCAAATCATCAAAAACAATTCAATTGTTGATATTGGGTGGGGGTTTGGATTTGTTATTGGTGCGTGGACCACACTACTAATCACTGATGAACCAACATTACTTTCTTATATCATTGTTGGCTTTATCACGCTTTGGGGAACACGGTTAAGTGTTAGACTTTTAAGAAGAAATTACGGAAAACCTGAAGACTTTAGATACGCTCAATGGCGTAAAGAATGGGGCGATAAAGTTGTTATAACCGCCTTCTTTAGAGTCTTTATGATTCAAGGTATTATTAACTTCACAGTCGGTTCGGCGAGTTATTTCGTCATTAAATTCAACCAAGTCTCATTGAGTGACCCCCTTCAAATCATTACTGCGCTAGGATTACTTATTGCGTTTAGTGGATTATTCTTCGAAATCGTTGGCGATGAACAATTAAGAAGACACATCAAAAAAGGCACAAAAACCTTGTTAGATAATGGGTTATGGTCCATAACTAGACATCCAAATTACTTTGGTGAAATTCTTATCTGGATTGGCCTATATTTAACAGGCGCTTCATTAATTGACTCCGATATTTCTTTATTATTTTATTTAAGCCTTATTATTTCTCCACTGATTATGAGTTTAGTACTGATCAAAATCTCAACACCATTATTAGAAAAACATATGGAAAAATATGACGGATGGAATGAATATAAAGGGCGTGTCCCTATGATTTTCCCCTGGGGGAAAAAAGGATAAAAGAAAAAAGCGTAGCCATAAGGTTACGCTTTTACTTTAGCTTTTAGACGTTTTAATGTGCCTAGGCCATCTTCTACGAGTGTCCCTGTAAAACTAAACGCTTCATAGGTTAAAGCGCGATGTGCTTTAGACGCTTTAAATTGATTTTTAAAAGTTTTTGCCATCGGCAGAGGCCCGCACATAAATACATGAGGGTGATTCGATAAGTCTAAGTCATCAATCTTTAAAAATCCATCTTTATCGCTTTCAGAAAAAACGAAGTTAAAATTTTCATATTTAGAAGCGACAGATTCAAACAAATCCAAATGGACTGCTTCTTTTTTATTTTTAACCGAATAATATAAAGTAATTTTTTCTTGCGGCGCATCCATATTTCTTACATAGGATAAAAACGGGGTAATCCCAACGCCCCCAGCAAGCCAAACTTGGGAACTAGGAAAATCTTCAAATGTCATATGACCATATGGCTTAGTGAGTTCTACTTGATCCCCTTTTTCTAAGTGCTTTTTAATCGCTTCGGTATAATCACCCAACGCTTTTATGGTAAAAAACAAGCGATTGTCTTTATAGCCTGAGACTGAAAAAGGATGGGGGACTCCATTAAATGGTTTTTTATTAATCTTTAAAAAAACAAATTGACCAGCCTTAAAATCTAAAGGTTGCGTAATTTCTACTTCAAATTCAGTTATATCATCATTCAAAAGCGTTTTAGATACAACCGACCCTTTATAGGTAAATGCTTGTTTTCTATAGATTAAAATCATATAAACACTGGACGCTACCCCTGTTAAACCGATTAATGCTGTCCAAATGCCTAAAATACTTAATGACATTAAACTATAAGAACTTATAAATACGGCGTGGTAAAAAGCTAATAAATAAGGAATAATCATCAACCTGTGGATATAGCGCCAATGTTCATATTTCATATATTTAGCCAATAAAGCAAGCACAATCAATCCGATAAACAAGTTTCTAGCGAGCGGGCCCATTGCGGCAGCGTTTAATGGTCCATCTCTAAAATACTGAACAATTAAATACGCTGTTTGACTATGCACAAAAATTAACAATACCGTAATCATAGCCAACCATCTATGCGTAGCATACACATTTTCTAAGCCATTAAAAAGCCAGTTTACAAATCTGTTTTTAGTCGATAAAAAGAAAACTAAGGTAAACCCTATTAATAGATTTGCGCCCAAAATCTGTGCCACTGTACTTTCTAATGATTGCTCGATTACAGGATCGGCTAACAACCATATAGTAGCATTTAAAACCATAATCAATCCAATAAATATTAACCCTTTTTTCGCTGATTTAATGTAAGTCATATCATCACTTCCGTTTTCTTTTATAAATTAGTAGCCACTTCCAGAATCCATGCCATCATCATTGGCATCACTAGATTCTTCTTCATCAAGCAATACCCCAATTTTAGGCACTCTGTCTAACATTTCACGACCAT
Source organism: uncultured Candidatus Izemoplasmatales bacterium (assembly GCA_964479895.1). Lineage (GTDB taxonomy): Bacteria > Bacillota_I > Bacilli_A > Izemoplasmatales > Izemoplasmataceae > B1SED10-225. The sequence continues at coordinate 14,909 of CAYZOR010000024.1, read as the reverse complement.
GACGTGTATTACTGTCCATCGCTTCCGTTAAATCTTCCCCCGCTGTTACTCTGCCTTGGTGTGAGCCATCTCTCCATAATGATGAATCGGTGACGTCATAAACATTGCCATCCACTGCGATGTATGCATCCCTACCATCTTCTCCATCATACTGTGATAATTCTTCAAGTGTAAATTCTCTTAAATCCTCTTCTGGTGTTTCCTCAACAGTCCGCTCACCGTTATCATTCCCATTACATGCGACTAAAATAAAACTTAATGAAAAAATTGTTAGAACCAAAAATAGTTTTTTATTCATACTTTACCTCCTTTAATTGTATAAAATATGATAGCACACAATTAAAAACATTCTAAAAATAATGCTTTGTTTTTCAAACAAAATTTTCAAGCCTTATAACGGTTGCTTACCTTTGATAAAGTTACCGTTGAATAAAAAAGGGTAATGATAACTGCTGTCCAATTTATGATTACAATCCCCCACCATACCCCATCGATTCCCATCGATAAAATGGTGCCTAATAGATAAAAAAGCCCCAGTGGTAAAAGCTGTCTATAAAGCCCTATCCATAAAGCAAACACAGGTTTTTTTATGCCTTGTAACATCGATATGGAGATGTTTAAAAGCACATAACTTAAAAATGCAATCGCTTCAATTCTCAAATACCTCGATCCCGCTTCAATCACTTCGTTATTTTGATCAAAAAATCCAATTAAAAAAGGCGCAAATGGGAAAATAAAGATTAATCCAAGGCCCATTATTCCTAAACCAAAAACGGTTGAACGCATCCAAATTTTATAAATCAAATCAAATTTTTTCGCTCCAAAGCTTTGACCCACTAACGTTACAACCGCTACATTAATCCCAAGCGTAGGAACCAACGCAAGTTGTTCAATTCTTATCGCAATGCCATACCCTGCAAGGGTTTCATTGCCCCCATACAACTGGACATAATAATTAATGACAAAAATACCCAACGCAATGGTCGCCGTATTTAAACTCGAAGGAATCCCTTGATAGAGCAAAGCTTTAATGGTTTGATAATCAATTTTAACATTCAAAGCCTCCTTGAAGTTTCCCCAAGTAGACCTTTGAACCTTCCTTAAAAGATACACACTACCAAGTGCTTGGACGATAATTGTCGCAAGCGCAATCCCCATCGTATCTAGACCAGGAACAAACAAAAATCCATGAATTAATAAAGGGTTTAAAATGACATTTAAAACACTTGCAACAATCAAAAAATTTCTAAAAGGTTTCGTGTTGCCTTGCGCATATAAAACACCATTCAATGTGAAATTTACCATAAAAAATACAAAGCCAACCATAACCGTTGCTATATACCTTAAACCAAAATGTATCGCTTCATCAGATGCGCCTTGCAAATGAAAAATCATGCGTGCAATGCTCGGTGCTATAAACGGTACCAACACGCTAAAAACTAAAGCGATCAATAAACTGTTTTTAAAAAGCTTATGAAATTTTTGTCGGTTGTTTTCACCAATCGCAATCGCAGCCAAAGCATTTAACCCATTCCCCATACCACTTGCTAAAGACAATAGAAGCATAAATACCGGGAAGGCGAGCGTCATACCAGATATGGCATCTGTCCCAATTTGACCCGCAAAATAGTTATCCACAACATTAAAAAGCGTACTAAACAAAAACCCTATCATAGCAGGAAAGGCAATGGTACGAACTTTTTTATTCAATGTATTTTCATTTAATTTCGTCATATAACCACCTTAATTTATTATTGCACAAAATATAAGTTTCACTTTTTAATATGCAGTAAAACATGCATTATGTAAGAATAAACCGCGTATTTTTGATACACTGCAATCAACTAAGATTGGAGGGGTTTTATGACCTATGGATTCAATATCAACTACGCTTACTTACAATTAAACAATCATTTTTACAGCGAGTCAGTCCCTTTAAATTTCAAGTCACCTTCTTATAAACTATTTAATCATTCGCTCGCTAAAGAACTCAGTTTAAGCCAAACACTCCATTCACAAAATGGACTTAATTTTCTCTTAAACCCAAAAACTCATGGACTTAAGTCACCAGTGGCCCTGGCTTATAGTGGCCATCAATTCGCCAATTATACGCTTTTAGGGGATGGGCGTGCCCATTTATTGTTTGAACATGCTTTAAAAAATGATTTATATGACATTCAATTAAAAGGCAGTGGCCCGACCATTTATTCAAGAGGATTTGATGGGCGTTTAACCTTAAGAAGTGCTTTATTAGAATATTTAATGAGCGAAGCATTACATCATCTAAATATTCCTACAACTAGAAGTCTAGCCGTTATTAAAACCAATGATCATGTCAAAAGAGCTACTTTAGAAGATGGGGCTTTATTACTCAGAGTCGCAAAAAGTCATTTAAGATTTGGAACATTTGAGTATGCGTATAACCACCCTGATAAAACCTTATTAAAACAACTCGTAAATTATGCGATCAACCGTCATGATAAAGATCTATTAAACACGGAAGAAAACTATATAAAATGGTTTAAACGTGTTATTAAAAGACAAGCTTTACTCATCGCAAAGTGGCAAAGCATCGGCTTTGTCCATGGGGTGATGAATACCGATAATGCATTAATAAGTGGAGAAACCATCGATTATGGACCGTGCGCATTTATTGATACATACAACTTGCAATCTGTCTATAGTTCAGTAGATACCCTAAGCAGGTATGCATACGGTCAACAACCCTACATTGGATCGTGGAACTTAGCAACGTTAGGGAAAGGTTTAGTGTCTTTAATAAACGAAAACACCAACCAACCCATCAATGCCATTCAAAATGCATTAAGCGAATATGGCACCATTTTTGAGCAACATTACTACCAATTAATGGCGCAAAAAATCGGCATTGAACACCCTAACGATTCAGACATTTCTTTAATTGACGAATTATTACATATGATGGCACATTATAAACAAGATTATACCAACACATTCATGCATTTAACCTTACAACAATATAAAGATACCCCTTTTTATCAATCAAGAGCGTTTGCTAAGTGGTATGAAGAGTGGAACGCTCGATTAAAAAAAGAAAACAATCCCTACAATAGAATGCAAGAAAACAATCCCTTCGTTATCCCAAGAAACCATATCGTTAAAAAAGCTTTAGATCAAGCGGCTTATCAGGATGACTTTAAAGCATTTAATACTCTTTTAAAATTAGTTAAAAACCCATACAACCAGCATAAAGCCCCTAAATATCAAACGCCACCTTCAAACGATGAAGAAGTGACAACCTATTGCGGAACATAAAAACCCACGCTAAATTTAAATTTAGCGTGGGTTTCATCATTTAAATGATTTTGTGGGTTTTTAAAACAGTTTCTAACGTATCTAAGACGTTATCAGCATCTTTACCTTCAACACCAATATTAAAGGTTGAGCCTTGTGCAATCCCTAAAGACATGACAAGCATAATCGATTTCATTGTGACTTTTTTATCTTCATGCATTAAATAAATGTTATTGCTGAATCCACTTGCTTTTTCAACCATTATTGAGGCTGGTCTAGCATGTAAACCGGCTTCATCAATCACCTTATATTCTCTTTTAACCATAATAATCTTCACGCTCCAAACGGTTTAAGACTGATTTTGAATCTTCGTATTCAAGGATTTCTTCTACCATTAATTTTGCTTTTTTAAAGTTCATTTTTTGAATTGATTCTCTGCTTTTTAAAATACTAGATGGGCTCATTGAAAATTCATCTAACCCCAATCCTATAAGCAGTGGTAATGCTTTAAATTCCTGTGCCATTTCTCCGCACATACCCGTCCAAATGCCAGCTTCATGAGATGCATCAATTACCATTTTTAGTTGTCTAAGTATGCTGGGGTGAAATGGCTGATATAAGTAACTCACTGATTCATTCATACGATCTGCTGCAAAGGTATATTGAATTAAATCATTTGTTCCAACACTGAAAAAGTCACAATGTTTAGCTAGGTGTTTTGCGATCATAACTGTAGATGGAATTTCTATCATAATACCCACTTTATAATCACCAATCTCATAGCCTTCATTTCTCAATGATGCTTCACATTCTACTAACATAGATTTAGCTTGTTTCAATTCTTCAACTGTCGCAATCATTGGAAACATAATATGAAGATCCCCATAAATGCTTGCTCTTAATAAAGCTCTTAGTTGAGTGGCAAATATTTCAGTTTCTGCCAAACAAAGACGAATGGCTCTTTTCCCTAAAAACGGGTTCATTTCTTTATTTAACGGTAGATAATCTAGATTTTTATCGCCACCGATATCAAGGGTTCTAATAATTACTTTATCAGACTTCATTGATTCTAAAACTTTTTTATAGGCTTCAAACTGCGTTTGCTCACTAGGAAGACTTTTAGCATTCATATATAAAAACTCTGTTCTATATAACCCTATTCCTTCAGCCCCATTTCTTAACACAGCATCAATGTCTTCATCCGAGCCTATATTTGCTGCAATTTCAACTTGATGACAATCTTGGGTAATACTTTTTTCGTTAACAAGCGTTTTTAAACGTTCTTTTTCATCTAAAAACACTTGTTGTTTTTTGAGATATTCACTTTGCTTGTTTTCACTTGGATTTAAAATAAACGATCCATTCACCCCATCTAAGGCAATAAAACTATCATTATCAACATTATTAAGAGCATTTTTAACGCCTACTATCGCAGGAATTTCTAACATCCTTGACATAATCGCAGAATGCGATGTTCTTCCACCTACTTCAGTAATAATCCCTTTGATATAACGTTTATCCAATTGTGCGGTATCACTTGGTGTTAAATCATGAGCAATAATAATTGTATCTTCGGTTATGTCTTTAGGATTTGGTATGGTTTTTCCCAGATAATTGGCCAGTACACGACGTGAAACATCAAAGATATCCGCCGCTCTTTCTTGCATATAACTATCATCCATTGCTTTAAAAATATTTATAAATTTTTCAGTAACTAGCTGATATGCATAGCCTGATGAGTATTTTTTATCTTCCATGATTGAGAGTACTTCTCTTTTAATTTCTGGGTCTTTGATAATTTGAGCATGGGCCTCAAAAATATCTGCAGACGATTGGTCAAGTGTTTTTGCAGTATGGATTTTAATCTTTTCAATTTCTTCTAACGATTTTTCAAAGGCGTTTTCTAGCTGTTTCAATGATTCATTATAAGAACTATAGTAGTCTTCCTTAATTGTTATATTTGGTACCTCAAATTTAAATGTTTTCGCAACCGAATATCCTTCGCTTGCTGCAATACCATGAAAAGTCATATTTATTCTCCTCTTAAGTGACGGTCGTAAGATAAAATACGCTTTAACGTTTTATCATCTGAAACCAATGTATGCACATAACCGGCTTTCAAAAAAGCATACAAGGCTTTATATTTTGACACACCACCAGCAACTAAAAATAATTTATTGTTTCTAATGCTTTCAGTTTGTATACCAATAACATTATCGTTAATTTTACTTTGAATAAATTCACCGTTTTTGTCAAAGAAGCGCGCTAAAAGATATCCAATAGCGCCTGCATTTTTTATTTTGCTTTGTGCTTCTTTGTCGACATAAGTGTCCCAAATTTTTTGTGGCAATTTCGAATTAAGCACCCCTAATCCCGTGACAATCAGATCACAATCATCACTTTTCTTAAGGGTTTCTTTAATCATTGGTGTGTTAATGAGCGTATCACGGACTTTTTCATCATCGATAAAAACGGGTGCTGGTAAAGGAAAAAAGTTTCCTTTAAGCTTTCGACTTAAATCATAGCCAATACTTAACATTTCTGGTTGGTCGTCACGATAATTCACTGCCCCAAACAATTCAACAACATTAATATTTTTAAATGGTTTCTTTTTAAATGCATCAACTGTTCTTTTAACCGTTCTTCCCCATGAAATACCAATTGTCATATCATCGGTTAGATGATATTTTAGCTCACTTGCAGCTGCTTTTCCAATCTCTGTGATGGTGTCATCTTCTTTAGTTAATGATTTAACAACCACAACATTATCCAAGTCAAAATGTCTAGTCATAGCACTTTTTAATCTTGAAAACGAATCTGATTCATAATTAATTTTTATGTCAACAATTTGTGATTCTCTCGCTTTATGAAGCAATCTAGAAACCTTTGGTCTTGACATAAAAAGTTCTTTTGCAATTTGTGATTGTGTCTTATTTTCTAAATAATACATTGATGCAACTTCTACCAATAGATCTTTATCTAAATTCGCCACTTTAACCCCTACTTTCCACCTTGACCATAGTATGCGTCTTTACCATGTTTTCTTAAATAATGTTTACTTAAAAGTGATGGATTAATTGATTGTGCTGTTGTGTTCAATTTTACAGTGTAATATGCCATTTTTGCAACTTCTTCTAACACTTTGGCATTATGGACAGCTTTATGAGGATTATCCCCAAAAGCGAATGGACCATGTTCAGCTACAACAATAGCAGGCATTGTTTTTGGAGTATGCTCTTTTTTATGCAATGTTTCTGCTATCACATTACCAGTATTAAGTTCATAATTATTTTGTATCTCTTCGTTACTTAAAGCTCTTGTACAGGGAATCTCGCCATAAAAATAATCTGCATGCGTTGTTCCATAAACCGGAATTGCTTTTTTAGCTTGTGAAAATATTGTTGCCCACATTGAATGCGTATGTACAACAGAACGCAAAGCAGGATATTTCTTATATAAAATACAATGGGTAGGTGTATCACTTGAAGGCTTTAAATCTCCTTCAATAATATTTCCATCTAAATCAACCACTACCATATCCGATACTTGCATACTATCATAATCAATCCCACTTGGTTTAATAACCACATAGCCGCTATCAGGATCATAAGCAGACACATTGCCCCATGTATAAATGACTAACGATTGTTGGACCAATTCTAAGTTCGCTTCATATACGCTCTTTTTTAAAGCTTCTAACATTTATAAGCCATCCTTTCTTCAAGCCAGTTTTTGGCTTTTATAAGTCTTAAAGTGCACGTTTCTATAGATTCTTTTATATTATTATCCGCCCACATTTCGATTAAGAAAGGCCCCTTATAGTCAATAGATTTAAGTGTCTTAAACATTGTATTAAAATCTACATTGCCTTGTCCAAATTCAACACATTTAAATTTATCTGCCAAAGTATCTTTAAGATGAATCGCAATTATTTCTTCTTTAAAATCAATAAATTCTTGATAAGGGTCTAAGGAAAATTGAGTAATATTTCCAACATCTGGATACACTTTTAAATAAGGAGAGTTGATTGTTTTCTTAAAATCTATAATTCTTTCAATCGTTCCCATGAAAGGGGTATCCATTACTTCAATAGACAGCATAATATTATAATGTTCAGCCATTTTTGAAGCCCATTTTAATCCTTCATAAAACATTTTTTTGGTTTGTTCGTTACTCTTTTCATAATAAACATCATAACCAGCAAGTTGTATGTTTCTTATGTTCAATTTTTCCGCTAAAAGAAAAGCTTTTTGCATGATGTCATAGGCTTTTTCTCTTATACTAGAATCTTGACTTCCAAAAGGAAATCGACGGTGTCCACTTAAACACATTGATGAAATGGGTAAATCAAAATGCTTTTGATAAAATAAAATTTCATCGGCTTCTTTTTTTGACATATCAAGTCTTTTTAACCGTTCATCAGACTCATCAATGCTTATCTCTAAAAAATCAAACCCTGCTTTTTTTGTCACTTTAAATTTGTCATGCCATGAGAAATGATTAGGGATTGCTTTTTCATAAATGCCTAAACGATTATTCTTTAACTCCATAGACGCTTTATTTCATCTTTAAAGTTTTGTGCCGCTTGTAATGGATTGGATGCATCTCTGATGCTTCTACCAGCAATCACACAGTAAATGTCGATTGATTTAAATAATTTTAAATCTTCTATTTTTAATCCACCTGTAATTGTAACTTTAAATCCCATCTCACTCAGTTTTTTAACTTTCTCAACATCTTCACTGCTCCATCCTTTACCTGAAGCTTCTGCATCGCGAGATCGATGATAAACCACTTGTTTTAACCCTGCATCAAGCCATTGTTGAGCGAGCTCAAACGTCCAATCTCCATAAAGTTCAATTTGGACATCTTTTGAATCTTCATAGTTTTGTGCTTCTTCTTTCATACCACGCATGGTTTCAACATCAGCAGAACAGATTGCAGTCATCCAAGTAGCGCCAGCATCGTAACATTGTTTTGCCAAAATACTTCCTGCATCGGCGCCTTTAATATCTGCTAATATAATCTTTTCGGGATAAAGAGCGCGTAAAATTCTAACTGGACTAACCCCTTCTGCTACATGTAAAATCGTTCCAACTTCGATGACATCAATCATATCTACATACTGTCTTAAAGAAGCAAGAGCTTCTGCGGTGCTTGTGTTATCTAGTGCAACTTGTAATTTTGGTATCATAAAACGACTCCTTAATAGTATTAAAGCGACCCAAAAAGGTCGCTTTAGGGTTTATAATGCTAATGCTTCACTAACCTTTTTTTCAATTTCTTTTGCGTCTAATAAATTTCTCAATCCAACGATTTTTGTTTTCTCACTCGATGTTGGAAAGTCTTTAACAAATTGTTGGGAAATCAAAATCAAATCATAGTTTTTGACTTGGTTTTTTGCTTCACCAACGCTTGAATGATCGACACTAAATTTTAATCCCATATCCTTTAGTACTTTTTCAATTCTCATTTTAATAATTTGGCTGGAACCCATGCCATTTCCACAAGCAGCTAAAACTTTAATCATAGTCAACACTCCTTTTATAATAACGATTTAAATGGTAAATCTGGTTCGATTGCAAACGCATCATCAAATCCTCTTGGATGATGATATTGAATTTTTAAACGATCATCTGGATAGGTGAACTTCCCGCCAACTTCCCAAATGAAAGGGGTGAATTTATAGTCCATTCTCTTTTTACGCATTTTCCATAACGTTAATATTTCATTAGGATCTGCCATAAAGTTTGTCCATATATCATGATGAATGGGAATCATAACATCGGTGTTTAAACTTTCCGCCATTCTTAGAATATCAAAAGAATTCACTTTATCTGTCATTCCTCTTGGGTTATCTCCAAACGCACCAAAAGCAACATCGATTTTATTTTCATTTCCGTGTTTAGCAAAATAATTTGAGTAATGCGAATCTCCACTATGATAAACATTTCCACCATTTGTTTTGAACAAATAGTTAACAGCCTTACGATCCATATCTTGAACGGGTTTATCTTTTAAAACTTCCCCTGGAGGAGCCGTTACCAATTCAGTACGGTCAAATGCTTCTAAAGCAACAATTTCAACATCCTTAACTTTAACGGTGTCGCCTGGTTTAACGGTAATTAATCGCTCTTCAGGAACACCCCAGCTTCTCCATATATCGGTGCAAGTTTCTGGTCCAATAAATGGTGTATCTTTTGTATTTTGTAAAACGGCTGCGGCAACATTTTCATCAATATGATCCCCATGATCGTGGGTTGCTAATAATGCATCTAAGTTTTTAATCGCAAATGGATCTATAACAACCGGCACTGCTCTTAAGTTGGGTTGTAGTTTCTCAACTCCTATCATTCTTTGATGTTGATGTTGTTTTCGCATTTTTTTATTTTTCTTTGTTTGTTTTCCAGTTTTTACCCATAAGTCTACTAATATATTGGTTTGTTCATCACTTTTTAACCAAATTCCGGTGCATCCTAACCACCACATAGCAACTTTTCCCTTTTCTACTTTTTCTTCATCGATCTCTTCATTTAACCACGTTCCCCACTCTGGGAAAGTACTTAAAATCCAAGACTCTCTAGTAATTTCTTTTACTTTCGACATCTTAAATATCCTCCCTATTGAATAAGTTTAATACTGTATTTTTATTTTTAGTGTTTAAAATTTTGTTAATGTTTTCTTCTTCTCCTAAAACTTCAACTAGTGCTTGCATCATTTCTAAATGCGTTTTTGAATCAACGCAACTCAATGTAATGAAAATTCTAGCATCAAACTGAGGATCATCGGAAAACTTTACGGGCTCTTTTACAACCATCACTGAAAATCCAACTTTATTCGCACCTTTTTCAGGTCGCGCATGTGGCATAGCGATGTTTGGGGCAATGACTATATATGGCCCATGTTCCTTAACAACATCAATCATCGCTTCTCGATAGGTTTCATTCATATACCCTTCACTTACTAAACTTTCTGCTGATGTTCTGATTGCTTGTTCCCAAGAATTGAATTTATTTTCAAACCGAACATGTTGTTCACTTAAAACGAAATCTTTAATCATTTTCTCACCTCACAAGGTTATTGTATGTATTGTTTAATCAATTGTAAATAAATAGTATACATTTTGCACATATGTTCAATACAATATGTGCGATTCTATCCAACGGGCGACGCCATCTTCTTTATTGGTAAGCGTTACTTCATCTGCAACTTCTTTTACATGATCAGTCGCATTCGCCATTGCAATAAATGTATCGACATATTGCTTCATTGTTACATCATTTTCTTGATCTCCAAATGCTATAATTTCATTTTTATTAAAATGATATTTCTTAGAAATAGCATCAATCGCTTTTCCCTTGCTTACATTGATAGGATTAATATCTAAAAAGCCTGATTGACTGCTAACAATGGAGACATTAAATTTAGATGCAAACAATTTAAAACGGTTATATTTATTTTGATCATGTTCAACAATTAAAACCTTAGATATTTCTTCCCCATTATAATCTTCTAAAGGAAGAAAATTTGGATGCTCGCTTTTTGGTCTGGTATTAAACTGTTTTTTAAAATAGTGAACTCTTTCATTATCATCTGAATAGATTGCATGTTCACCATATAACATAATTAGATATTTTTCATTTAATGCTTTGCTTAAAATAGTTTGTAATATGGTTTGATCAATAGTTTTTTTATACACAATGGCATGTGATTTCGATTGAATGATTACACTTCCATTCATCGTAATCATTTCTTTATCGTAGTCCAAATCATGAACAATTCCTTTTAATAATTGCAGGGGCCTACCCGTTGCGATAAAGTATTCAATCCCTTTAGAATTCAGTCTTTTTAAAACCGTTTTTGTATGTTTAGATATTTTTCCATTTTCCCTTAACAAGGTTCCATCTAAATCCATAAAAATTGCTTTAATCATAGTTTTCTCCTAAAAAAATATCTCAGGCCATAAAAGCCTGAGATATTATATTACTTAAGCTTTGATGGGTCTGTATCTTCTAAAGTATCTGCCATCATTGTTGTAAAATAATTCTTTTTATTTCGTCTATATTGTAGCTGAGGAATGATTAAGAAAAGTGGAATAAGTAAGATTGGTACAATAATACCAAATACACTTGTAAGTAATGTTGCACCACTCCATACAGTTGCCCAGTCAAACATTCCCATCCAACCGATGACATCACTGCCGGCATCTCTTAAGACGGTTAACACTAATGCAGATCCTAACACTTGAATAATTCCTGAGAAGAAAGGAATGATTGCTGCTGCTCTTCTTCCTCCAGCTTTGTTAGCAAATACTGCTAGCGTACCGTTATCAAAGAATAATGCTATAAACCCTGCAATAATTAAGATTGGAGATTGAATAAGAATTAAGAATCCAATGGCTAACATTTGCCCAATGAAACCAAAGATAAATCCGTACGCTGGTGCATTAGGGCTAAACCCAAACGTAACAGCACAATCAACAGCAGGAACCGTTCCTGGTAATAACTTATCACTAATTCCTTGGAAAGAGTTCGTCAATTCGGCAACAAACATTCTTACACCCGTTAAAATAATCGTAATATAAACCGCAAATAATGATGTTGTTTCAAAAATATAGGTCGCCCAATAATAATTGTCTTGGTTATAATCAAAATTTGCTGGACCAATAATAACCATTAATGTTCCAACGAACGCTGTCATGATAACCACATTCGCAACAATATTATCGTTTAACACAGATAACCAACCTGGCAAGTTTAGATCATTAACATCTTTTTCACGATTCCCAATTTTTGCGCCAAGTTTGTAAGCAATCCAAGCGCCAAACATTTGTTGATGACCCACTGAGAATCCTGCACCATCCGTTACATCTTGTGTCGCTTCAACCACTAAGTTTGAAGCAACTGACCAATACGTTCCCATTAAAATACCTGAAACGATTACTAAAGGCCACCCAACTTCTGCACCTGTTGCACCAGTAATCACCCAATATAATGCCCATAATAAAACAGCTGATTGTTGGTACATAATGTGCCCTGTTAAAAATAGGGCGCGAATCTTAGTATGCTTTTTAAAATAAACCAGTAAAATGTTCCATAAAAACGCAAGAATCATAACATATCCTACATATTGTAAGCTATCGACACTATCCAATACTTGCATTCCTGAAGTTTGCCCATAATAAGGGTCTATCACTAAAGCCGAGACTCCAAAGCGATCATAAACCGCTTCAATGATAGGGCGGAATGTCCCAACTAGTCCTCCGGTACCGACTTGCAAAATTCTAAAACCAACATATGTTTTAATAAATCCTGCAACCGCATCGTACCACTTTCTACCAAGCAACAAATATCCAATAAGTACTACGGTACCTAAAAGTAGAGGTGCCTGACCTAGAAACTTGTTAAAAAAGTCTAAAATGTAATCCATCTTGAATCCTCCTAATATTTTTTGAAAACGTTTGCTTTCAAAAACGAGTATAGCAATAAATAAAACTTTTGTGTATTTTTTTAAAAAATAAGAACATATGTTCAATAATTTAAAATTGTTCAATACTACATTCTATTCTTTAAAAAAAAGCTATAAGGCCTTTAAAAAGCCTATAACTCAATTTTTTGAATTAGTATTTCTTTTGCGATTGGTCTCTAACTCAACTAGAATTAATGGGTAGTTTTCTTCCTTGAAATCCTTAGTTTTTGACACCCAGTTATGAAAACTGAAAGGGTTATTCAAAATTTGGTTTTGAATTGGTTGATCAAGTTTTTTAAAATCTACTTTTAAATTATTAAGGGTCTTTTGATTGTTAAAGACATAGTTTGCCATCGTATTTAATAGTGTTTTAAAGTAATTGAATAATGGTAACAATGAATAGATATCATCAAATGCATCATTCGCTTTATCGTAATATTGATAAAAGCGTTTCTCATCATTCAAAACCAACGCCGCAACCATAATATTGTGATACTTTTTTACAAGCCATCGTTTATCGAACCCTATATCTTTTTTAATCATCGTTTCATATTGATTGAAATATTCTAATGCATTCCCATCTTTATACAAAACAGATTCTAAATCGTTCATTGAGCGTATGGCTACCTTTTTAGAAAATCTAAATAAGACCCACTCAAAGATTAAAAAAAACAACACTGCCCCTACAACCATATTTGCAAAATAAGCCAGCGCAACACTTAATAAAACCCCAAAAATTGTTCCTACAATAAAAACCTTTTTTGAATGATTAAAATCAAAAATCATACGATCACCTCAATTACGCTAATCATAGCATGTCTATAGCAACTAATTACATTTATTTGTTATAAATGAACAAAATTTCATTTATTTTGTAGGACGTCAGTTGCTTTATTCAATCGATAAATCAAAACCATTAAAATCCCTACTAACAGTAAAATAAACCCATATAAAACATTCGTGTGATGTAATAAATCTAATAAACTTCCACTTACTAGCGTCCCTAAGATGGCACCAAGTCCATAAGAGGTAAACATTTTCCCATAAAGCCTTGCATACGATATTGTCCCAAAATACGATTTAATACTTGCTGGCATCATTGCTAAAAAAGCGCCTAAATTAAACCAGTATAGTCCTAAAGACACCCCAAATAGAATTCTAGATTGACCTTGATTTAAAAAGCCTATAAAAGTAGCCAATACAATTAGTATAACACTACTTTTTAACGCTAACATTAAGCCGAATTTATCAACAATAAAACCAAATATTGGACGTGACACACCGTTTAAAAGCGCAAATATTGCAATCATCAACGCAACATGATCACTTAAAAAGCCATAATAAGAAACACCAATTTGATGACTCAAACCTATTACCATTAACCCTATGGTCGTCCCTATTAAAAAAATAATATATAATAAGTAAAATACCTTTGGATCATAATTTATGGTTTCAGAGGTTTTTGTTTGATCTAGGGATGTTTCGCTTTTTAAAATGAAACTTAAAGGAATCATTACTCCCCCACTAATCAAAGCCATGATTAAAAAAGTATGTTGTAAGCCAAATGTCTGTATGAACCTATGCACTAGGGGCGCAGTTATTAAAGGGGACGCACCAAACCCAGATAAAATAATGCCTGTATATAAGCCGCTTTTTTGATAGCTTTTATTGATAATAAAAATAGGAATCCCATAAACAATCCCCACACCTGAGCCAATTAAGGCTCCATAACTTAATATCAATACATAAAAGTTATCAAATATTGATGATATATACCATCCTAAAACAATGAATATAATGCCTAAAAAAGCAAGTTTTCTTGTATTAAACTCATTGATAATTTTTCCACTTAACATCATGAAAAACGCATAAAAAAATAAAGCAGTCATATAAGGGAGTCCACTTTGCAATGTCGAAACTGGGTATAGTAATTCTACTTCACTACGAAAAACACTCCATGAATAGACCGTTCCCATAAGCATCATCATTATAAATCCTGCAAGTAAGAAAAATATTGTTTTCATGCATATCACCATTTGTTTTGAATATCAAACATCTTAGATATTTTATCTTAAACACGGGTGTAGCGCAAGGAAATCATTAAATTAACCATAAAAAAAAAGACAACATATTTTTACCCTATGTTGTCTTTCGGTTTTTAAGGCTGA
>CAYZOR010000023.1:0-18760 GCA_964479895.1 uncultured Candidatus Izemoplasmatales bacterium | reverse complement strand
AAATGCCGCTTTAGCTCCAATCGGTAGAGCAGTTCCATGGTAAGGAAAAGGTTGCTGGTTCAAATCCGGCAAGCGGCACCATTTTAATTTTTAAGCTTGCGTGCAAGCTTTTTTTATTAAGGAGAGGTTAAAATGAATAAAAATTATGCACTTGTAAAAAAAATTAGCTTTATTACCATCATCGCTTTAGTGGTTTTATTGTTTGTATTGGTGAGTTCATGAGTAAAAGCATTGTTGTAACCGGTGCGACAAGCGGCGTTGGTAAAGCGTTATGCTTAGCGTTGCTTCAAGCGAATAATGAAGTGATCGCGTTGGGGAGAAACCCTCAAAAATTAAATGCTTTGGAGCGCGAAGCAGGAGATTACAAACAAAATCTTCATTTGTACCGCGCAGATTTTAATGATCTTTCAAATGTGAGAAGTGTCACAAACACAATCATTGAAACATTTGATTCTGGGATTGATGTCTTGATAAATAATGCCGCTACGGTGCCTAAAAAAAGAACACTCAGTCAAGATAATATTGAAATGCAGTTTCAGGTCAACCACTTAGTTCCTTTTATGATGAGTGATATGTTGGTTTCTTTGTTAGAGAAAAAAGAGGGCATAATTATCACAACAAGCTCTAACGCCCATAAAAAGGCAAAATTTGATGCGAATGACTTAGAAGTTGAAAAAAAGTATCATGTTTTAAGAGCGTATGCTCGTACAAAGTTATATAATATTATGTTTACGTTAAGTTTTAATGAGTACCACAAGTCTAAAAACGTTAAAGCATATGCGGTTCACCCAGGTGTTGTGAATACGTCTATCGGTACGAAAGACACCTCAAAATTGTATGCATTTTTGTGGAGATGGTACACCAAAAGAGGGATATCACCAAAAGAAGCGAGTCAAACATTTATCGATATTATCAATAAAAAAATAACAACGAATGATGCCATTTATTTTTATCAGTCAAGCAACCATGATTATGCGGCTGAAAAGTTTTCGTATCAAGATCGTGAAATGTTATGGGACTATTCTTTAAACAAGATAAAAGAAAACAGTGCTGAATAAAGTTTTCAGCACTGTTTATTTTTAATGACCGCGCCCTGGTGGGTTCATAGGGGGAGCACCATTATCATCATCACTATCGAAAGGATGACGTCTTGGGCCTTGGTCATTGTTATTACGTGGTGGGAAAGCATCATCTATAGCTAAAAGTTCTTGTATTGATTTTTCCGCGAGGGTTTCAAAGTCATATGCATCATTCGCTTGTAAGATGTTGCCAATTAATCTTACTTGCATAATACTTAAATCAAAATCATTTGCGATTTCGTGTTCGGTGTCAGTAGGCTGTCCGCCGATGCCTCTTGCGGATTCCATGTGAGGCACTTTACTTTCTTGAATATGTTTTAATCTATCTTCAATGAGTGATAAATGTTTAGAGGCGATCTCTTCGTTTTCATTGATGACATCATATAAAATGAAACTTGCTTCATCATCGATGAAATTTTCATCAATCATGTAATCAATCAATAAATCAAAGCCATCATCGAACGACCTATTAATGATTTGTTGATTGTTTGTAGCGACAAAATTACCGTCTTCATTTTGACCGTTTAATTCAACGATTTTTTCTTTATCGTCAATAATTAATTCAAAAGAAGGGTTGATCTCAAAATAAAGGCTCGATGTTGAAGTCAAAGTCTCACTTGGTGTCATAAAAGGAATCGCAATCAAAGAAAATAATATAAGCATCGCAAAACTGGTAGCGAAAGCCAAACGTTTAAATGGAAGCTTAAACGAACTGGTGTTTTGTGCCTCTGTCATGAATCGATGATATGTCGGTGTTTGCTTGATAGAATCTTTCATATCTGGGACTTGTTTGTCCGCTAAATCACGAATTGTTTTCTTATTCATTTTAGGTTTCATAAGGCACCACCTTTCTTCCTTAATTTCTTTAAAGCCTGTTGATATTTCCATAAAACCGTTCCCAAAGGCATATCCATGCTGTTTGCGATTGCTTTATGCGTTTCTTGATCAACAGCGTGTCTAAAGACGATTTGTCTTTCTTGATCATCTAATATTTTTAGTAGTTTGTTTAAGTGATACCGTTTTTCTAAATCATCATTTTTTGTTTCGAATAAATAAGGGGAATCTTCTACGGTCACATTAACTTCTCTACGACGTTTATTATAAGCATTGATACTCAAATTTTTTGCGATGGTTTTTATCCATCCACGAAACCCTTCGTTAAAGGTGTAACGGTCAAGTTCTTTTAAGACTTTCAAATAGGTATCTTGCATAATATCTTCAGCAAGCGCTTGGTCTTTTAAAACATCTAATGCTGTATAAAAAACGATTGATTTGGTTTCTTCATACATCGTATCAAAAGCATTATCGTCCCCACGCTTTAATGCCTTGATCACTTTATCAAGTTTTTTATTGTTCATGGTGCCTCCAATCCCTATTCATTGATTAAACAAATAGTGAACCCGTTTTATTGGTAAAAATTTAATTTTTTTTAAAAAACACTTTAAACAGTGTTATTATGATTTTGAAAGGAATGATTATTATGGCATTAATGGTTGCTGTAACACCTTTTGGTATAGAAAGTATTGCCAAAAGAGAACTTTTGGACCTAGGATTTGATGTAAACCATATAAAAGACGGTCGGGTTTATTTTACCACAGACGCAAAAGGAATTGCGCACGCAAACATGCATTTAAGAACCGTAGAAAGAATTTATTATGTGGTGGCACAAAAAACGCTTAAAACCTTTGATGAGTTATTTGATTTTGTGTCTGCGCAAAAATATAGAGATCTTGTGAATCCAGATGGAAAATTCATTGTTAACGCCCAATCTAAAAATTCAGAACTATATAGTTTAAGAGATATTCAAAAAATAACCAAAAAGGCTTTGGTAGAAACTTTTAAAGACCAGTTCAATCGTGCGATTTTTGAAGAAAGAGGCGAGGTCTTTGATTTTTTAGTATATATTCACAATGATGAAGCGGAATTATTAATTGATACTTCTGGCGATGCTTTACATAAAAGAGGCTACCGACTTCAAGCAGGAGAAGCGCCTATAAAAGAAACTTTAGCCGCGGCTTTGATCCAATTAAGTTTTTATGATAAAGACCGTACTTTAATTGATCCTTTTTGTGGAGCGGGAACCATCCCGATTGAAGCGGCAATGTTCGCGAAAAATATCGCGCCTGGTTTAAATCGTACTTTTGCTTGTGAACGATTCCCATTTATAGGGAAAACGTTAATGAAAACAGTACGAAAAGAAGCGTTAAAAGCGATTAATCAAGACGTAGAACCACAAATATATGCATCAGACATCGACCCTGCGATGATTGAAATCGCAAAAGATAATGCATTTGAAGCAGGTGTCGATGATGTGATTCATTTTCAAATGTCTCATGTTTCACATTTTATATGGCAAGATAATTATTCGGTCGTTATTTCAAATCCTCCTTACGGGAAACGAATTGGTGAGAATAAAGCATTGGATGAAATCTATAAAGCATTGGGTAAAGTTATCAATACTTACCAAAAAAATTCTTTTTATATTATGACCCCTTACATGGGATTTGAAAAACAGATTGGCAAAAAAGCCAATAAAACAAGGGTGTTATTTAACGGAACCATTAAAACAAGATTCTATCAATTTTTTGGTCCGAAACCACCCCAATAAAAAAAGTGTAACACATTGTCATTTAATTATGACAATGTGTTATAATATTTTTGAGATAAAATGAAATTGGTGATGAACATGACGAAAGATGAAAAAAAACGATATTTAATATTAAAAGACCCGAATATTTATAAAGGTCTTATTTTATTGGCAATTCCTTTAATGATCAATAATTTAATCAAAACCTTGCACGATATTGTGGATATGTTTTTTGTAACGTTTATAGATGGCGCTTCTTCATCGCAAGCGGTTGCTTCGATTCAATTAACGTTCCCTGTAATGTTTACGTTTATTTCTTTAGGGATTGGCTTAAGTATTGCAGGAACCGCTTTAATTAGTCAAAATATTGGCGCTAACAAATATGAAATGGCAAGAAAATATGCGGGGCAATTATTTTTAGTTGCAATCTTTACTGGGATTTTACTCAATATTATTGCTTATTTGTTAGCGCCATCGATTATGGCATGGATGGGTGCGACGGGATTTGTCTTAGAAAATGCGAGCACCTATTTACAAATTCGTGCATTTGAGTTGCCCTTTTTATTTGCGTTTTTTGCGTATTTAGGGATTCGCCAAGCAAGCGGAGATACCATTAGTCCAGTGTTAGTGAGTGGCAGTGCGATTGTTTTAAATATTATTTTATCACCTATCTTTATTATTGTTTTAAACTTAGGCGTTCCGGGCGCAGCGTTTGCGACATTGGTTGCCAACGCAACGGTTATGCCGATTGGCATCATTCGTTTGTTTAAAGCAAAAGATGGAATTACCTTGCGTTTAAAAGACATTATCGGACATGCTTCGATTGCGATGAGTGAACGAATTATAATTGTTAAAAAAATCGTTAAAACCGCAGTGCCAGCTTCTTTAGGTCAAGCGATCACTGCAATAGGCTTTGGAGTCATGAATGGTGTCATTTATTCATTTGGTGAAGAAACGGTTGCGGCTTTTGGCGTTGGAAATAGGTTATTATCAATGATTTTACATCCAGTAATGGCGATGGGCGCGATTTTAAGTGCTTATATTGGTCAAAATATTGGGGCATTAAATCCTTCTAGAGCAAAAGTAACCTTCAAAAAAAGCATGCAGTTATCTGTGTTTATTATGATAATTGGTTCACTGGCTATAATTTTTGTAAGAGAACCCTTGGCATCGATTTTTATGGGGGATGATCCGGTGGCTTTAAGATTAACAGTAGACTATATGTTTTTTATCTTACTAGGCTTACCCTTAATGGCTGTATTCCAAACATTTATAGGAACATATAATGGAACAGGGAATACAAAATATACATTCATTCTCTCTGTAACACGACTTTGGGTGATTAGAATCCCTTTAGTTTACATGATGGCACAGCTATTCCCACAAAGAGGTTCACAAGTGATTTGGGAAGCGATGCTTATTAGTAACTTACTCATTGCAGTGATAGGCTATATTTTATATCTTAGAATTGATTTCAAACCGAAAGTGGATGTTGAGAAAAAACCTAGATACAAAGAAAACCCAATCACGATTAAAGCGTAATAAAAAGGCACTCGATTTTAATTGTAATCGAGTGCCTTTTTTATTAAATGTTTTTAAAAAGCCCTTTTTGTAAAATCTCCATAACAACATCGACAATGGCATCTATGTTTTCATCCTTTTTACCTAAGTTAAATAACACTTTAAGACTGACAAAGTTGGTAATGCCCATTAATACATACGCAACGGTTTCACTGTCAAGATTTCTGATTTCTTCAGCGTCTTTGGCTTTATCAAGTCCTATAACGTATCTTTGCGCAAAGGTTCTATAGTACGATTCAAATAACTCACGATCAATATATAAACTCTCCCAGATTATGTTATACATTTCTGGGTTTTCTTTTGCATATTCAATAAATGCTTTAATCCCTTCTCGTTCTTTATCATAACGACTCTTTACCTTTGACGCTCTCTCAGCGATATGTTTACGAATGTTATGAGAAAAAAGTGCAAGGATATGTTTATATAGAACAATTTTTGAGGGGAAATAAAGATAGAACGTTCCAGCTGCAACCCCAGCTTCTTTTGTAATATTGCTTACGGTGGTTCCATGGTAGCCATGTTCATAAAACAGTTTAATTGCGGCTTTTTCAATTTGATCGAAAGTGTTTTTAGCGTTTCTTGTCTCTGGGTGTTTAATGTCTAGATCTAGGTTCATACTCATGCCTCCAGTTTAAAATACATCAAAATATAACATATGATTTTGATTGACAGTGTAAGCGTTTTATGCTATATTATGAATATCAATTCAGTTTATGAATATATATTCACTAAATGAAAACATATTCATAAGCTAATGTCATGGTTAGTATAATAGATTGCTCTTTAAAAGGCAACCTTATAATATATTTAGGAGGCAAGTATGGAAAAAGTATATGTAGTTTCTGCAAAAAGAACCGCAATTGGTGGGTTTATGGGATCAATTTCTGATATGCATCCCGCAGAGTATGGGGCGAGTGTTGTTAAATCTATATTAGATGAAACCAACGTCCCTAAAGAAAAAATTAATGAAGTTATTGTTGGAAACATTTTACCCGCTGGTTTGGGTCAAGGTGTCGCAAGACAAGTTTCCATTAAAGCTGGTATTCCAACGAGTGTGCCCGCATACGCACTAAACATGGTGTGTGGCTCAGGAATGAAATCAATTATTAATGCCTATTTATCGATTCAAGCTGGAATGAATGAATTGGTTATAGCTGGCGGCATTGAATCGATGTCAAAAGCCCCTTATATTTTACCTGATAAAATGCGTAAAGGTCATAAGATGGGTGGGTTTAACGTTAAAGATCATATGATTGATGATGCGTTAATGGATGCGTTTAATCCTATTCATATGGGCATAACCGCTGAAAATATAGCAGAAAAATATGATTTAAGCAGAGCAATGCAAGATGGGTTTGCTGCTGAGAGTCAAAGACGCGCAGCGAACGCGCAAGATAGTGGACGTTTTGATGATGAAATTGTTCCTATTACGGTCAAACAAAGAAAAGGCGAGTTTGTATTTGATAAAGATGAGCATATCAACCGTAAATCAAATGAAGAAACCCTTAAAAAATTGCGTCCAGCCTTCAAAAAAGACGGAACCGTGACAGCTGGAAACAGTAGTGGAATTAACGATGGGGCGTCATTCATGATGATTGCTTCTGAAAGCGCGGTGAAAAAGTATAACCTTACACCGTTGGTAGAAGTCGTTGGCATTGGTCAAGGGGGCGTTGATCCTAACTTTATGGGAATGGGGCCTGTCCCAGCCATTGAAGATGCATTAAGTCATACCGATTTAACCTTCAACGATATTAACTTATTTGAGTTAAATGAAGCTTTTTCAGCACAATCCTTAGGGGTTTTAAAAGATTTAGAAAACCTGTATAAAGTATCAGTCGATGATATGTTAGCCAAAACGAACGTCAACGGTGGTGCGATTGCACTCGGTCATCCAGTTGGTGCTTCAGGAAATAGAATTAGTGTAACACTGATTCACGAAATGAAAAAACGCAATGCGCGTTACGGACTTGCTTCGCTATGTATTGGCGGAGGCATGGGAACCGCGATTATTGTTAAAAATATGGAGGAAAAATAATGCGATTAGAAAATAAAGTTGCAGTCGTTACTGGTGGCGCTGCTGGTTTAGGGAAAGCAATGGCACTTAGATTTGCAGATGAAGGGGCGAACGTCATCGCCGTAGATATGAAAGATTTAGAGTATACGTATGATAACGTAGAAGGCATGACACTGGATGTCTCTGATAGTGATGCTTGTAAAACATTTTATGATACAGTCATTGAAAAATATGGTCAAGTCGATATTTTAGTTAATAATGCCGGGATTACCCGCGATGCTATGACACGAAAATTGAGTGATGAAGACTGGGATTTAGTAATCAATGTTAACTTAAAAGGGGTCTTTAATTTAACCCGTTATATCGGCCCACAAATGGAAACGATTGGTGGCGGGTCAATCATTAATATCAGTAGTGTGGTAGGCGAATATGGAAACATTGGTCAAGCCAATTATTCAGCTTCTAAAGCAGGGGTCATTGGACTTTCTAAAACATGGGCGAAAGAATTTGCGCGCAAAGGCGTGCCGGTTCGCGTGAATGCCATAGCGCCTGGTTATATTATGACTGATATTTTAAAAACTGTGCCTCAAGACTTACTCGATAAGTTTGCTTCAATGACCATGCTTAAACGGCTTGGTGAACCAAAAGAAATTGCTGATTCTGCACTCTTTTTAGCAAGTGATGAATCAAGCTACATAACAGGTCATGTGCTAAGTGTTAATGGTGGCATGAGACTGTAAATTAAACTTTAGGAGTGATTGACATGACAAAAAAAGACCATGTCGGTGTGGTTGGGACAGGTATTTATCTTCCCAAACAGACACGTTCTGCTTCAGAAATTGCAGAAAAAACCCAAGGCAATTGGACAGCAGAAAACGTTGAGAAAAAACTAGGAATTAAACAAATATATGTTCCTTCTAAAGACGATGGGACACAAGAAATGGCAGTAAAGGCTGCTTTGGATGCTTTAAAAAATACCAATGTTACAGCCGAAGAACTTGATTTAATTTTAGATATTGGTGAAGAATGGAAAGAGTATCCTTTAACAACCAGTGCGCTATATGTCCAAGGACAAATTGGTGCTACCAATGCATGGGGGATTGATTTACAAAATCGTTGTGCAACGGGGCTTTCTGCATTTAAAATCGCTAAAGATATGATGCTTGCGGATGACTCAATTCAAACAGTCATGATTGTAGGTGGATACCGTAATGGAGATTTTGTCGATTATGCTGATCCGCATATGTCTATGATGTATAACTTATCAGCAGGCGCTGGTGCCATTATTTTACGTAAGAATTATGGAAAAAACGTACTGCTTGGATCTCACATAAAAGCCGATGGCACCTTGGCAAGAACTGCTGGGGTCGAAGTAGGTGGAACGAAAAATCCAATCAATAAAGATAATATTGATCAAGCCTATAAATCGTTAAGACTTATGGACCCTAAAAAAATGAAAGATCGCTTAAATGAAGTTTCTATGCCTAATTGGTTTGAATGCATTGATAAGGCATTAGAAAAATCAGATAAATCACGTGAAGATATTGACTACCTAGCGATTTTACACATCAAAAGAAGTGGTCACATAGGCATGTTGGATGCGTTAAACTTAAATGAAGATCAAACCTTATATTTAGAAGAGTATGGTCATATGGGGCAAATTGATCAAATCTTATCCTTACATAAAGGCTTAGAGATGAATCGTATTCAAGCGGGATCACTTGTTACATTGATTGCGGCAGGTATAGGCTATGTTTGGGGCGCAAGTGTTATTCAGTGGGGTGAAGCCCAATGACTACATTTATCGACTTAATTTTTAATAGTTTACGATTCGGAAGCATTGTTGCACTTGCGACACTTGGAATTGTATTAATTTTTAGAACGAGTCGTACGACGAACTTCGCACAAGGGTCCATCGGGACCCTTGGAGCGTATTTTGCGGCTTGGTTAATGCAAACAAGAGGAACAGGAATAGGGATAACCGATAGTATTTGGGTCGCTTCGCTTGCTGCAATTATTTTTGGGTTCTTTGTAGGAATCATTATTGATTTCTTTATCATTAGACGTGTGGGTGAAAATCCATTGTCTAAACAAATTATCACTTTAGGACTTATTTTATTATTCTTAGGGTTGATTCCTCAATCATGGGCGTTTGGTGCACAAGGATATTCTTCCCTTAGCCCTTCATATTTTTCTGGCCACATGACTATTTTAGGCTCTAGAGTCTCTTATAATGTAATTTTCTTTATAACGCTTACGGTTGTTTTAATGACTATGACGTTTTTATTCATTCAAAAAACGCGTTGGGGACTTGCAACGCGTGTTACGGCTTCAAATACACAAACCGCAAGACTCATGGGGGTTCCTACGAATACCGTCACAATGATGTCTTGGGCCGTTGCGGCAATGATGGGGACGATGGCTGGATTAATGATCGGTCAATCTGCGGTGCGTTTAGATATGTTGGTAACTATTCAAGTTACAGCGTTCTTTGCGGCAACGTTTGGTGGGTTCCAAACATTTTATGGTCCAATTATTGCGGCGTTTATTATTTCATTTGCACGGTATACATTGAATATATATGTGACAGACACATGGGACCAAACGATAGTATGGGTATCGATTTTGGCAATCCTTTACTTTAAACCTTATGGCTTATTTGGTAAAGCTCCTGAGAAGAAGGTGTAAATATGGATAAACTTAAAACTATATGGCAAAAATTTACCCATCAAATGAAGACCCATGAAACGTATAAATTTATCTTAATCGGTGTGGTTTTAGCAATTTTGTTTTTAGCACCGTATACAAATTTAATCCCTGGGGGTCGCTCAAGTAACGATCAACTTGCGATTATGGCAATCTATGCGATTGCGGCACTGGGCATCAATTTATTACTTGGGTTCAGTGGACTTATCTCTTTAGCAACTGCTGGTTTTATGGGCGCAGGCGCTTTAGGGGTCACGGTTTTAATGACCGATATTCCCATCCCTTTTACTGACCAAAGAGGGTTACCATTTATAGTTTCAGTTATCATTATTTTAGGAATTAGTGGTGCACTTGGCGCCTTAGTAGGTGCTATTAGTTTAAGGGTTCAAGGGATTTATTTAGCCATTACAACTTTATTTGTGGCGCAAATCTTACATACTATTTTCACTTCACTTCGCTCCGTATTTGGCGATGCGACAGGGATTTCTTTAGGCGCATTAAGATTATTTGGCGGTGCCATTACGCTTGATCGGAATGTCCCTTATGGATTTGGATTAGATCGCTACTTACTATTTTTAATGATTGTCGTGGTATTGGTATTAACCATGATTATTATTCACAATGTTATTAAGAGTCGAACAGGGCGTGCCTTTATGGCAATGTCAAGATCACATAATGCTGCTCAAGCTATGGGGGTCAATGTGGTTAAATATCGTGTGATGGCCTTTGTTTTAGCAACCGTCTTTGCGGCCCTTTCTGGGGTAATGTATGCGATTTGGAATCAAACCGTCCCAAACAATAGATGGGATTTAATGATTTCTTTAACGATCGTTGCGGTGGTTGTTGTGGGTGGATTAAAATCTATTACAGGAACCATTTTAGGCGCCTTCATGATATACGCATTCCCAAGAATCTTTTTAGGATTTTTAGCGGATTATAATATTGTAGGTGGATTATTAATTATCTTTGTTATTTTATTTTATCCAAATGGATTAATTTATATTGTGACGGATGTTAAAAAACTCATTGCTAAATTTAAACAACGACACAACAAGAAACAGGTGAAAACCGATGAGTCATAGTGAAAATAAAACACTACTAAAATTAGACAGTGTATCGATGAATTTTGGAGGCTTAAAAGCCGTAGATGATTTAAGCTTAGAAGTTAAAGAAAAAGAAATTGTTGGAATCATTGGTCCTAATGGGGCAGGCAAAACGACTGTATTTAATTGTATTACGCAATTTTATAAAAATTACGAAGGTCAAATTACCTTACTCGGTGACAACAATAATTATATTGATTTAAAATCGGTGAAAGTGACTGAAGTGATTGATAAAGGCATCGCTAGAACGTTTCAAAATTTAGAGTTGGTTCCAGATTTAAGTGTGCTAGATAATGTCTTAGTTGGGGCACACAATCAATATAAAACAGGGGTTTTTAAACATATCTTAAGATTTCCTGCCAAAAAAGAAGAAACAACCATACGACAAAAAGCGTTAGAAATCCTAGATTTTATGAACTTAACATCGATTAAAGACTTATATGCTGGGTCACAGCCTTATGGCATCCGTAAGAAAATAGAGATTGCTAGAACGTTAATGTCAAATCCTAAATTGATTATTTTAGATGAACCAGCCGCAGGCTTAAACGATTCAGAAACCGATGAATTAGAAGCGTTGATTTATAAAATTAGAGATGAGTTTAATACGAGTATTTTATTAATAGAACACGATATGGGCTTCGTGATGAACATTTGTAATCGCGTGTGCGCGATTAACTTTGGGAAATTCTTAGCAATGGACACTCCGAAAAAAATTCAATCGCATAAAGATGTCCAAGAAGCTTACTTAGGAAAGGATGATTAAGCATGGCAGATAAAATCAATCAAGACGTATTGCTTAATATCCAAGACTTAGATGTCTCTTATGGGCCAATCAACGCTTTAAAAAATGTTTCAATGCAAGTGCATAAAGGGAGTGTTGTTGCGATTTTAGGAGCCAATGGAGCAGGGAAAACGACGTTGCTTAAAAAAATTAGTGGACTTATTCCTGCACAAAAAGGCAGTGTGGAATTTAACGGCGAAAACATCACAAAAATAACCCCTGAAAAAATCACTAAAAAAGGCATTGTACAGTCTCCAGAAGGACGTCAATTATTCAGTGATTTAACGGTGTATGAAAACTTGATGATTGGGGCGTTTACCGTCGCTAAAACACAGATAAAAGGGCGTGAAATCCCTCAAAATGCTCGGTCTAAACGATTAAAAAAACTCATTGAAACGCAAGGTGAAGATAAAGTAGTTACGGTTAAACCAAGTGAAATGGCCGCGATTAATTTGGCGATGGTTTATGATATTTTTCCGGTTTTAAAAGAAAGATCTCATCAAATCTCAGCAACCCTTTCAGGCGGAGAACAACAAATGCTTGCGATAGGGCGCGCGTTAATGCGTACGCCTGAACTGCTAGTTTTAGATGAGCCATCCTTAGGACTTGCGCCTTTAATTGTTAAAGACATCTTTGAAATTATCAACAAATTGAATGATAAAGGCATTACCGTACTTATCGTTGAACAAAACGCGCTTCAAACCTTAAAGATAGCAGATTACGCATATGTACTTCAAGTTGGAAAAGTGATTCAAGAAGGCGACGCTTCTAAACTGATTAAAGATGAAGCATTAATTGAAGCCTATTTAGGAAAATAAGCAGCACATCTGCATTAGCAGATTAAAAATAGAAATAATTTTTTAAAAACTTAGGAGGAAGTAAAATGAAAAAATTATTAGCAACATTGGTATTATCATTATCAGTTTTTACCCTAGCAGCATGTAACCTTGGGGAAGAAGACCAAACTCAAGGGGTTACAGAAGACACAATTTATATTGGAAACACCGCCGCAACATCAGGTGGATTTGCAAGTGTTGGTGTTCCATTCAATCATGCTTTAGAGAAATATATCGAAAGAGTAAATGACGAAGGTGGAATCAATGGTCGTCAAATCGAATTCATCCATTACGATGATGAGTTCAATGCAGAACTCGGTACAAGTTATACGCAAGAATTGGTAGAAGAAGATGAAGTCTTTGCATTGGTTGGGCACTTTGGAACCCCTACCGTAGGGGCAACACGTGATTACTTAAACGGAATTGGTATTCCACGTGTTTACTACGCAACAGGGATTCGTGCACTCTTTAACCCTGAAGCTACAGGTAACGAACGTTCAAGTTTCCCAGTTCAGCCAATCTTTGATGCTGAGGGTGAAGTAATTGTCGCCCGTGCGTTTGGTGAGTATAACGTAGATAAAATTGGAATTATTTACACCAACGATGATGCAGGACAAGGAATCTTAAATGGTGCAGAATTACGTGCAGAAGCCCTAGGAATTGAGCTCGTAACGCGTCAAGTGGATGCAGGCGATTTAGATTATAGTGCTGCAGCGAACGCTTTAGTTGGTGATGACTCAATTGATGTTATTATTGCGGCTGCGAACCAAGAGCCAGCAAAAATTATGATTCAAGATCTTCATACAGCTGGGAACGAACTTCCAGTATTTACTTCATATGTAAGTGCCGATGCAACGTTTATTGATGATGTCAGTGAAGAAATTGCATCTGAACAATTCCCGCTTTATGCCAATGCCTGGATTGATATTATGGACCCTGAAGGTGAAGATGGCTTTAGTGATGCCTATTGGGATTTCGCAACGACTGTCGATGAAGAATGGTCAGCGAACTCATTCGCAATGGCAGGTTGGATTGCGGCGCACTTCTTTGTAGAAGGGCTTCGCCGTGTTGATGATGGTGAACTTACTTGGGATACTTATATTGACGCTTTAGAAAGCGAACCAGTCAATATTCCATTTGGTGGAATCGTTGATTATTCAAATGGGAACCGTGTAGGAACACAAGCGATGGCTTTATTACAAGCAAGCGTAACTGAAGAAGATGGCGAGCCAGTTTATAACTGGGATAATGTAAGAGCAATTCAAGATATTCAAGAAATTATTGGGAATTAATACATCATTCATGACAGGGGTAGTCATCTACCCCTGTATACCATGAAAGGAGATCACAAAATGGCGAAAACAATAACCATTGAAAAAGCATTAAGTTTAGTAAAAGATTCAGATCATATTGTTGCAGGAATGGCAGGGTCTGAAGGGCAATCATTTTTTAGTAATTTACATACCATCACAGATAAAATCAATCATGTGACCATCGATAACTGTCTACCAATGAAACCTTATCCGTTTATGGTAGAAGAAACCTATAAAGATAATTTTACGATTAACAGCTGGTTTTTCTCAGGTGACTTGAGAAAAGCCTTTAAAAACAAAAACATCGCATTTATTCCAAATCAGCTTCATTTTGCTGGTGTCAAACGCGCAGATTTTAAAGCGCCCGATATTTTTGTGGCAAGTGCATCCATGCCCGATAAACATGGTTATATTTCACTATCTTTATCGAATGTTTATGAAAAACACATGGCTAAAAAGGCGAAAACTGTTATTTTGGAGGTCAATCCGAATTTTCCTAGAACCCATGGGGATTTAGAAATCCATGTTGACGATGTGGATTATTTGGTAGAAACTTCGTATGATGCGCCAGAACTTCCAGATATTAAACCCAATGAAAAAGACGAAAAGATTGGCAAGTATATTGCTGATTTAATTAATGATGGCGATACAATTCAACTAGGGATTGGTGACATTCCCAATGCGGTAGCCAATGCTTTGGTTGATAAAAAAGATTTAGGCGTTCATACAGAAATGCTGACGACTGGGTTTATGAAACTTTTTAAATCAGGGGCCATTAGTAATAAAAAGAAAAGCTTACACCCTGGAAAAATGGTCGCTGCATTTGCGCTTGGGACTAAAGAACTGTATGAGTTTATTGATGATAACCCAGCGGTTAGAATTTATGATGGAAACTATGTGAATGACCCATATGTTATTGGTCAAAACGACAATCAAGTTTCAATCAATACAACCATCGAAGTGGATTTAACAGGGCAATGTGCTTCTGAATCGATTGGGACGACTCAGTTCAGTGGAACTGGTGGGCAAACCGATACCGCAACGGGAGCGCAGCGTGCGAAAAACGGAAGAAGTTTTATCACGCTTTATTCCACCGCTACGCCAAAAGATCCTAAAACCGGGGAAAGAAAGCCCATTAGTAAAATTGTACCAACCTTAAAACCAGGGGCTGCGGTGAGTTTATCGAGAAATGATGTTGACCATGTCGTAACAGAATATGGGGTCGCTTATTTAAGAGGCACATCAATTAAAGAAAGAGTCGAGCGTTTAATTCAAATTGCCCATCCTGATTTTAGAGATACACTAAAAGAAGACGCGAAAAAATTGGGGTATATTTAATGGCTGAATTGACGTTTCAAAACAAAAAAGTGTTTTACACGTTAGATGGCAATCAAAATAACCCACCACTGGTGATTTTGAATGGCATCATGATGTCGCACAAAAGTTGGGAGCCTTTTATACCGGCTTTAAAAAACTATTTTCATGTCATTCGCTTTGATTTTTTAGACCAAGGCTTAAGTGAGAAAATGGATGAAGACTATGATCAATCATTACAAGTTGAACTTTTAAAAGCGTTACTTGATCATTTAGAGCTTTCTAAGATATTTTTAGTAGGAATCTCATATGGTGGAAGCATAGCGATGCAATTTGCGGCTGCTTACCCAGCGTATTTAAATCGTATGGCACTATTTAACGCAGCAGCGCATACCAATACGTGGTTAAGAGACGTTGGCAGAGGGTGGAATGAAATCGCGAAAACCAAGAATGCGTTGGCTTTTTATCATGCGACAATTCCCTACATTTACGCCCCAACCTTTTATACCAACAATATGGATTGGATGGATAAACGGAAAGACACGTTACTTCAAGTTTTCTCAGATGAAACATTCTTAAACGCAATGATTCGTTTGACCACTTCCGCAGAAGGCCATGATGTGAGAGATCAGTTAAAAGATATTTTGGTTAATACTTTAGTGATTGCGGCGGAGTATGATTATTTAACCCCACCCTATCAACAACGTGAAATTGTTAGTGCCATGCCGAAGGCTGAATATTTATTGCTTGAAGATTGTGGACACGCGAGCATGTATGAAAAACCAAGACTTTTCACATCAACTATCATAGGATTTTTCTTAGAAAGCGAAAAATCTTATCAAATATAAGGGGATTTTATGAATAAAAAAACTATAACCTTACAAAATAATGAAACCATCGCGTATCAATCGTTTAATAGTGAGCAATCTAATGTTGTATTGATGGTGCACGGGAATATGAGTAGTTCTGTGCATTATGAACCCATTGTGCCTTATTTTAAGGATTATCATGTTTTAATTCCAGATCTTCGTGGGTTTGGGGATTCAACCTATCATAAACCGCTTGAATCATTAGAAGATTTAGCCGACGATTTAATGGATTTTATCCATCAATTAAAGATTGATAAAGTCCACTTTATTGGATGGTCGACTGGCGGCGGCATTGGCTTAAAGTTCGCAAGCAAATACCCTTCTCATATAAAAAGTCTTACCTTGATTGAAAGTGCGTCTTATAAAGGGTATCCCATTTATAAAAAAGATGAAAATAATCAACCTACCAATGAGCTTTATACCTCTAAAGAAGAAATGGCGTTAGATCCTATTCAAGTTGTGCCTGCACAAATGGCTTTTGAGCAGAAAAATAAAGCGTTGATGAAACAAATCTGGAAAGCAGCAATTTATAATGTCAATACCCCTTCAGAAGCAATCTTTGATAAAAATATTGATGAAACCTTAAAACAAAGAAACTTAATCGATATCGATTGGGCCTTAATGACGTTTAATATGTCTAAAACACAAAATGGCGTGGCGCCAGGAGACGGCTCAATAGAAGATGTGAAGACAAAGGTATTAAGTATTTATGGCGAAAAAGATCTGGTGATTCCAAGAACGATGTTTGAAGAAACAATCAACGCTTTAAATCATGTTGAAACGGAGATTTATCAAGAAGGATCCCATTCTCCTATAACTGACTTTCCACAAGAATTGTCTAACCGTATATTAAAATTTATTGATAAAAATTAATTATAAAAGCACTTTTGAGGGGGGCCCTCAAAAGTGCTTTTTTTAATATCTATAAATGGCGGCTGCGCCAGTATCACTCGGCATTTTATCTTCAGGAATAACGTGGACACTTCCACCGTTTGTTAACACGATATCCATTAAATCATCTAAAGCATCGTCAAATTTTGTTTGCGACTGATCGCGTTGGATCAAATAGCCGTTATTTTCATCGATGCGACCAGGTATCACTCTAAAGGCTTCAATTAATAATGTTTCAATGCGCCCATTCACAGCGGCTTTAGCTATGGTGTTGATGTTATAATCGCCACGATCTTTTTGGAGTGCTTTTTCATAGTGATCTTTAAAATCTTCAATCGATGCTTCATAATGGGGTTCAATGATTTTCCATGCTTTTTCTTTTAAGGAAGATTCTTTTAATTCGTTGGGGGATTCTTTAATGCCGTTTTTTAGTAAATACGGGTTATTAGACCGTTTTTCAAAATAGGCATGATATTCCGGTAATGCAAATAGTATGAGGGGTTTTTTACTGTGCATTGAATAGTTTTCTTTGACAAATTTATCGACTTTATTTAAGTATCTTTCAATGTCTTTATCGACTTCGTCTTTTTTCGATTTATGGCCATGAAACATCGAGGTGTTGCCAACCCCACCATAAGAGCCTTGGGCTAAATACGATTCGCTGAACTCTTCGCCTAAAAAATCGCCGATTTTTCGTGGTTCATCGTCTTTGGGTGGAATCAGCCTAAAGCCTGTGCGGTTTCCTTCATAAAGCGCAAACGCTTTGGCGCTCACGGTTAATATTTGATACTCATCGAGTCCTTGGAAGTCTCTTAGCAATGGTTTGGTGTGAAATCTTTGGCCGACAATGGCCATATCGCGTGGTGGGTTCGATAAGATATAAACCACACATGAATGGGCATTGATAAAAACACATAAGCCGTCTAATCTTTGATTCCATAAAGTTCTGTCATCTTTTAAATCATGTAACGTTTGGATGATGGGTTTTAAGGTTTTGGTGTCTGTCACCTTTTTAAGCTTGGTTTCTAAATCTCTCAGTAAGTTCCCAAAACGAATGCGGTCCGCTTCGTTTTTAGTCGGATCTCTGTGTGTAGACATATAAAGGGTTACTTTTGGATCACTTTGTTCGCTTAAAATTCGGTGTGGATATTTTCTTGCGATTGTGTATTCCATAAAATCCTCCTCTTATAATAAATGCTTTTTACTTACTTTTAGTATAACAATAAAACCAAAGTTTTAAAAAGAATATAAAATAAAAAGAAAAAAGGATAGAAGGTGTGAATAATCTAAGTGAGGTGATAAAATTGAAACTATTTTTAAAAGCAATGTTAGTGTTTGTGATCGGAATATCTACCGTTTCATTAAGCGCTATGGAAAGAGAACCAGCAGGTAAGAACTTAATTAATCTAGCGTACTTTTCTACAAGCGTAGACGAAATTTATACGCACACGCCTTTTGTCTTAGAAGGTGGGACTTATATGTTTCAGTACAATTATAATTCGGTGCACGATGTAGAAATTCGTTTAGACGGTCAAACGATTATCGAAGGGTCTAACCCAGCCCAAGGATGTGAGACCCACACAACGTATTCATTTAATACGTGTGAATTTGAAAGTCATGAAAACGCAGAAATTGAAATATTTTTAGGCGGTCACCAACTTGATCGCTACTTTGGTATGAGTGACG
>CAYZOR010000022.1:0-18966 GCA_964479895.1 uncultured Candidatus Izemoplasmatales bacterium | reverse complement strand
ATCACGAAAAATATTTAAAGGCCAGAGGCTTTAATGTGTATCGTATTTTCGGACCAAATTGGTATAAAGATGCGAACAAAGAAATGCGTGCAATAAGGAAGATATTAAGAGACTAAAAAAGGCGCCTAAATGGGCGCCTTTTAATTCATTGTAGGATATTCCCTTGAAGGGAATATGTGGGGAATATGTTTATTAAATATGATCAATGCAATGAAAGTTCCTGCAATAATATAGGCAATGCCAAATCCGTGAATAAAAAAGACAAAAGGAAACATTAAAATAGCGTAACCTTGAGCGTTTCTTGGATTATCGGTAAACTTTAATAAAACCGTCGCAATCAATAAAAGAGAGCCTAAAGTGATTGGAGAGATAAGAATCAATCCACCCATCAGTGTCGCAAATCCTTTGCCTCCTTTAAACCCGATGAAAGGACTATGGTTATGCCCTAAAATCCCGGCTAAAAGCGCAAAAATTGGAAGGGAATCACTCGGAGAAATCTTAGCGATCAAAACGATGCTCATCCCTTTTAACAAATCAGCTATAAAAGTATAGAGCCCAGGTTTGAACCCAACATAGCGAAGCGTATTCATTGTCCCGACGTTTCCAGTCCCAACGGTTCTAATGTCTTGTTTTTTGATCATGCGTGTAAAAATATAGGCACTAGGAATTGAGCCAATTAAAAAACTTAGTAAAATAATCGCTATATTTGTCATGAGTTGCACCTCCCTTAAATGGTGATTTGATATATAAATTATATCATAGCAAACTATAAAACTGTATCAAAAATGTATATGTTACCTAAATATGCTCTTATAATTTATAATAAGGATATCAAGGAGGGTTAATATGGAAAAATCAGATCGCATTAAAGGTGCTTTAATGGGGGCTTTTATAGGAGAAGCCTTAGGGGTAGGTCCCCATTGGTATTATGATTTAAAGAAACTGCGTAACGATTATGGACCGTGGATTGATGATTATAAGGTCCCAAAAAAAGGTCGATATCATGAAGGGCTTAAAAAAGGAGAACTTTCCCAACAAGGATGGCTTATCCAAAAAATGGCAGAATTGATGGTAAATCAAAAAGGCTACAATGAAGAAGCGTTTAAAAAGATGATTGAAGAGGAAGTTTTTCCTCATCTTGATGGGACGCCTATGGGTGGAAAAGGCGGCTATACCTCTCAAGTAATGCGTCATATTTACTATGAAAGACATATCTTAAAAAAAGATTGGAAAGACGTCGCAAGTTTATCCGATACGACAGAATCGTTAGAAAGAAATATTCCTTTGGGTCTTTTTTATCATAATGATTTAACAACCCTTTCAAAGCATATTGCGAAAAATACTGAATTAACGCAAAAAGATAATGTGACAGGGTCTTTAAGTGTTGCGTATAATGTTGTGTTGGCTTTTTTAATCAATGGACATGCATTGGATGAAACAATTAGTGATAAAATGATGGCAAAAGTTCATGATAAGACGTTGCCCTTCTTTGCGGTTACAACGACTGGTTTAGAAGTGCCTAATAAAAGGCATGCGGCATCTAAAGATGAAGGACTATTTGCTTCGCCTGATGCCCTTTTATCGCCTGCTTATATGGCTTCTTCTGCAAACGATTCTGACATTCAAATTGAACCGGCGTGGAAAGTGAGCATTGTTTATGGAATGCCTTGCGCCATTTATCATATGTTGCCTTCTGTTTATTACTTAGCCGCCCGTTTTAAAAACGATTTTGAAAGCGGTGTATTACACGCGATTAATGGTGGGGGACAAAATCAAGTGAGAGCCCTTTTAACCGGCGCATTGATTGGTGCACAAGTAGGACTTTCTAATATTCCTAAACGCTTTATAAATGGGTTGCATGATAAGGACAATCTCTTAAGACTCGCCGTCCAATTTGCGAAGGTTATTGAAACATAAAAAAAGCCTATTTTAAGGCTTTTTTTTGAAATATGGGGCTAAATCATTCACGGTTTGAATAAGGTTTTCTTTGGTTATACATGGATTAAGCATATCGTTTAAGGCTGTATTTTTTGGATGAATAGCCCTTATAATATCTATTTTTAATTGCGGAAAATCAGTCTCTACAATCCCCGCTAAAATAATTATAAATTTACCATATTTTTTTGCGTGTTTAATCACTTCAAATGGTGCTTTATTATAAGCGGTTTGTTGATCAAACTTACCTTCTCCACTAATGATGATATCAGCGTGTTTAATAGCAGATTCAATATTCAATAAATCAAATATATATGAAATGCCTGAACGCAATGTAGTGTTTAAAAAAGCATTCACAGATATCGCAAACCCTCCAGCAGCGCCACTTCCCTTAAAAGATGTAAAATCTTTTCCTTTTACATTCCCTAGTAATGTAGCATAATGATTAAGTCCACGTTCTAAATAAAGGATTTCGTCTTTACTTAATCCTTTTTGGGGACCAAACACATAAGTGGCACCTTTCTCACCTAATAAAGGATTATTGACATCGGTCATTAAAGTGAACGTCGCATCTTTTAAAGAAACTGCATTTGATGCATCGATTGAATCTATGTGGATTAAGTTTTTTCCCACAGGGGCTAAATCCTGTTGTTCATAATCTAAAAAACGGTAGCCTAAAGCATGTAAAAACCCAATCCCCCCATCATTGGTCGCACTCCCACCAAGGCCTATCACAAAATGTCTTGCGCCTGAATTATAGGCATGTTTCACGATATCGCCAACCCCCAATGTTGAGGTGTTCATGGCATTTTCTTTTTCTAAATTGATGGTATCTAACCCGGATGCTTGCGCCATCTCGATGAATGCTTGATTGCCTTTTTTAATATAACTGGCTTTTTTTATTTGCAGGTTCGCCCCCCGTACGTTTAATGAATGGAGGGTAGTTTTTTTTAACGCTTTTAAAGCATCTAACATGCCGTCCCCTCCATCGCTTAAAGGGATTGTATCAATCGCTAAGGAGGAATTGATTTTTAATAACGTTTCTTTAATGATGGATGCTAAATGACTGGCTTTTAAGGTGCCTTTAAATGAATCAGGAATAACCAAAATTTTCATCGTATTCTCCTTTAAAAAATATCAAAACAATGGGTTGGTATGTTATAATTAATATATCACGAAATTGGAGGACGATATGAATATATTTTTATGGATTATATTTGGGGCCTTAGTTGGTTGGGTTGCAAGTCTTATAATGAAAACAAAACGCAGAGGCCTGATTCGAAATGTGATTGTTGGCTTGCTTGGAGCGTTTTTAGGCGGGTTTATTGCGTCTTTATTTGGAATAGGTTCGGTTAGTGAATTTAGTATAGAAAGCTTTTTAATTGCACTCGGTGGTGCGGTTTTACTCATTTGGTTACTTAGAAGACTTTAAACATTCCTTTTATTTCGGAATGTTTTTATTTTACCATTAATTTTCTGAAAGCGCTTTTTTTATTACGGGTAATTTTGTTATAATGAATATGTTAATTAATAATCACTTATATAAATCCAACAAGGGGTGTTTTAATGAAAGGATATGATGTTGAGAAACTACGTACTATTGCGGTAACAGGACATCTAGGGAGCGGCAAGACGACATTTATGGAATCATTGCTTCATATTAGTGGTGAGAAAAAAACGAAAGGATCTGTAGAAGAAAAAAATACGACTTCAGATTATTTAGAAGAAGAGAAGAAACGTTTAAATTCTCTTTCGACTTCGGTTATTCCTGTTGAGTATGATGGGTATATGTATGTGTTTTTAGATACCCCAGGAAACCGAGAATTCACGAGTGAACTTTATCAGTCTTTAAGCGTTGTGAAAGGGGCAATCTTAACCATTGATGGAACCAAAGGGTTGGATATTGGAACCGAAGAAGTGTTAACGGATTTAAATGAGAAAAATATTCCAACGATTATTTTTATTAATAAAATGGATAAAGAAAATATTGATTTCCCTAAAATTATTAACAGCTTAAAAGAAATAATCGGCTACCAAGTTGTGCCGTTTTTATGGCCCATTGGGGAAGCAGATGATTTTAAAGGCTATGTTGATTTGGTAGATATGAAAGCCCGTGTGTTTGATGGGTCGAAAACGCAAATTGAAGCTATACCATCAGAATTAGAGGATACGGTTTCTGAATTAAGAGAAACAATTGTTGAATCCGTCGCTGAAACGAGCGAAGCATTATTAGATAAGCACTTTGCGGGTGAAGAATTAACGCAAGATGAAATTAGAAATGGCTTAAGACAAGGGGTCATCAACGGAGATTTAAAACCTGTCGTGATTGGTTCAGCCCTTAAAGATATCGGAACACGGACCATCATGGAAATGATTTCACACTTTATGCCGTCTCCAATGGATTTAGAACCAATGGAAGGCAAAAATCCTGAAACAAAGGAAGTAGAAAGCAGAGAAACCACTAAAGACGTGCCTTTTTCAGGCTATGTATTTAAAACGACGGTGGATCCTTTTATTGGGTCAGTGAATATTATCAAAGTGTATTCAGGTCAATTAAAAGGCAACAGCGAAGTCTATATTCCAAATATTAAAAAGACCGTAAAAATTGGAAACGTTGCCTATATACGTGGAAAAGAACAAATTCCTACCGATTATATTGGTCCTGGAGATATAGGGATTGTTAGTAAAATTGATGGGTTAATGACAGGCTTTACCCTGTGTGATCCTAAACATCCAATTATTTTTAAAGGGCCCAACACTCCACAACCTACGATGTATGTTGCGGTAAGACCCGTTCATAAAAGAGATGAAGATAAAATTTCTTCTGTGCTTCAAAAACTTAACTTAGAAGACCCTTCTTTCGTCGTAGAAAGAAATGCAGAAACAGCTCAATTATTAATTGGTGGGCAAGGGATGACTCATATTAAGTTTATTTTAGCGAAAATGGAAGATTTATATAATGTTGAAGTTGAACTTTTAGATCAAAAAATTGCTTACCGCGAAACCATTAGAAAGAAAGTCGAAGCT
Organism: uncultured Candidatus Izemoplasmatales bacterium; assembly: GCA_964479895.1. Lineage (GTDB taxonomy): Bacteria > Bacillota_I > Bacilli_A > Izemoplasmatales > Izemoplasmataceae > B1SED10-225. The sequence goes on along the minus strand of CAYZOR010000022.1, from coordinate 14,004 downwards.
GAAGGTAGACATAAAAAACAATCTGGTGGATCAGGTCAATTTGGGGTTGTCAATATGCGGTTTGAACCCCTAGAGGATAAAGAAGAAACCTTGGAATTTAATGAAAAGATTCATGGTGGGTCAGTGCCTAAGAACTATTTTCCAGCCGTTGAAAAAGGATTGTATGAAGTCATGCAAAAAGGACCCTTAGCAGGCTATCCTGTGATTGGGATTAAAGCGACTTTATTTGATGGGGCTTATCATGCCGTTGATTCCAACGAAGTGTCATTCAAACAAGCTGCCGCACTTTCATTTAAAAAGGCGTATGAAAAGGCCAATCCTGTTCTATTAGAACCACTCTCTCAAATAGACATCATGACCAAAGATGATTATGTTGGAGACATCATGAGTGATATTACCAAAAGAAGAGGGACCGTTTTAGGAATGGAACCCCTTAATAACGGGAAACAAAAAGTTAGTGCTGAAGTGCCTGATGCTGAGATTAAACGCTATACCATCGATTTAAAAGCGTTAACGCAAGGCAGCGGGTCATTTTCCAGACAATTTTTAAGATATCAAGAAGTGCCTGATCACTTAATAGAAAGCATCGTAGAGGCATCAAAAGAAAAATAACTGCTTAGCCGCTATTTTTAGCGGCTTTTTAGTGTTATGACACTATTCGATGTGTTTGATATACGATTTAATGATAAACTATAATTAATTTGAATAAAAGGATGATTAGATGGAAAAGATTTCCCAAGACTTATTTTTAAACTTTCGATATTTAGGCAATTTAAAAGCGTCCCCCGATGAAACCAAAGCAGCATTTATTGTTTCTCATGCGCATCATGAGAAAAACGAATATCATCACACGCTTTATCTAAAAGATCATGAAGGGGTAAAAAAACTTAAGAAACTCGGAAAAAATAATGCGTTTATTTTTGAAAACAACGACACATTGTTGATCAACTATCAAAAAAATAAAGCAGAAGAAAAAGCGGTAAAAGATAAGTCGACCCATTCTTTTTATCGTTACCATTTAACCGCTAAATCTTTAGAGAAAGCTTTTGATTTAGATTTTTCAGCGTCCATGGAAAAAATGATTGATGAAGACCACATTTTACTATCAGCAAGTCTTACCCCAAAAGATCACACGCTTTATGAAGCCAATGATGAAGAGAAAAAAGAGTATTTAAAAACTAAAAAACGCGATGCTTCTTATGAGGATATTGATGAGTTACCTTATTATTTTAATGGCATTGATTTTAAAACGGATAAGCATAAACAACTTTTTATTTATAAGATAAGCGATGCGTCTTTATCGCCTGTTGTATCAAAAACCTTTGATATAAAAACCTTTACGTTAAGTCATGACCATTCAACCATTTATTATACCGGCGATAAAGATCAAAACGTGATGCAGTTTACGTCTAAAATTTATGCGTATGATATTGCGTCAAGTACGCATAAAATTGTTTATGATAAGACCGATTATAACATCGAAAAAATCATTGATTTAAGTGGAAATATTGTTTTAGCAGCGAAAACAATGGACCGTTTTGGAATGAATGAAAATCCTGATTTTTACGTTTTAAAAGATAACCAACTTAATCACTTAGCTACGCACTCAGAGTCACTTGGAAACCGCGTGGGGAGTGATGCGAAATTATTAGCCTCAGCGCTTGATTTTATTAAAGATGATACCTACTACTTCACTACGACCATCGATGATCATAGTGAACTGAGACGTTTAAGTCTTGATGGAACCCTTAAAACGGTTTTTAAAATGGATGGCTCAATGGATGGACTTTGTCTTCATAACGATAAAGCCTTATTAATTGGAATGAAAAATCAGCGCTTGCAAGAACTTTATGATTTTGATTATACCCAAAATGAATTGACGATGCTTACGCGGTTAAACAGTAGTGTCCTTGCGAAAAAATACGTTGCTAAACCTAAAGAAATTGTCGTAAAAAAAGCAACCCATGAAGTAAAAGGGTATGCATTACTCCCTAAAGACTATGATAAATCTAAACCCTATCCACTCATTTTAGATATCCACGGCGGTCCAAAAACAGTGTATGGCAAAGTCTATTACCATGAGATGCAACATTGGGCGAGTGAAGGGTACATTGTTATTTTCGCCAACCCTCGCGGATCGGATGGAAAAGGGAATGATTTTGCGGATATTAGAGGAAAATATGGAACGATTGATTATGAAGATTTAATGGATTTCACGGACCAAGCGTTAAAAGAAATTCCCAATGTCGATCAAGACAATATGTTTGTGACTGGAGGGTCATATGGTGGCTTTATGACGAACTGGATTGTTGGTCATACGGACCGTTTTAAAGCCGCAGTTACGCAAAGAAGTATTTCAAATTGGTTCAGTTTTTATGGCACAAGCGACATTGGGTATTTCTTTGCAAAAGATCAAACCGATGGCCATCCGATAAAAGATATGGAAAAACTATACGACCAATCGCCAATCAAATATGCGATGAATATGAAGACGCCACTTTTATTCATTCATTCCGATAAAGATCATCGTTGTCCTATGGAACAAGCGCAACAACTTTATGCCATTTTAAAAGTGAATGGACTTGATACCAAACTTGTATGGATCAAAGGCGAAAACCATGAACTTTCTAGAAGTGGAAAACCACAAGCGAGAATGAAAAGATTGAGTGAAATGACCAATTGGTTCCATAAATATAAAGGGTAATGTGAGTGTGTAAGTATGAAATTAATCAAAAATGTGAAAGTCTATACCCCATCTTATATCGGTAAAAAAGATGTGTTGTTTGACGAAAAAATCATAGCGATAAACGATCATATTGACCCGAGTCCTCACCTAGATGTGATCGATGGTTCAAATAAAATGATGATTCCTGGTTTAATTGATAACCATATCCATATTACGGGGGGTGGGGGCGAGGCAGGATATCAATCCAAAGTGCCACCATTAACCTTAGAAATGTTTGTTAAAGGAGGCATTACGACCGCTATAGGGTTACTAGGGACCGATGGGTTTACACGGTCAATGAAAGAATTAATCACCAAAGCCAAAGCGCTTAAAGGGGAAGGGTTGAGTGTTTATGCATTAAGCGGGTCTTATCAAGTGCCGCTTAAAACGTTATTTGATTCCTTAGAAGATGATATGCTTTTGATAGAAGAAATTATTGGCGCAGGAGAAATTGCGATTTCTGATCACCGAAGTGCGTCTCCAACCCTAGTTGAACTTAAAAAGATATTATCGAGTGTGCATGTTGGTGGACTGCTTTCTTCTAAAGGCGGGGTGATGAATGTTCATGTTGGAAGTGGAAAAGAAAAAATTGATTTATTAAAGCGTTTAGCGAGCGAAACAGAGTATCCGGTTCAAAAGATTATTCCAACCCACATGAATAGAAACGAAGCATTAGTCAAAGAAGGTTTTGATTATATTCAAACCTATGGTGGTGTCATTGATTTAACGGCTTATTTTGATGAAAATAATCCTTTAAATGCGCATCGCGTGTTTAAACAAGCGATTGACGAAGGCATAGATTTTAACCGTATTACAATCTCTTCTGATGGGGGAGGGTCATTGCCTAAGTTTGATGAAGAAAAGAACTTTATAAAAATGGGAGTTGGCAGTGTTGAAGCACTGATCAATACGTTAAAACAAGGCGTTAATGAATGTCAGATTCCACTTGAAACGATGCTTCTTCCGATCAGTAAAAACGTCGCCAAGTTTTATCACTTAAAACACAAAGGGGAAATAAAAAAACGGTTTGATGCAGACTTAATTCTTTTAGATCAAGCCCTCAATATTACGGATGTCTTTATGAAAGGCAACGTAATGTTAAAAGCCAAACAAGTGATTCAAAAAGGGATGTTTGAATAAAAACTAATTTTTAGAAAAACTTTAAAAGGAAAACACTTTTTATACAGTGTTTTCCTTTTAATTTAGACGTTTTATAGTGCTTAAGCATATCGGTTGAAAACCAATACCCTTATAGGTATAATATGGTTGGTAAACAAATCAATGCAAAGGAGAAAAACTATGGAGTGTGATGCATCCCTTAAAAACAGAGTTAAACGTGCACAAGGACAAATGCAGGGTGTTTTAAAGATGATGGAAAACGACACTGCATGTTTGGATCTGTTAACTCAATTAAAAGCCATTCGTTCTAGTATTGATAAAACGATAGGACGTTTGACGACTGAGAACCTTTTACAATCAATTGAACAAAAAGAAGACAAACCGATTGATCGTGACGAATTTAGGGAAGCGATTGAATTGATTTTAAAAGGGAACTAATGCAGGAGGATTATTATGTTTGATTTTAATGTCGAAAAAACCAATACATCAGAATTTGATGGTCAAGAAAAATGGGATGCGCTCGTTGTTGGCGGTGGCCCTGCTGGATTAAACGCTGCTTTATACGCTAAACGTAAAGGGTTAAAAGTGGGAATAATCACCGATGAAATAGGGGGACAGCTTCACAACACCACTGATATTGATAATTACTTAGGGTTTTCTTTGGTTAAAGGCCCAGACTTAAGCCAATCATTTTTAGACCATGTGAACAAACTTGATGTCCCTATATTAAAAGGCGTCAAAGTGAAATCGGTAAGTCAAAACGCTCCTGATTTTACTTTAACCCTTACAGATGGTAAGCTACTGACAACGAAAACGTTGATTGTTGCAACAGGGGGTGCGCCTAAGAAATTGGATATCCCTGGGGAAAATGCGTTATCTAATAAAGGAGTTACTTACTGCGCGACATGTGATGCACCGTTTTTTAAAGATAAGCATGTCATTGTTGCTGGCGGTGGAAACTCAGCAGCTGAAGGCGTTTTAGATTTAGTGCCTTATGCAAGGAAAATTACCGTTGTCCATCGTTCACAGTGGCGAGCTGATAAAGTGCTTTTAGATAAATTGAACGCGATAGAAAATTTAGAAGTGCATCTAGAAAGCCAATTGCTTAAAGTGCTTGGAGACGATCATGTGACAGGGGTTGAATATTTAGAAAAAGAATCTGGAGAAATTAAACAACTCGATGCTGAAGGGTTGTTAATAGAAATAGGGAATGTCCCTAAAAATGAGTTCATTAAAGACTTAGTTAAAACCAATGATGCTGGGGAGATTATAGTCGATGAATCACAAATGACATCTATTAAAGGGTTATATGCTGCTGGGGATTTAACCGCTCAGCCGCACAAACAAATTATTATTTCCGCTGCCGAAGGGGCAAAAGCCGCCCTTGCAGCGAGTCAATATTTAAATTCAAATTATAAGGAGAATAAATAATGTCTAATTTATTAAATGATGAAGTAAAGCAACAAATTAAAGAATTTTTAAAGCCTATGAAAAATTCTGTAACAATGGTTTTATTCACCCAAGAGGATGGACCTTGTCAAACGTGTAAAGAATCTCGTGAACTTTTAGGTGAAGTTGCGAAATTGAGCGATAAGGTTGAATATAGTGAAAAAGATTTAAACAAAGATAGTGATTTGGCAAACGAATATGGAATTACATTAACCCCAAGTTTCGTTGTTTTAAATAGCGAAGGTGAATATACAGGCGTTAAATTCAACGGAATTCCAGCGGGTCATGAAATCAATTCATTTTTAAGTGCGTTGATTGATATGTCAGGCATTACCCCTAGTTTTGATGCGTCAGTGATGGAACGGATTAAAAATATCAAAAACAAAGTGAACATCAAAGTTTTTATAACATTAAGCTGTCCACATTGCCCAGGGGCTGTACAAAATGCTCACCGCATCGCAATGCTTAATGATAATGTTGAAGGCGAAATGATTGAAGCGCAAACATTTGGTGAATTGTCTCAAAAATACAATGTATCAGGGGTTCCTAAAATTGTGATCAACGATGAACACGAATTAACAGGAAATCAACCGATTGAACAATTCTTAGACATCATGGATAAGCTATAAACTTTAAATTAACCCTTAATCTTTCCTGTAAAGATTAAGGGTTTTTTATTGATTTATGGTATAATTTTCTTGTTAGGAGACGATTATATGCAAGGGCATCCACTCAAACTATTTTTAAGATATATGTCATTAAATGTGCTTGGTATGTTATCGATCTCTTTTTATATCTTAATTGATACGATTTTTATCGCCCAACGTTTAGGACCTAGTGGATTAGCCGCTTTAAATTTAGCAATCCCCATTTATGGCCTTACCCACAGTACTGGGTTAATGATTGGCATTGGTGGCGCGATTAAATATACCGTGTTTCATTCGCAAAAAAAACAAAAGCTTGCGAATCATGTTTTCACCGCAACGATTTTACTTGCAGGGTTCTTAAGTTTTATTTACTTTATCATGGGTGTCTTTTTTTATGAGGATGTTGCGCGTTTTCTGGGCGCAAGAGGTGATGGTGAAGCGTTTCGAATGACGGCTGTTTATGTGCGCGTTATTTTAACCTTTTCGCCAATCTATATATTGAATAACATTATGATAGCGTTTATTAGAAATGATGGTTCACCCGCAACAGCGATGGGTGGTATGCTCGTAAGTTCACTAACCAATACGCTTTTAGATTATGTCTTTTTGTTCGTTTTATCGTGGGGCATGTTTGGTGCCGCTTTTGCGACAACGTTAGGGGCAAGTCTATCCCTTTTATATATGTCTAGCTACATGGTGAGAAAGCAAAACAGTTTTCATTTTGGAAGCGTAAAAGGCTTTTATAAAATGTGGTGGGTTATTATTGTCTTAGGCCTTTCGACATTTATCGTTGATTTTTCTTATGGTGTGGTAATGGTACTTTTTAACCGTATTTTGTTGATTTTAAGCGGAACCGTTGCGGTTGCGGCGTTTGGAGTCATTGCGAATTTAGCGATTGTTGTGATTGCTGTATATAACGGGGTTGCTCAAGGGATTCAACCGTTAATAACAAACGCTTATTCTTTGGGCAATTATTATTTATTAAAACGCTATTTAACGTATGGGTTTTATACATTATTCATCATTGGTTTGTTAATATATGGTGGCATTTATATTTTTAACAGCCAAATTGTTTCAATTTTTAACCCAGAAAATGACCAAGCCTTGCAGTCCATTAGTGAAACAGGGTTAAGGATTTATTTTATAGGGCTCATATTTGCGGCTTTTAATATATTATACGCAGCCTTTTTCGCCGCAATAGAAAAACCGAAATTCGGGTTAAGTGTTGTGCTTTTAAGAGGGTTTATCATCATTGTTCCTGCGGTTATTTTAATGGCACAATGGTTTGGGCTTAGAGGCACATGGAGTGCATTTGTTTTGGCTGAAGCGTTTACGTTGATTGTGACGGTTTTATTAATGGTGCTTACACTGCGTCATATTACCTATCCTTTGAAACCGACGCAAGAAGTTTGCCCGCTTAATGAAGAAGCGTTAAATTTTAGGAAAAAGTAAATGTAAAAAAGAGGTGGCAATATGTTTAAAAGAAAATATGAAGATACGATGCAATATGTCTATAAAAGAAATCAAGAGACCAATGCGATTAAAGTAGAGATTCGTTTGGATGATTATGATGCGATGTTTCGTGGCTGGGATGCATCTCCAGCGGTTCATAGAGAAATGGATCCTGACTTGATTCGTTTTATTGAGGAAAGTGGGTATGAAATTTCTATGGAAGAATCAATAGAGTTTTGTTTTTACGTAGAAAAAGATAACTATGATCTTGAAAAAGAAGAAGTGTCTGGCGAAGCGGTGAAAAACAATTTTAGAATGGCGATTTTCAGAGCGGACCGTACGCTTAAAAGGAATTTAAGACGTATGCTTAGTTATATTGTTTTTTCCATTATGTTTTTAGTCGTATCTATTTTATTTGAAAGTGAACAAGCGGATATTATCTTACAATTATTTGTTCAAGGATTATTCGTTGGTGGGTGGGTGCTTCTTTGGGAGGCCTTTTCGATCTTTTTCTTTGTATCCCATGATATTAGACAAAGAAGAAAACGTTATGTTAAGTTTTTAGAGTCTGATATTTACTTTAAGTATGAAGAAGATGTTATGCCAACGATTTAATACATAATATGATATTTTTGGAGGGTTTTTTGGTGAATTATTTTAAAACGTTAGATAGAAAGAATAGTGATTCAATTAAATGGAACATGGGCAAAGCGTTGGTGGACCGTGATGATTATTTGGTTTTTTCAGTCGCCGATTCTGATTACGAAGTCGCTCAAGAAATCAAAGATGCTTTATTAAAGCGAGTAGATCATGGGGCGTTTGGATATGCCAAGCCAAGTAGTGATTATATAGATATTCATAAAAATTGGTTTTTAACGCGCTATAATCTTGAGGTTAAAAACCATTGGATTTTACCAGTGCCTAAAGTTTTAAGTGCTTTATCGATAACCATTAAAACATTTTCAACAAAAGGCGATAAAATCATGATTCAAACCCCTGTTTATCATGTGTTTGAACCAATGATTAAAGACAATGATAGAGACGTTGTGGCAAACCCTCTCATTTATAAAGATGGTGTTTACACAATGGATTTTGAGTTGCTGGAAAAGCAATTTAAAGAAGGCGTTAAAATCATGATTTTAACCAATCCTCATAATCCTGTTGGTAGAGTATGGAGAAGGGATGAATTAAGTAAGTTGGTTGCGCTGGCAAAACAATATAATGTCTTAATCGCTAGCGATGAAATACATAGTGACGTTATCATGGACGGGCATGTGTTTCATTCCCTAGGACACTATTTTAATGACTATGAAAAAATCATCATTATCGGGGCGGGAAGTAAAACCTTTAATATCGCTGGGCTGCATAGTGCGCATATTATTGTTAAAAATAACACATTACGAACACAGTTAAAAAAATCATACGCCGCACTACATATGATGGGGCCCAACAATTTAGCTCAACAAGCGATCATGGCAGCTTACAAATCATGTGGCTACTGGGTGGATGCACAAAATGCTCATATTTTATCCAATTATAATACGCTTAAAACGTTTATGGAAACGCACTTTGAAACAAGTTATGTCGTGCCTTTAGAAGGAACGTATTTAGCCTGGGTACAGATTGATTTTACGTTGTTAGACAGTAAAACGTTTATGAAAAACCTTGCGAAAGAACAAGGGGTTGTAGTAGCAGATGGTCATAAATTCGGCGGCAATGGTGATAGGTTTATTCGTTTGAATTTAGCGTGTTCTAAAGAACAATTAATTGATGGGTTAAACCGTATGAAAGCGTATATGGACACGCTTTAAATTTACGGTATTCAACGACCAACTTTTAAGGTATAATACACGCAAAGTAGAAAGGGGATTATGATGGAGTTTTCTGATCATGAATCAATTGTAATTTTTGACGTTGAAACAAGTGGCTTAAATCCTAATCAAGATAAAATTATAGAATTTGGGGCAGTTGTTTTAAGAAAAGAAGGTCAAGTGTTTAAAAAAGATGAAACCATTAATGTTGTTGTTAATATCAAAGAACCATTAAATGAAACCATTAAAAATATCACCAATATCACCGATGAAATGATCGCCAATGGCATTGAATACAGTGAACTTTTAGACATTGTTGAGAGTTTAATTGCGGAGAAGCCTTTGTTGGTGGCTTACAATTTACCGTTTGATGTTTCTTTTTTAAGGGGACTATTTAATCATTTTGGAAAAGATACCACCTTCTTAGATCAATGTGATGTACTCGATATGTTAACGGTGTATAGAGACAAACACTCCTACCCTCATAAGTTAGATCATGCGGTAGCAATGTATGATATTAGTGTTCAAAATACACACCGTGCATTAGATGATGCCTTAGCAACTTATGAACTCTTAGAGACGATGCACGCCCATCACGATATAAAGTCGTTTGTAAATGTGCTCGGCCATTTAAAAAAGTATCCATATAAAGGGAAAAAGTACCCGCATATTAAGTATATTGAACAATAAAACGATGCACTTTTCAAGATTGAAAAGTGCATCGTTTTTATAGATTTAAAATCTTTAACGCATCGTCGCTAGGGGGGGTTTTAAAACTGTATAAGAATCCAATAAGGGTTGCTCGATCACTGCTCGCACCGCCTAAAACCGTATTTAGCTTTAGCGCTTCATTTAAAGAACTCGTATGATATAAAATGGTGTAAACGAGTGGTATAGCGTAGGTGATTGAACACGCATTGGATACGATTTTTAATAAATCTTTTGGATGTTCTACATTTAACGCCATATTGAGTTTGAAGCCATAATGTTTAGGAATATAATTTAGAGAGTTATTTAAAGCGTCTTTAAAGGATTTTTCTTTTAAATCTTCTATAAGTTTGTCAAAGACTTCAAAAAATGCTTTATAGTCATCTTCATTACTGAATGCTTGTGTAAGTTCAAATGCTTTTTCATTCGGTAGATTTAAGGCTTTGCATGCATAATAGGGAATCAACCCAACCATTTGATCATCATTTTGTTCAAGGGGTTTGTGATCTAATTCTAATTCTTTAATGGTTTCATTAAAGACCAGTTTTTTTCCATATTTTTCTATCCAGCCTTCATACTCTCCACCTGGTTTGATGTGGTTATAAATAAGTTTTTCATAATCTTCTTTAGAAAGTTCAGGGTTTTCTTCTAAAGCTTTATAAAGCCACTTTAAAATGTCTCCTTGAAGGGAAACATCGCCTACCTTAGCATTTGGATACGCCATAACCGCTTTACGCGCTCTTTTATATTTCGCAGGGTCAACTGCTTGAAATAAAATATCTTCACTTTTACTAAGACGTTCTAGATAAGGGATATTGTATATCCAATTCAACCCTAAACTTGAAGCATTTGCGTATAATGATGTTTGAATGATTTTGTTCATAAAATCACACTCCTTAAATTCATTATAACAAAATGAAGGATTGAAAATAGTGTTTTGTTTAAAAATTTTATGTTAAATTAATGGTTTCATGGTATCTTTATGATATATTAATATATAAATACACACGCGAAGAGGGATAATATGGAAAATATTTTAAAAAAAGGACTCAATAAATATCTAGAGCATTTTGCGAATCAACGCATCTCAGTTGAAGGCCAAACGTTGGATGGTAAAAAGCATGGGATTTGGACGTTTTATCATGATAATGGCATTAAAGCATCAAGTGGGTTGTTTGTTGATGGGTTGAAAGAAGGGAAGTGGCAATGGTACAATCCACAAGGAAAACTGATAGAAAAAACAATGTGTAAAAAAGATCTTTATCATGGCGTAAGCATAAGATATTATGCCCATGGTGTTTTAAAAGATGTAAGAATGTTTGAAGAGGGCGATATTAAAGCCATTATCTCAACCTATGATGAATCAGGAAATTTGATTAAATCACCATAAAGCGCGCGAGCGCTTTTTTTATATACATACCTTTTGAAAATGTCATATAAACATGGTAGTATAAAAATATAAATGCTCATAAAGAATTCCAAAGAGACTTCATGTGAATGAATACTGTTTGGAATATTTTAATTTTAAAGGAGTGTTTAGAGTGTTAAAAAAAGGAATTAGTTTAGTGGTTTTACTAGTTGGTATGTTTAGTTTGGCAGCCTGTGATGAGGGCTCATATACGGTAAGTTTAACGAGTGAGCTTGATAATGCGCAAATGAGTATAGAACCAAGTGATACAGTAGATGAAGGAGAAGAAGTGACCATTTCTGCTTTTGATACAGATGATCACGTCTTTGTTGAGTGGGTAGATGTTGCGAGCGATGAAACATTTAGTGAAGAGAGTACGTATACATTTACGCCAGAAAATGATTTAGTATTAGAAGCGGTCTATGAAGCCATTGACCCCGATGACAATGGCGATCCTGATGACAATGGCGATTCAGATGATAACGGAGATAATGGCGATCCAGATGATAACGGGGATAATGGCGATCCAGATGATAACGGGGATAATGGCGATCCAGATGATAACGGGGATAATGATGCGCCTTTAAGTGATGAAGCACAAGCGGCTCAAGATGTGTATGAGGCTTTTGATAATGATTTAGCGCATCTTTCTTCATTGATGAATGAAATGGACAGTATGGTTGGGCAGCGCATGAGTATGACGCTAGATTTTACGACGTTTAACGAATGGGAAGAATCGTACGAAAGTGGCACGCTAAGCATGAGCATTGCGGCTTTAGAAACGGGCGGTTCTGATTTAATGCATTTAACGTTTTCGTTTGAAGACGACCATGAAGCCGTTGATCTGGAACTTTATATAAATGAGACGCAAATGACTTATGAAGTTTACTTCGAAGTGAGTGATATGTTAGAACTTATGAGCGAAGATGATGTTGATTTTTCTGAGATATTTGATATCGATGAATATATTGTCCTTGTCTTACCAAAAGAAGATGCGGATTTCGATGAAGATGACTTATATGAAATGTTAGCAAAAGAACTTGATATGGATGAAGCAGTATTAAGAAATGTTGCGAATGAATTGTCACGGTTTGAGAAATATTTTGATCTTGAATATTTTGAAGCATTAGACGGTATGGAGTTAGACGTTGAAGTTCATGATGAAACCATGGTGAATACCATCATGACCTTACATCCAGAATCTATTAAAGCTTTAGCCAATGATGTGTTAGAAGATATGTTTTATATTGCCAATATGTTAGATATGGATGAAGAAATGCCAGAAGATTTTGAGGCGTTTAAAGAAACTGAAGAATATCAACAATTGATGGCGATGATTGATTTTATAGACCCATTTGATTTGGTGGTTTCTTTTGAACCTTATCATAATGATTCAATGAGTATGATGTTTAATGTGATGGATATGATTCCTTCTGATCCAAATGAAAGCATGCAAGTTACGATGTCTTTACAGGATGCATCAGCCATTAGTGTTCCAAGTGATGCGAGAAATTTACTTGATTTAGGGGAAGAATTTTTCAAATTAATGATGCTTGGTGAAACGTATAGGTATGCTGAAACCTTAGAAATGTTCTCAGTCCCTGAGGGAACGCACACTGTCGCTGAAATCCAAGAAAATCATTTCGTGAATTTTGGCCTTCCAATTATTGATCCAGAATTAAGTGAAGTAACGATTGAAACAGATGAAATGATTTTCGACTTCGTGTATATTACTTCAAGTGAAGCTGTATTTAAAGACGGTGAAATAAGCTTAACTACGTTAGAAATGATTCACTTCGAAGATACGCCCCCACAAGATCGCGCTGAATTCTTAGCATCGTTAGACTACATCGAGAATGTAGATATGTTTGAAAAACTTGAATACTTAATCGGTTTTGCGATGCATACGTTTGATAATGACTTTGAAGAAGGATTTGATGATGTAGTTATAGAATAATTAAGAAGCGGACAAATTTAAAGTTTGTCCGCTTTTTTCTTGAAAATACTGTTTAAAATGTTAACACTATTGTATAATTTGAATGAACTTAGGAAAGGGTGATTGTTTGAAACCATTATTATATTTAGTTTCTGGTGGGTCCGCATCTGGAAAATCTACTGTTGTTCAAGAAATTTTAAAACATACTTCAAAAGACGATGTTATTATTATTAACCATGATGATTATTATCATAATCAAGATCATTTAAGCGAAAGCGAACGTAAAAATATTAATTATGACCACCCCGATTCTTTAGATAATGATTTACTGTATGAGCACTTGATGGCATTGATGAATAATCAAACCATTGAAAAACCAGTATATGATTTTATCCATAATACAAGAAGTGAAAAAAGCGAAACCATATACCCTAAACCCATCATCATTGTGGAAGGGATTCTAATCTTACAAAGTGCTAAAATTAGAGCTTTATCACATATGAATATTTTTGTGGAACTCGATGATGATACGCGTTTTATAAGAAGGCTAAAACGCGATATAGAAGATCGAGGCCGTACGATGAATAGCGTGATTAATCAATACTTAAAAACCGTCAAACCGATGTATCATAAACATATCAAACCGACCAAAAGATACGCTGATGTGATCATTCCGAATGATCATAAACATGATATAGCGGTTGATTTGGTTGCGACTAAAATTAAAGATATTACCTATAATAAAGTGA
>CAYZOR010000021.1:0-19307 GCA_964479895.1 uncultured Candidatus Izemoplasmatales bacterium | reverse complement strand
TAAAGGCCATTGCGGCGATAACTATTGATGATTGTTTCGTAGTTCACGAATTACGTATTATCGATGGTAAAGAAGGCTTGTTTGTAGCGATGCCCTCACGCAAAATGCCGAATGGTGAGTTTAAAGATGTAGCGCATCCTATCAACCAAGAAACGAGAGACCGCATCGAATCCGTAGTGATTGAAGCTTTTAACAATCTTGAAGACGAACCAATTGAACCACAATCAGAAGAGTCGTAATAAATTAAAGTGCAACTTATCTAAAGTTGCATTTTATTTTTGCTTATATTTAGTTATAATAAGAGTGGTTGAGTAATATATTATTTTTTTGGAGGGCATTATGGCAATTTTAGAAGGTAATAAAGTTAAATTATTTGCACTATCTGCAAACCGAAAGTTAGCACAGGAAATCAGTGATTATACCAATATTCCTTTAAGCAATTGTGAAGTTAAACGGTTTGCCGATGGCGAGATTGGTGTCAATATTGAAGAAACTGTCCGTGGACATCATGTTTTCATTATCCAACCAACACATGCTCCTGTGAATGAAAACCTAATGGAACTATTAATAATGATTGATGCCGTTAAAAGAGCATCAAGTAAAAGTGTTAACGTTGTAATGCCTTATTATGGGTATTCTAGACAAGATAGAAAAAGTGCTTCTAGACAACCAATTTCTGCGAAGCTGGTTGCAAATTTATTAGAAACTGCAGGCGCAGATCGTGTCATTTCAATGGATTTACACGCCGGACAGATTCAAGGCTTTTTTGATATCCCGATAGATAATTTTGTAGCAATGCCTATTCTTGTAGATTACTTTAGAAATAAATTTTCGAGTCAAGAAGACTTAGTGATCGTATCACCAGATCATGGCGGTGCTGTACGCGCTAGAAGAATGGGAAATGCCATGAACGCATCCATCGCCATTATAGATAAATCACGCCCTAAAGACAACGAAGTAGAAATGATGGGAATAGTTGGAGATGTTAGTGGAAAAATCGCTATAATTATCGATGATTTAATTGATACTGCTGGAACCATTACTCAAGCTTCAAATGCTTTAAAAGCCGCAGGCGCCAAAGAAGTATATGCTGCATGTACCCATCCAGTCTTTTCCCCGCCAGCGATTGAACGCATCAATGCCTCCGCAATTAAAGAACTTGTCACAACCAATACCATCGAACTGTTAGAAGATAAACAAAGCGATAAAGTCAAACAGTTAAGTGTCGCAAAGTTAATAGGACAAGGCATTTTAAATATTGTTCAAGACAAACCATTATCTTCATTATTTGAGACAACTGAACAAAAAAACGAAAGACAATAACTTAGAATGTTTCTAGCTTCAAACAATTGTTTAAGGCCTTAAGCAAGCTTAAATAATACATTTATACTATGAAAAAAAGTTTGTAATTTCGATGAAAAAATGATATAGTATAGAAAAACCTTAGGTTCACTTATTACCGGCAAAAGTGTTTGGAGAGAGGGACTTTGAGATATAATGCTACTTTGTAGCCATCGATAAATCACCTTTAGGTGAAACAAGAGATGTATATTTCTTGCCGGTAAAAAAAGCATCTAGCAGATGCTTTTTTTATTGTTTAAAATTCAAATGATTTTAACTTCGCTTTTAAAGATTTATCTACGTTGGCTTTAATAAACACATATTCTTCTTCATACCATTGCTTGATTAATTCACTTTGCTCATTTAAAAGATTCACAATATCGCCTCTATCTTGAGGGATTTTATAAATGCATGGTGTGTCATCGATAAACAACATTTCGTTGATTTTATCAATCAGTGAATCAACGTTTAATGCTTCTTTTAATGAGACTTTCACCGCAGGCGTAAATTGAGACGGTAAAAAGTCATTACTTAGATCAATTTTATTGAATACGTATAAAGTATTGACTTCTTTGACACCAAGTTCTTTTAATACGGTTTCAGTGGTATGAATCTGATCGAGGTAATAAGGGTGGGAAAAGTCAATGACATGAAGCAAAAGATCGGCTTCTTTGATTTCTTCTAAGGTGGCTTTAAAAGAATCGATTAAATCATGGGGAAGTTGTGCAATAAAGCCTATGGTGTCGGTTAGTGTGAATGGTTTTTTATCTTTTAACTGAATTTTTCGTGTGGCCGTTTCTAACGTTGCGAATAAACGGTCTTCACTTTTTAATTGATCTTCTTTATGGTGTTGTGAATGGTTGATCAACGTGTTAAGAAGGGTTGTTTTTCCTGCATTTGTATACCCTACAACCGCGACATTTTTGATGCTTGAATCGCTTCTTTTTTGTCTATTTACTTTTCGGGTTTTAACAATGTTTTTTAAAGATGCTTGCAAGGTTTTAATTTCTTTATCTATCTTACGTCTATCTAACTCAAGCTTCTTCTCACCAGGGCCTTTTTGACCGATTCCACCTTGTTGTTGTTCAAACGAGGTTCTTAAAGCAGAGAGTCTTGGTTTTAAGTATTTAAGTTGAGCAATCTCGACTTGTAACATGGCTTCTTTTGTTTTTGCGCGTTTCGTAAACGTTTCTAAAATCAGCATGGTTCTATCAATAACTGCGGTGTTCAGGGTTTCTTCTAAGTTTCTTATTTGAGTATTGGTTAGTTCCTCGTTGAATATGATGTAATCAACAGACTCAAATTGAATAAAGGCATGAATTTCTTCAACTTTACCCTTTCCAATTTTGTAAGGGGTTGAAGAAAGCGTGTTTTTTTGTGTAAACCGTTTGATGATTTCAATTGATAAAGAAGACGCTAAATTTTCAAGCTCATCCAAATAGTATTCAAGCATCCCTTTTGAAAATTTCTCTACGCCAACAATGACTGCTTTTTTCAAGTGTGTGCCTCCTTTTTGATCGGTACGTGTATATTTAATTATAACATGCTTAAAGGGGGTTTAGAAAAAATAAAAGGCTGTTTTTCAGCCTTTTATTTTTATTATAATCCGCATTTTAATTGTGCATTACAGTTCGTGCAGGTGTGACATCCCCCTAAGTTTTCAACGGTACCTTCTAAACAAATAGGACAGATATTCCCTGCTTCTACACCGATGTCTCTATCTTGACGATCAGATCGTAAGTTTTTATCATCGGTTGGTTTTTTCTTTTGTTCTTTTTTCTCTTCTACATCTAGGCCAAAGTCTTTAATTTCAGTTTGTTTGGATTTTTTGTCTTCTTTACTAAGTGATAAAACTTGGGCATCTCTAGACCCATCTACATAAACGGTTCCACCTTTTGCGTTACCGTTATAAAGTCTTTGATAGACTTGTTCAACTTCTTCAACGGTGTAGCCTTCTGGAGCGTTTACTGTTTTAGAGATTGATGAGTCAATCCATTTTTGAATAGTGGTTTGAACATCAACGTGCGCTTCAGGTGATAAATCCATGGCTGAGATGAAGGTTTCAGGAAGGTTATCAGCACTGTAACCTGGGTATTTTTCTAAGTATGCTTCTACGATTGGAGCATTCACTTCAATGAATTTTCCTAGGCGTCCACTTCTAAAATATTTGAATGCGAAATAAGGTTCTAATCCAGTAGAAACACCCACCATCGTTCCAGTTGAGCCTGTTGGCGCAATGGTTAAGAGGTGTGAGTTTCTAATGCCGTGTTCTTGAATGCCTTCTCTAATGTGTTTCGGCATTTTCTTTAAGTAACCACTGTTGAGCATTTTATCTCTATTATCTTGAGTTTTCAAGTAAGGGAATGCGCCTTTTTCTTTGGCGAGGTCAATACTCGTTTCATACGCTTTTACCGCGATAAATTTAAAAAGTTTATCAATGAATGCTAATCCATCTTTTGCACCGTATGTACGGTTACACCAAATCAGTAAGTCGTGAAGCCCCATCACCCCTAGTCCAATTCGTCTTTCACCCAATGCTTGTTCTTTGTTTTCATCTAAGAAGTAGTGCGTTTTATCAATAACATTATCTTGAAGTCTTACAGCGGTGCGAATGGTTGTTTCTAATTTTTCCCAATCGGCATCTTTGGTTTCATGGTTTACCATGTTTGAAAGGTTTAAAGCAGCTAAGTTACATACAGAATAAGGAGCTAAGGGTTGTTCTCCACAGGGGTTGGTAGAAACCACTTTATGATCATAGGCTTGCGCGTTTGTTTCTTCATTCGCGTTATCAATGAAAAAGATTCCAGGTTCGGCTGAGTACGTTGCACAAATGTTAATTAAGTTCCATAATTCTTTTGCTCTTAGTTTATAATGGGTTTTTACTTTATACCCCATTTGTTCCCAAGTTCTCACATCCCCAATTTCGTTCCATTTTTCATCGTAAGCAACTTTATCTTGCGCATCATAACTATCGATATCAGGGAATCTAAGTTCATAGTCTGTGTCGTTTTGAACGGCTTCCATAAACTCTTTAGTGATGGCTACTGATATGTTGGCTCCACTAAGGAATTCAGGGTCATTGACTTCGTAATGTCCCCCTTTATTGAGCCTTTCCCATGCAGTATCAATAATTTTTTTAGAAAATTCATGTTCATCTTCTTTAGATTTTTCTAAAATATATTCATTGATTTCTACTTCTTCGTCGCTTAAGGGGATAAATTTGAGTTTATTTTTTGCGGCTTTTTTAATGCGAGGATCATCAATCGTGTCTAATAAGAACTGTAAAATTTTAGGGTTTTGCATTTTAGACACAATAAAATCAATAATATCAGGATGCCAATCGGCAAGCATGATCATTTGCGCACCGCGTCTTGACCCACCTTGTTCTACTAAGTGGGTAAGTTGTGATAAATCATTCAACCATGAAACAGATCCACTTGATTTACCGTTAACGCCTTTAGCAAGAGCGTTTTTAGGTCTTAACGTAGATCCATTGGTTCCAACGCCGCCCCCACGAGACATGATTTCCATGACTTGTTTTCTATGCTCAGAAATCCCACCTCTAGAATCGTGCATAAAAGGCATTACAAAACAATTAAAGAAAGTGACTTCTGTTTGCGACCCTGCGCCGAATAAAACACGGCCTGCTGGGACTAAATTCAAACTAGACACTTCTTCATAAAAGCTTTGTCTGATTGCTTCAGACTCGTCTTCACCTAAATGGTTCGCAAGTCTTAAAGCAATTTGTTCAAAGTATAATTCTAAAGGTTTATCGACTTGTTTGCGTAAACGTTTGATTCTACCTTCTTCATCCGCATCTTCAGTGGATGCTAAATAATCAGGTTCTACTTTGATCGTTAAAGTATCATCATCTATAGATTCAATAATTCCCACACCTCTTGCTGGGAATTTTGGGTCATCTCTTACAATCGTTAAAACTAAATCGCCTTCTTTTAGCGTTTTTAAGGTTAAATCTTTTTGTGTATACCTATCTAACATGACAAGTCTTGATACACTGTCGAATGACTTTTCCATATCACTTGTGATAGGATAAAGATGAGTAAAGTGTTCTTTTATGTCCTTGTTTAAAGCATCGATTGTCGCTTTTGGGTAATTCGCCATAAAAAATCCCTCCAAATAATTAACAGGTGTATATAGTATACTTTAATTTTACAGTGTGGTTAAGGGTTGACTTTTTTGTTTGAATGTGAAAACAAGACCCTTAAGCCCTATATAAAATTTTTAAAAATTTCTTGTCTTTCATATCAAACGCTTACTATTATTCTATGGTATAATCAGTCATGAAACAATTTATAAGCATTCAATTTTTTTCTCGGGAGGGGACGCGCATGGAAAGTTTCGATATTATATTGCTTAATATGTACCTTTTCACCATATTTACATCAGTGGTTAAATCTAAAATTAATATGGTTATTTATAGAAGTTTAAAAGTCGTCGCACTTGTTCTTTTAATCTTTTTTATTGTTGAAATTTCCTTCAATGCGTCCACCATTGAAAATACAATGATGATTTTAGTGAGAGTCATTCCTGTTGTGATGGTTTTTTTCGTGTTGGTTCAAACCGAAGTGAAGGCTTTACTTTATTTTATTGGCATTAAATCAGGGTTGCTCATCTCTAATACCATTGAAGAAGATGTGAAAAAAGAATTGCTGCATGCGATTGATTATTTATCGCGTCATAAAATTGGTGCCATTATAACCTTTGAAAGAAATAACCCTTTAAACGAGTTTATTGATAATGCGTTTCAAATTGAAGCACCGATTAGTAGCGAATTATTAAGTAGTATTTTTATGCCTATGACGCCCCTACATGATGGAGCGATTATTATTAAAGATAACGTTATTAAATGTGCTGGCGCTTATTTTCCACCAAGTGAGTCTTCTAAAATTCCTAAATATTTAGGCTCAAGACATAGAGCGGCGATTGGGATTAGTGAAATATACGATGCGTTAACGATTGTTGTGAGTGAAGAAACAGGCCAAGTGAGTATTACTTTAGATGGGTATTTAGATCAAGACATTTCGCATGAATCGTTGATGCTTTATTTAGAGAAATATATGCAAAATTAATAAAAGAAAGGATGGGTTGCTGTGGGGGAATATATCAATTTAGAAACCATCGTTTTATTCTTATGGTTTGTCTTTGTTGTGTTTAAAAAAATCCGTATGAAAAAAGGCGATTTAGATATTTTGCTTTTTATTCCGGCAATCAGTGCTTACATCCTGTTTTTTGTTTTTGACCTAGCGAACATTCCATACTTGAGTTTGCAAATATATAGCTTTGTTGGTTTGGGACTTACATTGTTGAGCATTGATATAAAAAAGGTGGGCAGTGAAAAACGTCTTAAAAACAACCACAAGAAGCTAAAAAAAGATTATGAACACTTGGCGCAAAGAAGTGAGCTTTTAAGGGAACGTTTCATTCATATGCTTGATTTGGTGGAGGATGGGATAGCGTTTAGAAGCGATGATGAGATGATGTTTGGAACCAAAAAGTTTATTGCGCTTATGAAATTTGAAAGCCATGAATTTTCTTTTGAATCATTAATGCTTAAAATGCATCCTGATGATCAAACCTCATATTTAGAAATTTTGAATAAGCTTGGGAAAAAAAGATCGACATATGAAGCCCACTACCGGATAAAAAAAGATGGAGAATATCACTGGTTTAAAGAAAAAGGAAAGCGCCTTACTCAAGATAAACGCACGATGTATATTGCGGTGGTTCGAGGGTTGGATGTAAAGAAATATCCAACTTCGAATGTGGAAGTGTTGAATAATGTCCCTTTTGAAAAAGCTTATTTTGAATACATTCAAAAACTTAATAAAGCAAGAAACCCCTATAACATCGTGACATTTGAATTAACGAATATTCCTGCGATTAACAAGAAGTACGGTAGAGATATTGGCGATTTAATGATGGGGGAATATATTCAAAAGTTAGCTTACCATTTTTTAAAGGATATTCACGCCGTTTTCCGTTTATCAGGGATTCGCTTTGCGATGATTATAACCGATCACAGAAAAACGGAAATGTTAAAACGGGTGTTAGAAGAAGGCGGCGATTTAATCACGTATACGATGACGTTTGGATCGGTTAAAGAGACCTTGTTTCCTTCTTTTGGTCTAACTGGTGTGAAGATGTTTGATGAACCCGTTGACGAAATTGCCGAGCGGGCTTTAAAAGCATTAGACATTGCATTAGATGATCATGTCAACGAGCATTACTTTATTTATAATAGGTGATAATATGGATAAATCTACATTACGTAAGATTTTTATTAAGATGCGCCAAGAAATGGATTCAGTGTTACATAAAAAACTTAATACGATGCTTTTATTTTCTTTAGAAGATGTTTTAAAAGATTATCCTTTAAAAAAAATAGGGGTATTTTATCCCATGGATAAAGAAATTGATGTAAGAGGGTTGGCTTCAAGTTATCAACTCTATTATCCCAAGGTGGAAAAAGAAGGCATTGTTTTTTATGAGGATAATGGAATGTTTGAAGAAAGCAAGTTCGGTGTGATGGAACCTAAAAACAGTAAACCCGTCGATAAACAAGCCTTAGACGCAATCATTATCCCAGGGTTGGTATATGACGATGGCCTTTATCGTCTAGGCTATGGCAAAGGGTATTATGACCACTTTTTAAAAGATTATCAAGGATTAAAAGTGGGCGTTGTTTTTGAAACATTCAGAATGGAAGCATTGCCTTCAAAAGCGCATGATATTCCTGTTGATATCTTGGTAACGGATAACCAAATTTATGAAAGCAGACACGATAGTGATGTATGATGCTTTAATCGTCGCGGGCGGAAAAGGTCAACGCGTTGGATTAGACTATAATAAGGTGCTTTATAAAATAAAAGGCAAAATGATTCTTGATTATGCGGTTCACCCCTTTTTTATTGATGCGCGGTGTTCTACGATAATTATCGTTTCGAGTGAAGAAGATTTTAAGATGCTAAAAAAGCACTTTAGTGCTTCTAAATTTTTGGTTGTTTTAGGTGGAAATACCCGTCAAGAAAGTGTTTATAATGGGTTAAAAGCAGTAAAAAGCGATTATGTTTTAATTCATGATGGTGCCCGTGCTTATCTGACTTTAGACATGATTGATAATGTTTTAAATGGGTTAAGATATTTTAACTCGGTGAGTTGTGGGGTTGAAGTCGTTGATACCTTAAAACGGGTCGAAGAGGGATTAAGTGTCGGTGATGTGAAACGCGAGGCCCTTTTTCACATTCAAACGCCTCAAGGGTTTTTAAGCGACACAGTTATGCGAGCCCATGATAAATTAAAGCATCAATATATGTCACTCACGTGTGACGCATCGATTGTGGAAACTATGTTAGATATTCCGACTAAAATTGTCCCTGGTGACAAGAGAAACATTAAATTTACGACGCAACAAGACGCTCAATTATTGGAGATGATTTTAAATGATTAGAGTAGGTTACAGCAAAGACATTCACCGCTTAAAAAAGGGGAAACAGCTAATTTTAGGCGGCATTGAAATTGATTCGCCTTATGAAACCATTGCTCATAGCGATGGAGATGTCTTGCTGCATGCGCTTTGTGAGGCCTTGTTAGGGGCTAAGGCGCTTGGTGATTTAGGGACGCATTTTCCTAACACAGACGATGCGTATAAAAATATAGATTCTAAGCTTCTTTTAAAACGTGTATATGATATGATATTAAAACAAGGTTATAAAATTATAAATATTGATACAATGGTTATCTTAGAAGCGCCTAAACTTAAACCACACATCATAAAGATGCAAAAAACCATCGCTCAAATCCTTAACCTTTCAATGGATGATATATCCATCAAAGCAACGACGTTCGAAGGCCTTGATGATGGTGGGAAACATCTAAAAATAGAGGCGCATGCCAGTGTGCTCATTCAAAAAGAAGCGACCATTAAAAAACTATGAATCGGGTGAAATTATGAAAGATGAAACGCTAAAACGTGTCGAAGTGGTAGAAACGAAACATGGCCACTTTGAATTGATAAAAAATTATAGAGACTGTTTTGATACCTTAAGTTTTTCAGAGCGCTACGTTGATTATTTAGATCGCTATGAGTATATTGTAGGCGATTATAGTGCAGATATGCTTAGGTTAAAAGGATTTTCTGCAAAACAAAAGGACCAAATATTTGATTATTTAATGGAAAGTGCTACCCCTCATGCGCCATATTTTATTTTGCGTCGCAAGGAAGTAAAAAAATAGATTTGCGTTTTATCCCATTGGCCAAATTGATTTTTGTATAATGTGTTTGTAGAAGTGAGGTGTATGAAATGGATGAAAAACAAATAGAGCTTCAAGCCCAAGAAGTGATTGAAAAAATCAGACCATATATTAAGCGTGATGGTGGAGATATCCGCTTTGTAAAGTACGAAGATGGCATTGTGTATGTTGAAATGCTTGGTGCGTGCGTAGGCTGTTCTTTAATTGACACGACGTTAACAGATGGTGTTGAAGCGATTCTTTTAGAAGAGGTTCCAGGCATTATTGGCGTCGAACAAATATAGAAAAGAGTGATTAGATGAGTAAAACCTACCAAGATGATCGTGTAAATGATACAAAAACAAGAGATACTGTTGTAAACATGATGCGTGATCGCGGCGTTGAGCTTAAAGAAATTGCGGAAATTACGTTATGGCTACAAAAGAAGTATGTTGAGGGCTTAACGTTTGATATTTGCTTAGAACATGTAGAGCGTGTTGTCATGAAAAGAGAAGTTCAAAATGCGATTTTAACAGGACTGGAACTTGATATATTAGCCGAACGTGGAGATATGGATGAGCCATTAAAATCAATGTTGCTTAAAGATTATGGGCTCTATGGCATTGATGAAGTTTTAGCCTTGGCGATTGTCAATGTGTATGGGTCGATAGGGTTTACGAATTTTGGGTATGTCGATAAAGTAAAACCCGGCATTATTAAAACACTCGATGAAGAGGGAAAACAAGAAGGAAAATGTCATACGTTCTTAGACGACATTGTCGGCGCAATTGCCGCTGCGGCTGCAAGTTCAATTGCGCATAGATATGGATAATAGATATAAGGAAATCAGTTTTTGATTTCCTTTTTATATGGTATACTTATAACAGCTATTCCATAGAGGTGTTTAATTATGAAAAAAGGTGACATTGTCAAAGGACGCGTCACAGCAATTAAACCGTATGGAGCGTTTGTAAAAATCGATGATTCAACTGATGGGTTGATTCATATATCAGAGGTATCCGATAACTATGTTAATGATATTGAAGATTATTTGAGTGTTGGTAAAACCGTAAAACTTAAAGTCTTAGAAGTTAAAGACAATGAAAAGGTCGCTTTAAGTTATAAACGGCTACGAACTCGAAAAAAACGTGTTGAAATTCATTTAAAAAGTGGCTTTAAGCCACTAAAAGACGTATTAGAAAAATGGATTGAATCGTACGATGAAAACAAACGTTCTTGAGGAAGAAAAATTCGTTGGAGGTCAAAAAAATGATTCGTGTAGATTTATCGTATTTAGGGAAGTATAAGGAAAAAGTGGGAAACCGCTATTTAAAGGGAATTAAGACCGCACATGAAACGTTAGAGACGAAATCTGGAAAAGGAAAAGATTTCCTTGGTTGGCTAGATTTAGCCCAAAGTATGAAACAACAAGTAAGCCGTATTAACGCTGTTGCCAACACGTTAAAAGAAAAATCTCAAGTCTTATTAGTGATTGGAATTGGGGGGTCATATTTAGGCGCAAAAGCAGCGTATGAAGCATTGAGCCCACATTTTAAATCATCCCTTGAAACTGAGATTATTTTTGCGGGACACCAGATTAGTGGAGAATACATGCTGGATTTAAAAGAATATTTAAAAGATAAAGACTTTTCAATTAATGTTATTTCTAAATCAGGAACGACGACGGAACCTGCTTTGGCGTTTAGATTCTTTAAGTCCTTATTAGAAGAACGGTACGGAGAAGCATCATCAAAAAAAAGAATTGTCGCGACGACTGATAAATCTAAAGGGGCGCTTCGTAACCTTGCAAATCAAGAAGGCTATGAAACGTTTGTCATTGAAGATGATGTTGGCGGGCGTTATAGTGTGTTATCTCCAGTTGGGCTACTTCCGATTGCGGTGAGTGGTATTAATATTGATGAAATGTTAGATGGTGCGATTAAGGCACAATCACTATATAGCGAAAGAAGCATGGATAACCCAGTGTATCAATATGTAGCGGCTAGAAACTTGCTGTATGAAACAGGAAAAAATGTAGAATTATTTGTTGCCTATGAGCCTAAACTTTCTTATGTTGCGGAATGGTGGAAACAACTATTTGGTGAATCAGAAGGAAAAGAAAATAAAGGAATTTTCCCTGCTAGCGCATCATTCACAACGGATCTTCATTCTTTAGGACAATACATTCAAGAAGGCGAAAGACAATTATTTGAAACCGTTGTTTCGATTAAAAAACCTAAAAAAGATTTGCATATTCCAAAGACGGATGATGATTTAGATGGCTTAAATTATTTAAGCGATATGAGCGTTGATCAAATTAACAAACAAGCGATGCAAGGAACCTTGCTTGCGCACATGGATGGAGATGCACCCAGTATTTTAATAGAAGTTGATGAAATGAGCGCATTCTCATTTGGAATGCTGGTTTATTACTTTGAATTAAGCTGTGCATTATCAGGCTATTTACTCGATGTTAATCCATTTAATCAACCAGGTGTTGAAGCGTATAAAAAAAATATGTTTGCACTTTTAGAAAAACCAGGGTTTGAAGCGGAAAGCAAAGCCATTAGAGAAAGACTTTCTAACAAAAAAACACGCTAACCTTAAGGTTAGGTGTTTTTTTCAAAATCAAAGAGTTTAAATTTTGCACGCTTCTGAGTCGGTTTGATCTCTAGTTGATATGTTTTTTCAAATGACTCACCATCGCATTGGGCAATTTGTGGTGAAAACATAGTGGCTTTAACGTGTTTGCCTTTTTTGTAAAAAACATAGCGTTTAAACCATGTATGTTTTCCTAAATATACACTTAGAAAAATCACAAAAAGTAATATTTTTGGGATTTTGTGAACAACGACAACATCTAACATTTCGCCTTCTAGTGAAGCCCTAGGTGTTAAACGGATTCCACCGCCAATATACTCACCAGAATTAACATCGATTAAGTAAGCTTTTTTGAATGTGTGCAGGGTGCCATCAATCGTCACTTCTGCGTATTTTGGTTTAAAGGTAATGAATGCTTTTAAGGTATTTAAAAAGTAATTGAATCGATTCTTACGCTTTGAAAGGTTCACTAAATGGGCAATGTAGCCATCCATCCCCATCCCAGCACCATTCATGAAATATCTTTTTTTGTCGTTATAGTTCATCACCATAATTTTTTGCGTTTCAGGCGTTTGTTTTTTTAACGATCTTAAAAAGTCATTGCCTGAGCCATTGCCTTTTAAATAAATCTCGTTTTTAACAGCGAGATTATAAGTGTTATTCATAAACGTGTTAATGGTTCCATCGCCACCAAGCAGTAAAATTTTTATATCTTTCGGTGTTTTTTTGATATACTGTTCAATGTCTTTTATTTTAAGTAAACTTTTTAACCGAAAAGGGACACCTTTTGCTTGAAACATGTCGACTACTTTTTTGGTTACACGTTTAGACTTTTTATTTCTCGAGAGAGGATTGTGTAATATAATAAACATCAGCGACGCTCCCTTGAATATTCATTTAATGCACGTTTATTATATCATGTTTTTATTAATTATTATATTTACGCTTTAGAAAAGAGGCTTATTATGGAAAAAACTATATCCATCACATCATTAGACCATATGGAAAAACTAGCGCATCATATCGCTTCTTATGTTAAACCAGGGTTCTTGATAGGTTTAGAAGGCGATTTAGGGGCAGGAAAAACAACATTTACTCAATTTTTGGGGCGTGCGCTAGGCATTAAAGAAAGAATAAATTCTCCGACATTTACCATTTTAAAAATATATGACCATGATCTCCCACTTTATCATATTGACGCTTATCGCTTAACGGATGATTTTAGTGACTATGACCTTGAAGAATACTTTGAATCAGACGGAGTCTGTGTGGTGGAATGGTATAAGAATATACTCAGTGTGATGCCAAATAATAAATTAAGCATACATATTAAATGGGAAGACAATGAAAAAAGATTAGTGATTCTTGAAGGAAGTGGCTATTATGAAACACTCATTAAAACGTTTAGCGATTGATACAGCAACGCCTTATTTATATGTTGCGCTTTATGAAGGCGACCATAAATTATATAGTGTGTATGAAAAAGGCAATAATGATCATTCTGTAACCTTGATGCAGACGGTTGAAACGCTTTTTAAGAAAGCCCGTTGGAGTGTTTCTAATCTCGATCAAATCATCATCGGAGTTGGTCCAGGCAGTTATACGGGGGTAAGAATTGGTGTTGTGGTTGCGAAAATGTTGGCTTTTTCTCATGATATTGAACTTTTTCAAATTTCTTCTTTAGCGCTTTTAGCGAGCGCATCTAAAAAACAAAAAGTTTTAACCTACATTGATGCAAGAAGAAACCATGCATTCGCAGGGGTTTTTAAAAATAATGATTTCCTTGAAGCGTATATACCTGAACGCTATATTTCTTTAAATGAGGCATTACAAAACTGGGCGTATGACGAAGCGATAGACGCACTTGAACCTGATTTAACAGTTGTTTTAAATAGTCCATTATTAAAACGTGTTGAAAATAAGCATGCTTTAAGTCCGCATTATTTAAGAAAAACTGAAGCAGAGAGGAATTTGTAAGCATGATTCGTAAAATGGATATGAGCGATGTTGCTTATGTATTTGATTTAGAGAAAAAAACGTTTGGAAAAAGTTTAGAAAAACCAATGTTAACCAATGAAATATTATACAATGATATGGCGCATTACTTCATCTTAATAGAGAGTGGGAAACGGCTAGCTTACGCGGGAATGTGGATTACTAAACCGAATGGTGAAATCATTAATATTGCGGTTGAAAAGCCTTATAGACAAAAAGGGTATGGCTCGCAGTTAATGCATAAAATGATTGCCCATGCTAAGGAGATGGGTGTCGACCAATTAACCTTAGAAGTTAGCGAAAAAAAAGAAGCAACGATTCAATTTTATCAGTCATTCGGTTTTTATATTGAGACCAAAAGAAAAAATTATTATGCGGATGGCACCGATGCATATTTAATGATTAAACCCATAGGAGGTAAAGCATGATTGTTTTGGCAGTAGAAAGTTCCTGTGATGAAACGAGTGTTAGTGTTTCTAAGGATGGAAAAGAAATTTTATCGAATATTGTTTTATCCCAAATAAAAACCCATGCTTCTTTTGGTGGAGTTGTTCCTGAGATTGCTTCAAGGGAACATGTTAAAGGCATTAGTGTTGTGTTTGAAGATGCTTTAAATAAAGCGAATGTAGACGCATCGGATATTGATTTAGTCGCAGTTACTAAAGGGCCTGGATTAATAGGAAGTTTATTGGTTGGGATTAATGCGGCTAAAGCGTTTGCGTTTGCGCATGATATTCCAATTGTGGGTGTGCATCATATTGCTGGGCATATTTACGCCAATCAAATTGAGAGTGATATGGAATTTCCGTTGATTGCGCTCGTTGTATCAGGGGGGCATACAGAACTTATTTTAATGCGCGATCATTATGAGTTTGAAAAATTAGGCGAAACGCAAGATGACGCTGTTGGTGAAGCGTATGATAAAATTGCGAGGGTCCTTAATTTAGGATATCCTGGGGGTCCTATTATTGATGAGTTGGCTCAAAAAGGGCAGCCTACTTATGCCATGCCTAATGTCAAAACAAAAGCGTTATATGATTTTTCTTATAGTGGCTTAAAAAGCCATGTGATTAATATGATTAATCGTCTTAACATGAAAAAAGAACCAATCAATGAGATTGAAATGGCGGCTTCTTTTCAAAAAGCGGCGGTGAAACATTTAATTGATAAAAGCAAACAAGCGGTTAAAGATTATCAAGCCAAAATGTTTATTGTGGCGGGTGGGGTTGCGGCGAACACTCATTTAAGAAAAGAAGTTCTTACCCACTTTAACGATATAAAGGTGAGTATTCCACCATTTAAATATTGTACTGATAATGCTGCGATGATGGGAATTGCTGGGTATTATTACTTCAAGAAACATCATCTCAAAGATCGTATGAGTATGAATGGATTTTCAAGATTGTCTTTAGAATAATAATAAATATGTTCATTTAAGCATCTTTTTCGTATAATAAAGAAAAGGATGCTTTTTTAGGAGGTAGGAAAAATGAAAAAAATATTGTTAATTATTTTTATTCCTGTATTTATTATACTGAGTATTCCAGCGCTCATTTTAGGGTTTGGTTATGATAGTAGTAGTTGGGATGATTTTGATAAGAGTGTTTATGATACTGAAAGTGATGGGGTTGAGACATTTTATCAGTCTTTAGAAACGGCGCTTGATACCTATCACGAAGGGGATGAAGATGATGATTTAATCATTTCCTTGCATCAAGATGTTGTGAATCAAATGATTTATGATATGTTTAGAGCTGATAATGAATCTTATGCGCCTCAAAGTGAGTGTGAAAGTGCTGAATGTAAAAGTGCAAGTATTATAGAATTAAACGATTCAGGGTCTATGGCCTTAATGGTTAAAGGCGCATGGCTTGGAATTGAATCAAATTCTCCTGGTATTATTACGTTTAACGTAGCACTTGCTGTAGGTAGGATAGATGGTTTTTCTTATTCTACAACCTTAAAAGTTTCGATTGGGTTTGAAGATGCTGATGATGAATACATTTTATCGTTTGATAGTATGCGTTTAGGGAGAATCCCTGTGCCGGATAGACTCATTCGTGAAATTGTGAGTGCAACGGATAGTAATTTAGAAGCAACGGATGATGCTTTTGTAAATTTTGATGAAGATAATTTAGCATTAAGACTTAATAAACAAGGACTCATCGATTCATTGAGAGAAGAAGAAAATGATGACGCAATGCTTTCTTTAATCGCTGAGATGTTATCGATTGTCTTTGAAAGAGAACTTTTAAGATTTGCGTTTGATCAAAATGCATTAGACATGCGTTTTGGGGTGTACGTATTAAGAAGTGACGATGATGAAGATATTCCCGCGTATTTATATGACCTACATGATGAGCAAAGGTATAACCCTGAAAGCTTTAATGCTTCAAGGTTTATGGAAACACGCTTTAATGAGTATGTTTTTAATCGAGCACTGAGTGGTGAGACGCGCTATAAATTAAGTGAAGAAGATTTAAACAAAATGATTTATGATGAATTTGATGGATTTGAAGATTTTAGAGTAGAAAGAGAACTTAGTGATAATGGCCGTATAATGAGTGTTGGATTAAGTGCTATGTGGTTTGAATTTGATGAAGCATATATTTCTGTACATGCTTTAATGGAGATTGATTCAATTAAATCTAAATTATTGATGGAATGGGAAGTATTAGAACAAACTGACACTGAAATTGAATATAAGTTATCTTCCGTATCAATTGGTTCTAAAGAAGGTAAAACAGAAGATGAATATATTTTAATTGATGAAGAAAGTGATAGGGATCGTTTAGAAAGCTTTAGAGCATTTTTTGCCGATTTAGGCGATGTGGAATTTGTGATGTTTGATGAAGACGGCAATTTACATTTAGAAGCTCAAAGACTAGAAAAATTCATGGAAGAAGGGACCGTTGAAGACAACTTAAAAGTTGAAAGCATTGAAGTTGTTGAAGAGGGTATTTATATCGAACTTACCGCAAGCAATGAAACGTTAGATTTAGTCCTTTCATCGTTTACAACCTCTTTAAATAGCGTTTTTATGTCTCCTGATCTTTTAAACGATTTAAATGATACCTTAAATCCTGAAGCAGGGTCTACCGAAGAAACGTTGATTAATAAAGTAGACTCGATTCAATCTGACCTAAATACTTTAGGCGAAGTATCGAGTGATGATGTGAATGAACTCTTTGATATTTATGAAACGTTGGATGAAACTTCACAAGATGCGTTTATGGATACAATTGAAGGCAGCATCGACCCAGGAATCTTTGAAGAATTTAGCGATTTATTCTAACCAATTAAGAGACAGTTTAATCGCTGTCTCTTTTTAGTTATTTGCTTTTCTTTTTATATGGTTTTTAGTATAATGCAATGGAAAGAAGGTGCACCCCCATGGAAAACAAAAATTTTATTAGAACGATTATAGAAAAAGATTTAGAAACTAAAAAACACGAAGAAATCTATACGCGTTTTCCACCTGAACCGAATGGGTTATTGCATCTAGGTCATGCTAGAGCAATTATTATGAATTATATTTTATCTAAGGACTATGGTGGAACATTTAATTTGCGATTTGATGATACTAACCCTGTTAAAGAAGACAGTATCTTTGTTGAAGGAATCAAAGAAGATATTAAATGGTTAGGATGTCATTGGGACAATTTATTTTATGCGAGCGATTATTTTGATACGATGTATGAAAAAGCAATGCTTTTGGTTGAGAAAGGATTGGCTTATGTCTGTGATTTAAATGCGAGTGAGATTAAAGAAACACGTGGCGATTTAAAGACACCTGGGACAAATAGTCCTTATAGAGAGCGTTCTACCTTAGAAAACATTGAACTTTTTAAAGCGATGAAAGATGGCACGTTTGAAGATGGTGAAAAGGTATTGCGCGCTAAAATTGATATGGCAAGCCCGAACATTAACATGCGCGATCCTATCATTTATAGAATTCAGCGTGCTTATCACCATAATACAAAAGATAAATGGTGTATTTATCCAATGTATGATTTTGCACATCCTATTGAAGATGCAATAGAAGGGATTACACATTCGCTTTGTTCTTTAGAGTTTGAAGACCATAGACCCCTTTATGATTGGTTTGTTAAACACTGTGAAATGGAAAATGTGCCAAGACAAATAGAGTTTGGAAAATTAAAAATCGCCAATCAAGTCATTGGCAAGCGCGCCATTAAAAAGCTTGTGGATGATGGCGTTGTGGATGATTGGAATGATCCTAGGTTAATTACCTTAAGCGGTTTAAGAAGACGAGGCGTTCCTCCTATGGCGATTCATAATTTTATAAAAGCGTTAGGGCTTCCAAAAAGCCAAGGGGAAACGGAATTAGAAATGCTCGATGAATACATTAGGGATTATTTAAAAACTGAAGCACGTAGAATTCATGCGGTCATAGATCCTATCAAAGTCGTCATTACCAATTATCCTTCGGATAAACAAGAAACATTACAAGCCCCTTTTAATCGTGAAAATGAGGCGTTGGGATCTCGTGAGATGACATTTTCAAATGAAGTATATATTGAAAGAGAAGATTTTATCGAACAAAAACCGAATAAAAAGTGGAAACGTCTTGCTTTAGGGATTGAAGTCAGGTTAATGCATGCGTATTTTATTCAAGCAAACGAAGTGGATTATGACGATGCAGGGAACGTAAAGACAATTTATGCCACCTATGACCCTGATACAAAGAGTGGTTCAGGGTTTAACGACAGAAAACCCAATGGGAATATCCATTTTGTTGATGCGAAAACCGCAGTGCCTGCAGAAATTCGTTTATACGAAGATTTAATGGTGGATACTGACCCAAATAAACCTATAGAAGAAAGAGTCAATAAAGATTCAAAAACGATTAAACACGGATTTATAGAATCAGGGGTTAGTGTAAACGACCAAGAATCGTTCCAATTTACAAGGCAAGGGTATTTTGGTGTTGATAGTGAATCAACTAAAGACAAGCTAGTATTTAACCGAACAGTGGCGTTAAAATCCTCATTTAAAAAGAAAAAATAAATTTTTAAGCGAAAACACTTGATTTCTCACACAAATAGTGTATTATGGTACTTGAACTTAAACAACCCATGCAACAAAGAAATAGCACT
>CAYZOR010000020.1:0-19514 GCA_964479895.1 uncultured Candidatus Izemoplasmatales bacterium | reverse complement strand
CTTTTATGAAGATGAATATAGCGTATCATATATTACTATGCGTGTCAAAGTAATTACATTATTATTTGTCCTTGAATCTTATAATCAATATGACAAACTACTTCACTATGATACAATAAAATAAAGAATACCATTAAGGGAGGCTTTTATGAAGAAACATCATGTTATCTTAGACTGTGATCCAGGCCACGATGATGCGATCGCAATCATTTTGGCTTCTAATGCCATCACTATAAATTTAATAGGCATTACGGTAAGTGCAGGGAATCAAACGCTTGAAAAAACCGGTAGAAACACTTTAAATTTAGTGCAGTATTTAAATGTGGATGTCCCAGTGTGTTTGGGGGTAGAAAAACCGTTGGTAAGACCCCAACAAATCGCTTCTGATATTCATGGTGAAAGTGGGCTTGATGGCTTTACATTTGATCCTTTAACGATTGATTTCGATGAACGCTCTTCAGTTGATTTCTTGATAGAAGCGCTTACCAATACAAAAGATAAAATAACCATTGTGACAACCGGCCCCATGACCAATTTAGCATTGGCTTTAAAAATTAAACCTTCTATTAAAAACAATATTAAAGAAATTGTGTTTATGGGTGGTGCATATGGATATGGCAATGTTTCACCGGCAGCGGAATTTAATATATTGGTTGACCCTGAAGCAGCCCATATCGTGACAAAAGCGGGCATTAAGACAACGATGGTAGGCTTAGATGTGACCCGTCAAGTGAAAGTATTAGCGCCCATCGTTCAAAGAATGAAAACATTAAATACCAAAAAAAGCCATTTATTTGTTAAACTCATGGAAGCATTTAATGAAAATCAAAAAATGGTGTTTGGTTTAGAAGGTGGGCCGTTGCATGATCCTGTGACCATTGCGTATTTAATGGACCCCACAGTTTTAAAAACAAAGCATGTGTCACTAGAAATTGACCTATCAAAAGGCCCTTCTTATGGAAGAACCAATTGTGATATGTTTGATTACTTAAAACAGCCTAAGAATGCCTATGTTGCAACCCACATTGATGTGGATAAATTTTGGAATCTTATTGAAAATAGTTTAAAATAATAAAGGAGTTTATATGAATATTTTATTTATCGGTGGCGATGGAACCATTAGTTTTGAATGCTCAAAAGAAGTTTTAAGAAGAGGGCATTCATTGACGTTACTAAAGCGTAAAGACAAACCCGTTAAAGGTTTAGAAGAAGCAACTATAATTGCTTCAGACATCAACGACACACAAAGAGTTAAAACGGTTTTAAAAGGCAAAAAGTTTGATGCAGTTGTGGATTTTATAGCGTTTAATGAAAAAGATATTTTAAGAGACTATGAGTTATTTAAAGGAAAAACTGAGCATTATATTTTCATCTCTTCAGCCTCAGGTTACAGCAAACCAATCAAGGCACTCCCCATTAAAGAAACTGCATCATTTAATAATACATTATGGGATTATTCAAACAATAAAGTTCAAGCAGAAAAAGCACTCTTCCAACTTAATGACGATACCTTTAACGTCACCGCACTAAGACCATCCCATACGTATGATGATCAAAAAATTATCGCTCAAATAAAAAGCGATGATTCGCCTTTTACAATCATCGATCGTATCTTAAACAATCAACCACTCGTCTTAGCGAATGATGGGACAACCCGGTGGACGTTAACCCATTCAATCGATTTTGCAAAAGCATTTGTTGATTTACTTGGAAATAAAAAAGCATATAACGAAGCCTTTCATTTAACGAGTGCGTATTCCTATACATGGAATGAAATTATGCAAGCACTTTATGATGCGCTTGATAAAAAACCGTATATAAAACATATCGATATTAAGGATATTACACACTATTTTCCATCTTTAAAGGGTCCACTTTTAGGTGATAAACTCAACGATTTAGTGTTTGATAATACTAAAATAAAACAGATTGCGCCAAATTATCAATCGTCGATAGATTATAAAGAACGCATAGCATATATCGTCAATAATTATTTAAATAAAAATTACTCAATCGATCAAGCATTGAATGACACCTTAGATGATTTAATAAAAACCGTAAATTAAGTAGGGGGTAGCGAATGCAAAAGAAACTAAAAAAAGGGCATCTCATTGATAATTCTGGTCATTTAATCGAAGCGGGATATGCGAAAGAACACTTAAAACTTTATAACCGTCAACAAATTAAAAAGAGTTCTTTGCGCATTAAAGAATGGGATTATCATTATGTGAATACGAAGCGTTTCGGAATCGGTATAACGATTGCGGATAATGGGTATGTCGGTTTAATTAGTGCAGCAGTAATGGATTTTGACAATGCGCGTGTGCATCAAAAAATGCGCGTAAAGCTTTTAAGTCGTGGAAAAATGAATTTAGTATGTCACCCAGAAAACGGAAAAACGACATTTGTTAAAAAGGGGGTTAATTTTAATTTATCATATAATAAGTTAAGAACTTCGATTAAGTTATATTGGGAAAAGTTTAAAGATGAAAAGCCTTTAGAAGTTGATATAAAACTCGATCAAAAACCTAAAAACAGTATGGTGATTGCGGTTCCTTTTGAAAAACCTTATCAGTTTTACTATAATCAAAAAACCATCGGAATGCAGGCCAAAGGATTTGTGAATTTTGAAGGCGAAACCTACACGTTAAGGAAAGATACTGCTTTAGGACTTTTGGATTATGGGCGTGGCGTTTGGCCTTATAAGAGCACTTGGTTTTGGGGCGCGTTTCAAGGAAGATATAAAAATACAATCATTGGATTAAATATCGGCGGAGGCTTTGGAAATAATACTCAAGCCAGTGAAGATATGTTTTTTATTGATGGCATTGGTCATAAATTATCAAAGGGCCGATTTAAATTATCAAACCTTGAAGATGGGTCATATGATTATTTAAGCCCATGGTACTATGAAACAGAAGATAACCGTTTAAAAGTTAAATTTAATCCATCGCTTAAAAGGGTTTCTAAAACCAATTTAGGCATTATTAAAAATGTTCAACATCAAATATTTGGTGATTTTGAAGGCAGTGTTATTTTAGACGACGGCTCAAAATTTGAATTTGAATCCATCCAAGGATTTGCGGAGCATTTTATCAATAAATGGTAGTTTATTAGGGGGAAAGGGATATGGCTAAAAAAATTGGACTTTGTTTAACCGGGGGTGGTGCGCGTGGTGCGTATCAAATCGGGGCGATTAAAGCGCTTAAAACCTTAGGTATTTTTGATAATATAAAAGCCTTTTCTGGAACATCTATTGGCGCAGCGAACGCAGCCGTTGTTGCTACCAAAGGCATTCGGACAGCGGAAGATGTATGGTTGAATATGCCAAATGATAACATCCCAAAAATTGAAGCTGAAAACGAAAAACTGATACGATTACCAGATTTTAAACGGGGGATTTATTCGATGCGCATCTACGAAAAAGTCATTCAAGAAAACGTTGATTATGATATATTAAAGCAAAAAGAAGTCTATGTTACGATTTCACAGGGTGGCGAATTTGATGCAGGATTAAAAGAACTGCTTAAATCTTCTTACAATCACTACATCAAAAAAAATTCACAAGTCCGTTATATGCCCATTCATACATTAGAAGCAGTCGATGCCCATCAAAGCATTATCGCATCAAGTTCGATCCCGCTTTTTTTCTCCCCCATCGAAATTGATAATCATAATTGTTATGATGGCGGAGTTTTTGATAATGTCCCTTACACGCCATTAATAGAAGCTGGATGTGATGAAATTATCATCATTCATCTGCAAAAAGGGGGCACACGCTTTTTGAAATTCGATCAGCACCCAGATGTTACGTTTCATGAAATCAAACATAAAGGAAAGCATTTAGGGAAAGTTTTAAAGTTTAATATCGAACAAACCAATCGCCTTTTACAACTTGGATATGATGAAACCATCGAATATTTTAAAGCGATTAAAAAAGAAAGTTCGTGACTGAACTTTCTTTTTATATCATGATTTTACTGTGTGAATTTTTTGATAACTTGTTTGGACTTTTTTGGGAATATTTAGCGTGTTTTTAATGGGGAGATAATCCTTGTAAGCTTCTTTTAATCCTTCTAATATAGGCGTTTCAGTTTTTGAATACTGTTTAATCTTAGAAACATCCAAGACATTGTCATAATCAAAATATGGAAAAAAATCAACAGCGTCCAAACCGTATTGCTTGGCGTTAATAAACGTTGTCTTTGCTTTTTGATTCACTGCAGTCTCACAAAGTGAGACCCACTTTGAAAAGGTGATCGCTTCTTTATTCCCGACATTATAAATATCGGCAGGGATTATTCCTTTTAAGGCTTCTAAAACATTGGCTGCTAAATCTTTTACATAGACAAAAGAGATAACATTGTTGCTTTGTGGTATGAATATTTCTTCATCGTTTTCGATAAACATAAACATGAGTCTTTCTCTAAATATATAATTATTAGGTCCATATACAAAGGGCGGTCTAAAGATTGTTATTTGTGAAGTGTCTAGCGAATTAAAAAGAATTGATTCGCATTCAATCTTGTCTTTGGCATACTTTTTAAAAGGGCTCTCACCTCCTAAAACATCACGTTCTTTAAAGGGAGGTGTATTTTTATGAATATCATAAACAGCAGAGGTAGAAATAAAAATATAATTTTTTAAATGCGTTTTATCTATAACGTTTAATACATTTTGTAGTTGCACTGTATTATACCCTGATATATCAACGATATGATCAAATGTGTGACCTTTTAACGCATTTTTCATTTGAGATTCAACATTTCTATCCGCAATCAAAGGATGAACTGAATCATCATTTAATGGTTTGCGGCCGCGATTTAAAACATAAACGTCGTAGGTATCTTTAAGTTGATTGGTGACATGTTTGCCAATAAAATAAGATCCACCTAAAATAAGAACTTTTTCCATTCAATTCACTCCTCAAAAATTATGGGTATAATTTATTGTAGCATATTCTTTAAAAACTGTTTAATTTAAAACTAATGAAGAAATTGAATGAATCGTTTATAA
The DNA here is from genome assembly GCA_964479895.1 of uncultured Candidatus Izemoplasmatales bacterium. GTDB lineage: Bacteria > Bacillota_I > Bacilli_A > Izemoplasmatales > Izemoplasmataceae > B1SED10-225. The sequence goes on along the minus strand of CAYZOR010000020.1, from coordinate 14,498 downwards.
TAGATTAACAGAAGATTTGTTTAAAAATTAATCTATTAAATGGTAAAGTAAACCAATGGACTAACGAGGGGGAGCGTATGAATATTTTAATTAATGTAGTGATCATTTTATTATATCAAGTGATTATTTTAGCCGTGATCCCAATAACCTTAAAACTATTGAGTACACTTGATAAAGAGTTAATAAGAAAACTTCAACATATTGGATTCACCTCATCCATCTTTTTTCTGATTCATTTGTTTGACGAGTGGTATGAAGCTTTGATTCCTGGTGGTGTTTTAATTATATTAGGATTTCCCTTTTTATATGGTCTTGAAAAAACAAAACTATATAATAAACTACTGGTCGATCGTAAAAAATATGGGGGTGAAATGAAAATTTCACTACTGTTATCTCAACTATCATTTACAATCTTAATCATAACGTTTTGGGGGCTTTTAGGGGATGCATTTAAGTTTGTCATTCCTGTTGCGATTTTAAGTTGGGGCATAGGTGATGCCTTGGCTGCGGTGATTGGAAAACGTTATGGAAAGCATAAAAATATATTGCCAGGCGTTGATCAAAATAAGACCATACTTGGTAGTAGCGTGATGTTTTTAAGTGTTTTATTGGCTGTTTTTTTCATGCTTTTAGTCTATGCTGATTTTGAATTTATATATAAAGTGATTTTAGCGTTTTTCATCGCCCCTTTTGCAACCTTAATTGAGCTATACTCTAAAAAAGGTCTCGATACCATAACCCTTCCTTTAGGGGTCGCTTTTTTGTTGTTATTTGGTGTGTATTTACTTGAACTTATGATTGGTGGATTATTATGAAAGAGATAAACCGACGAAAAAAGACGTTAATGTTATCGATATTTTTTAGTAGTTTTGGTCCTGTTGTGACATTGATTGCTTTTTTCATGAATACCTCGACTACACAGTTTGCAGACTTATTCAGAAGAACCGCAGAGCTTTTTGTTTTAATTGTGGCATATAAAGTCTTTGTTTTAAGCAATCTAGATTCTGTTAGTGAGCAAAAGGTTGAAATTTTAGAGAAAAGACAACAAAAATTAGTGGGTGGTGTCTTATTTTTAAGCGCAATGACGCTTTTGGTTTTGCTTATTTATAATCTTTTAAACCCAGCAATCCCTTCCGGTAACGTCTTATTAGGTCTCAGTATTGCATTGCTAGGGATTTTGTTTAACGGGACGTTTTGGATTCGATATATGCGCTTTGATCAAACCATTGATGATATGGTGATGCGCTCACAAGCCAATTTGTACAGGGCTAAAACAATTGTCGATGTAAGTGTTTTTATTGTGTTAGGGTCAGTCATTATATTTGAGGGGAATTGGTTAACTTATTATATTGATGTGGTTGGGACGATGGTGATCATAGGGTATTTACTGTTTAATGGGACCCAAATGATAAAAAAGGCACACTAGATTGTTTAAATTTTTATAAAATGATAAAATAGCGTTAACTACATTAAAGGAGATTCATATGGAATGTAAAAACTGTGGAAATGAAATTGAAAAGGGCGATAAGTTTTGTTTGAATTGTGGGAAACCGATTGTTGAGGAAACAAACAGTTCTATGCAAGCACCCAGTTACACACAAAATAAACAGCATCCAAATAATGAAAAATCACCATTCGGATTAACGAGTTTTGTTTTAGCAATTATCAGTATGTTTTTACCCGTACCCTATTTAGATATAGGCGTAGGGATTGCAGCGATTGTATTTGCAATATTATCGTATAGCAAAGAAACTAAAAGAGGTTTCGCGATTGCAGGATTAGTGCTTGGAATCTTAGCTGTTATAGGCGCTGTTACTTTATTGATGGATAATGGATACGAAGATATTTTTGAACAAATCACAATGTTACATCCTTTGATACTTGATCAATGATCAAGTATCTTTTTTTATCCTTGAAATGTTACATTTGTAGGCGTACAATAGAGTTAAGAGAGGAGTCTTAACGTGGACATATATACAATTTTGTTATATTTATCAATCATTTTATTGGTTGGTTTTTTGTTTGGAAAACTTATGGAGCAAATCAATATGCCAGATGTTACTGGATACATTATTGCTGGGGTGTTAATTGGTCCTTATGTTTTAAACATTGTGCGTTTAGAAGTTCTTGACGGATTCGATGTCATTACGAAAATTGTTTTAGGAATTATTGCATTTCAAATTGGGACTGAGTTATTTTTACCTATTTTAAAAAAGAGTGCATCGAGTATTATAGTGATTACTTTGGTTCACGCTTTTGTGACGGTCGCCTTGGTTTTTGGGGGCGTTTATTTAGTAACGCGAGAGTTGTGGCTTGCTTTTGCTTTATCAGGATTGTCGGTTGCAAGTGCCCCAGCACCTGTTATGCAAGTTATTAAAAATTTGCGTGCCAAAGGACCAATTAGAAACACTGTCATCCCTGTGGTGGGAATGCTTGATATTATTGCGGTTATTATTTTTGCATTATTTTCATCGATTGCGGTAGGGTTAGTTAACGGGAACGTTATTTCAATTCAAAATGCTTTATTTGAACCCATTATTGAAATTTTAGCCTCGGTTGGTATAGGGATAATGTTTGGGGCAATTTTGGGTGTCATTTCTAATTTAGTCATTAAGAAGTTGTATAAGAACGAACGATATATCATTTATTTAGTGTTTATTTTATCTTTCGTATTGGCGGCTGTTTGGATGGCAGAATATTATCATTTATCGCTGATACTTATCCCACTTGCAATGGGAATGACATTTACAAACTTTGTGAATAAAGAAACATTTAAAATCCAAGAAGCGGCATTAAGTAATTTCGGTGGACCTTTTATTATTTTGTTTTTTACGATTGCAGGCCTTTCATTGAGTCCCGCTATTATGATTCAAGCAGGGGGCTTAGCGTTACTAGTCATTGGGTTAAGATTTACGGGGAAAGTCTTTGGATCTTTTATAGGCTCGAGTATTACAAAATGTCCACAAACCGTAAGAAAATATACTGGCTTTGCTTTACTTCCACAAGCAGGGATTACAATCGGGATGCTTGTAGCAATATCAGCTGTATTGCCTGCGGAAGAAACGCAGTTGGTTCAAGCGATTATTTTATCAAGTATTTTAATCTTCCAAATTATAGGGCCCATATTAATGCAAAAAGGATTAATAAAAGCTGGAGAAGCTAGAATAACCATAAATAAAGAGGGATAATATGGAAACGAAAAAACTATTGATTAAAGGAATCGTTCAAGGTGTTGGCATGCGGTTTTTTATCAAGCGTAGTGCGCAAGCGCTTTATTTAAAAGGCGAAGTTAAAAATCTTAATAATGGCGCTGTTGAATGTATTGTCCAAGGAAAAAATAGCGCGATTGAAACCCTTATAGATAAAATAAAACACCAGTCTCCTGGTGAGGTTTCCAGCGTTGAAACAACAATAATAAATGCTCAACCCTATTCAACATTCAGTGTCACAGTTTAAGGAGTTAATATGTTAATAAACTTATTAAACCAATATGTCCCATATAATGAACAAGAAGCGCAAGACTTAACATTGTTTAAATGGTTTTTGAACCGAAATTCAGATGCCTATGATCGTGAAAATTTGGCGGCTCATGTGACTTCTTCAGCCATCATTTTGAATCAAACCCACGATAAAGTCTTATTTATTCATCACAACATTTATAATTCTTGGGGATGGGTTGGTGGCCATAATGACGGAGAAAAAGATTGTTTAAAAGTCGCCTTAAAAGAAGCAAAAGAAGAAACAGGGCTTAACGACTTTAAAATCATTGATGATCATATTTTCATGGTGGACGTTGTTTATGTTCCAAACCACATTAAAAACGGATCATTCATTAGCGATCATTTACATTTAAATGTTACATACTTACTAGAAGCCAACGATACTCAAAAACTTAGTATTAAACCGGATGAAAATACTGGCGTAAAATGGTTTGATTTAAATAAAATAATCGACGTAACTAAAGAAGAAAGAATGAAACCTATTTATCAAAAAGCTATTGATAAAATCAATCAATTAAGCAATGAAAAACACCACAAGATTTAATCTTGTGGTGTTTTATTAGCGTGGGAATAAATCCCCAATATCTTCAGCTTCTTGCATGGCTCTTTGTTCACGTTGCATGTTCATCAGTGTTAAAAAGTGTTCTGGTTTAGCATTGACTTTATCTACCATAAAACTAATATAGTTTAAGAAGTCTTCATCGCTATACATTTCATCAGTTACTCTTGTATCAAGCGCGAATATATTATCCCCAGTGGTGTTGACATAATTTTTAGTAGGGTAATAGTGAAAATAAAGTTTTTCATCAATTACAGGAACAAAGGCAGTTTCAAACTTTTCAGCCCCTTGTTTTCTTGTGATTTTTTCATTGCCTGGTAACGCTCTTAATTTAATGATAGGGTATTCGTAAAGATCTGTAGGGGTTGGAAGTTTCGTCTTCAAATTGGAAGAATCGAAAACTAAGAGAGAATGATAATCAACTTCTAAATTCGCTTCAACTTCTTCTTGAAGTTCTCTTACACGCTTTCTAGCCTCTTCCCAATCAGTTATCTTAAAGGTTTCAACCGTTTCACTTTTGGATTTAATGTCGCTTTTCTTTAATGTTCCATCGCTATTAAAGCTTACTTTTTCAATACGGATTTCACCTTTAGGGGTATTGGTGTCACTAGAAGTTTCTGAATATAAATGGTACCCATCTTTTTCTTGTTTAAACGTTCTTTTTAATACATTTCCATTTTCCATGATTTCTGTTAACTCAAATGTTTCTGATGATTTGCGGTCTTTTTTAAAATATACAATTTTCGGTTCCATAAATTCTCCCTTCTAAAACATAATCTATTATAAAATCATTATATCATGAGATAATGCGCACTCAAGGGTTAATACGTTAAAAAAATTATAAATTATAATACAACCAATCACATTATAAAATATTTCATAACTTTTGTGTCTCTGTCAAAAGCGCTTTATAATAAAAAAAGGAGGAACTATGAAAAATTACAATGTTTTATTATTTTACCAATTTGTTGATATAGATGACCTCAACAACCACCAATCATTTCATTATAATTTAGCGCATAAATATCATTTAATGGGAAGAATTTATATATCAAAAGAAGGCTTAAATGGAACAGTATCAGGAAAAAAAGAAGAGACTGAAAAATATATGAAAGCTTTAAATAATCATCCTTATTATAAAACCATGCAGTTTAAAATTGCTGCCCATAATCAACATGCGTTTAATAAACTCCATGTTCGAATAAAAGATGAAATTGTTAATTTCAATGTTCCAAGTATAGATGTTCCATCCATGAGGGCTCCATACATTAATCCCGAAGACTTTTATAAAGCACTCAACGATGAAAACACTGTCGTGATTGATGCTAGAAACGATTATGAATTCCAAGTTGGACACTTTAGAGGCGCTCTTAATCCAAACATTAAAAACTTTAGAGAACTCCCGCAATGGATTGAGAAAAATCAATCGCGTTTTCAAGGAAAAAGCATTGTGACATATTGTACCGGTGGGATACGCTGTGAGAAACTCACAAGCTACATGAAGCAAATTGGAATCAATGATGTTTATCAGCTTAAAGGCGGCATTCATACCTATGGAACCAACCCCTCAACCCAAGGTAGATTATGGGATGGCGCACTTTATGTCTTTGATAAACGAATGACGACCCCTTTAAATCGTGTAAATCCTATAGTGATTGGAAAAGATCACTTTACTTCTGTGCCGTGCGAACGCTACATTAATTGTGGAAACCCAGAATGCAATAAAAAAATTGTATGTACGAAAGAAAGTGAGCAAATATATTATGGTAGCTGCACTGAAGCGTGTAGGGTGCATCCTAGAAATCGATATATGTTAAAACTTGATAAGTTTTTAGATGAAGGCTTATTTAAAGGACTTACAAACTAAAATTAAAAACTTTATGAACATCGATATTTATCCTTAACATATAACTTTTAAGAGTGTTATAATAAAGATACAAAGTCGTGAAAACGATTTCACTTTTAGGAGGGTGTTATAAATGGTAGAAAAAAAGATTTTCGCTAACGGTCAAAAAGTCTATGATTTACATGATGATTATTTAACGTATTATTTTAAAGATGGATCGATTAAAGCAGAAGGACCCTATATACGCAATAAAAAAGAAGGCGAATGGAAACATTATCGTAAGAATGGTCATATGTGGAAAGTTGGGCATTATAAAAAAGGGTTGAAACATGGAAGTTGGCAACGTTTAAGTCCTGAGGGACAAGTAGAAGCCGACGAAACCTTTGAAAACGGTAAACGCATAAAATAATATTAAACTATACCTTCTTTTAGGGTATAGTTTTTTTATAATCTTGGCTTTAAAAATTGATTCTCTTAATATTGTATGATAGAGTTAATGCAAATAATAAATTGTGAGGCAAAATAATGGATGAAAAAAGACTAATTGACGCAATGACAAAAGATAGGCGAGCCCTTCATAAAATTCCTGAGTTAGAATTTGAACTCTATAAAACCCATGAATACATTAAAAATCAACTCGAATCTTTAGGCTATGAAACCTACACCATCGCAAAAACTGGATTGATTGCGCTACTAAACGCAGACAGTGATGAAACCATCGCATTTCGTTCTGATATGGATGCTTTAAGCGTATTAGAAAAAACCAATGTTCCATTTGAATCAACGCACCCAGGGGCGATGCACGCGTGTGGACATGATGGGCATATGGCATTATTGCTTGGGTTTGCTAGACATGCAAAAACCTATCACTCTTTAAGAAAAAATATTGCATTTTTATTTCAACCGGCTGAAGAAGAACCTGGCGGAGCCAAGGTCATTATCGAAGAAGGCGTTTTAAAACGATTTAATATCAAAACAATTTTTGGCTTTCATCTTTATCCTGAATTAGAGGAAGGTAAAATCGGTTTAATTGATGGTCCTGCGCTTGCCAGAAGTGGGATTTTTGATATCAGTATTCAAGGAAAAAGTGCCCATGGTGCACAACCCCATGAAGGCAGTGACTCAATCACCCCAGCGATAGAACTCATCGGTAAATATCAAAATATTGTGAATAAAATGGTTGATCCTTTTCACCCTACTGTTATGTGCATTGGCACTATTAAAGGGGGAGAAGCTCGAAATATTGTCGCTCAAAATACGGTGTTTGAAGGGACACTGCGTACCTTTAATGAATCTGATTATGCGACGATAAAAAAGAAAATGCGCCATATGGGCAAAGACATAGAAAACAGTTATGATGTCAGTGTTGATGTTAACATTACTGATTTTTACCCAGCTGTAGTGAATGATTCAAATTTATTTAACACCGTCGATAAAGCATTGGATGAAAAAATGAAATCATATATTCGTCCGATGATGTTTGCGGAAGATTTTTCATACTACCAACAAGAGATTCCGGGCTTTTTTATGATGCTTGGCGTTCGTAATGAAACCAAACGCTATGTCCATCCTTTACATAGTTGTTACTTTAATTTTGATGAATCTGTGCTTATAAATGGGATCAAAGCGTATGATTTGATCTTAAGAAACATGAATATTGTCTAAAAAAATATTTATTCGTTGACACGGCTTATTTGCTGTGTTATTCTTTATTTTGAAAATTGAATAAAAGCCGTGAAAAAGGAGGCCGCGTTTTTCAAGAGTACATACTTGGAAAGGGGAAAACGCCGAAGCGTGCATGCACGCTGGGCCTATGCTGAACAAGCATAGGACTGTTCAACTAAGTTGCCCAACTTAGGAGAAAGCGCTTTGACATGGTGGGCGAAAGGTAGTTATATAAAATATAGCCATGAGCCTTTTGCTCATGGCTTTTTTGTATACAAAAAACTATCTTAAGTGAGTGATGATTATGGAATTATTTGGAACGCAATCTATCAATGAACACGGTCATTTAGAAATAGGTGGCGTGAGCACTAAAACGTTAAAAGAACAATACGGAACTCCACTTTACATTATGGATACTGCCCATATTAAAGATCAAATGAATTTTTATACAACCCATTTTAAGTATCCGGGAATTCATTCAGAAGTCATTTATGCTTCAAAAGCATTTTTATCGTTGGATATGGTTCGACTAATTAACGATCACCATCTTAGTTTAGATGTTGTTTCGGGGGGAGAGTTATATACTGCTAAAAAAGCGTCATTTCCTATGGACAAAGTTTATTTTCACGGAAACAATAAATCTGTCGAAGAGATAAAAATGGCGATTAATTATGGCGTTAAAACCATCATTATTGATAATCAAAACGAGTTTGAAATGCTTAAAGCATTGCTCGATGAAGGGAAAAACATTCATGTCTTATTAAGGGTGAATCCTGGGATCGAAGCGCATACACATGAATACATCGCAACCACAAAAAATGATTCTAAATTTGGGGTATCTATTTTTTCAAAGTCGACCCTTGATTTAATTCAATCCATCAATGAAACCAAGCAAATAACATTTGATGGGTTTCATTCACATATAGGATCTCAAATATTTGAAGCGGGTTCATTTTTAAAACACGCCGTTGCGATGATGGAATATGTGAAAAAAGTGAAAGAAACGTTAGCTATCGATGTGAATACTCTTAATTTAGGGGGAGGCTTTGGGGTAAAATATACAAAGGATGATAAACCAATAAACTCCATTGCGTTTCTCAGTGAGTTATTAAAAACCGTTAAGGATTATGCCCTTAACAATCAACTAAATATCCCAAAAGTTTTAATTGAACCAGGTAGAAGTATCACAGCCAATGGCGGGGTTACTTTATATACGGTGGGTACAACGAAAGAAACGTTTTCAAATAAACACTATATTTTTGTCGATGGGTCCATGGCTGATCATATAAGAACAGCACTTTATCAAGCCAAGTATAATGCATTGCTCGCTTCAAATATGAATAAAAAGAATGAAACGTTATATACCATTACAGGCAAAGCCTGTGAATCAGGAGACGTCATTATTAAAGATATTATGCTCCCTACTCCACAAAAAGATGATTTAATTGCGGTTCAATCCACTGGAGCATATCATCACTCCATGGCATCTAATTACAATATGTTAAGACGTCCAGCGGTTGTTTTTGTAGAAAATGGTACATCGCATTTAAGCATCCGTAGAGAAACGTATGAAGATTTATTATTAAGAGAGATGCGATAACAATGATTGTACAAAAATATGGTGGAAGTTCCCTTTCTACAATTGATAAAATGCGAAAAATCGCTTCAAAAATCATCAAAAGTTTCGAAGAAAACGGTCCTTTAATTGTCGTGCTTTCTGCGATGGGAAACGCAACCAATGATTTGATTCATATGGCGAAAAACGCTTCAAAAAATCCTTCTAAACGCGAACTTGATATGTTGCTTGCAACCGGTGAGCAAGTCTCAACGTCATTGCTTTCTATGATGCTTAATGACGCCAATCAAAAGGCTGTTGCTTTAAACGGCCTTCAAGCAGGGATTCAAACAGTTGGTCAGTTCACTAAAAACAAAATTAAAGATATTGATTTAAACCGTATTAATCATTATTTAAATAATGACACCATCGTAATCATTACAGGGTTTCAAGGGGTAAATCAATTGGGGGATATCACAACCCTAGGCCGCGGGGGCTCAGATACAACCGCCGTTGCCTTAAGCGCCAAGTACCAATGTGACTGTGAAATATACACCGATGTTGATGGCATATATACCATGGACCCTAGACGCCAAACAAACGCCAAAAAACTTCCAATCATCTCCTATGAAGAAATGAGCGAACTTGCCTATCTAGGGGCAAACATCATGGAGCCAAGAGCGGTAGAAATTGCTCAAAAATATCATGTGAACGTTTATGTGGGAAGTGCCAGCCAACCCCATGGAGGCACATGGATAAAGGAGAATCCTAAAATGATCGAACAAAAACATATTACCGGCTTATCGGTTAAAGACGATATTGTCATGATTTCTCTTCATAAAATGGCGAATGGTCAGCAAAATATCGCTTCGCTTTTTAATGCTTTGGCTGACAATGAGATCAATGTTGATATGATTTCACAAACGCCTCTAGAAAATAATCTTTATTCGTTAGCATTTACAGCCCCTATTGAAGACTTAAATGTGATCAAAACCATCTTAAAACCATTTCGAAGCAATCACACCATTGCGTCGATTCAGATAGATACAATGCTTTCTAAGGTGTCATTGGTTGGGATAGGGATGCGCTCGTATTCAGGGATCGCATCAAAAATATTTGAGTTATTATCAAACCATGCAATTGATTATAAGCTTACAACCACTTCAGATATTTCAATTTCTTATACGATTCCTACCACTCAAACAAAGCTTGCGACTCAACTCTTAGCAGACGCGTTTAATCTAGGAGCTAAGGCATGATTTTATATAAATATGAAGCGACAGGCAATGACTTTATTTTAACGAAAGATATGCCAACTGACCCTAAAAAACTTGCGATTAAAACGTGCGATAGACACTTTGGCATTGGGGCAGATGGGCTCATCTATCCAGAATTTAAAGCCAATGGCGTTTGGATGCATTACTTCAATAGTGATGGCTCACGCGCCCCTATGTGTGGCAATGGGATGCGATGTTTTGTCAAGTTTTTAGAAGATATGAACTTAGTAAATGATAAAACATTTACGGTTAAAACCCTTGGTGGAGATATTAAAGTCTTTAAAGAACACACACATATTGGTTTAAGCATCAATGATTTAACCCTAAGGCATCACGCCCCGCATACCGTAAAAAAAGTAGCGTCCCTTGAACCGGTTCATTTTAACGTCCATAATGTAGATATTGATGTTTATATCTTAAGTGTTGGAACCTTGCATGGCGTAGTTTTTGTTGAGAATCTAGAAACAATCGATCTTTTAGAAATTGGAAAATCCTTATCGACGCACGAATTTTTCCCAAATGATATCAACATTAACTTTGTGCGTATAGTCGACCAAAAGACCATCAATGTTACTACCTATGAGCGTGGTGCAGGCAAAACACTATCGTGTGGCACTGGCGTGTTAGCCAGTGCTTATATATCAAATAAAGTTAAAAACACTTTTAAAGCGGTAACCGTTCATGTTCCTGGTGGAACCCTTCAAACAATCATCGGTGAGGCTTTAACCTTAAAAGGCCCTGCAAATTTAATCGCAAAAATTGATTTTAAAGGAGAATTGTAAATGGCAAATATCGCAATTGTTGGCGCAACTGGCTTGGTTGGAAAAACCATGCTTGAAGCGTTAGATAACTATGATATAAAAATAGATAATCTTATTTTATATGCCTCAGAAAAATCAGCAGGAAAGACAATTGATTTTAAAGGGAAAACATATACCGTGCGGGCATTAAACACTGATATTGATGAAACCTTAGATTATGCACTTTTTTCAGCTGGGCACTTTGTTTCTAAAACCTATGCGCCTAAATTCAGAAATAAAGGGATAAAGGTTATTGATAATTCAAGTGCCTTTAGACAAGATGAAACGACTCCTTTAATTGTCCCTGAAGTTAATGCTCAAGCAATCAGCCAATCATCGTTAATAGCGAACCCAAATTGTTCAACCATCCAAGCCATGTTACCCTTGCATGTCATAAAAAAGTTATATGGAATAACCCACATACAATATGTCACCTTACAAGCTGTCTCAGGCGCTGGGTATCAAGGGTTAGAAGGATTAAAGCACGATGGTGCGTTTACAGATGAACACGCTATAAAAGACAATGTGATTCCAAAAATAGATGTATTTGATGATGAATTCAATGCTTATGAAGAAGTGAAAATGATTCAAGAGAGTAAAAAAATTTTAAATGATCAAACCATCAATATTTCCGCCACATGCATCAGGGTTCCAGTTAGTCATGCGCACGGTGTAAACATAACCGTACAAACCAAACAAAAACCAGATTTAACCGTTTTAAAAGAAACATTAAAGTCATTTCAAGGCATCACTTTTTATGAACACCCTACCTATCCAACCCCACAAGATGCAAGAGGAAAGGATGATGTTTTAGTTGGACGTTTAAGATATGACAATAGTAAAGAAAACAGTATTCATTTATGGACGGTTGCCGATAACATCAAAAAAGGCGCCGCAACAAACGCTGTACAAATATTAAAACAATTAATGGAGGAAAATCATGAAACTATTTAAAGGATCAGCTGTCGCATTAATTACCCCAATGAAAAATCATCAAGTCAACCTTGAATTATTTGAGTCACTCATTAACTGGCATATCAACCATGGGACACAAGCTTTAATTATTAGTGGAACAACCGGTGAATCTGCAACGTTATCACGTCAAGAAAAGCTCCAAGTATTTCAGCGCGCTGTCCAAGTGTCAAATGGAAAAATTCCAATCATTGCGAATACCGGAACCAACAATACCATCGAAAGTGTGATGCTTTCTAAGGAAGCTGAAAAGCTTGGGGTAGATGGAATTTTAGCGGTTACCCCCTATTACAATAAGCCATCTCAAAAAGGAATGTTTGAACATTTTAAAGCCATTTCAGATTCGATCAATATTCCGATTATTTTATATAATGTGCCAAGTCGTACCGCAGTGCACTTAGAATTAAATACAATTGTAGCCTTAGCAAAAGAAAAAAACATTATTGGTATTAAAGAAGCGTCCGCAGATTTAACATTGGTTAAAAATATCGTTGAAAATACGCCCCGTGATTTCGCGCTTTATTCTGGCAATGATGATTTATACTTAGAGACTTTAAAGCTAGGCGCTGATGGGGTTATAAGTGTTGTTGCGAATATAGATCCAAACACATCACAATCCCTTTATGAGACCCTTAAAAATAATCCTATAGAGGCTCGTAAAATACAAGCTAAACTGAAGGTTTTAAATGATGTTTTATACTTAGCTCCTAATCCTGTCCCGGTAAAAACCGCTTTACATATTTTAGGGTTAGATACCTTAGAGATGCGTCTACCATTAATTGAAATGGATGCACCCGATTTAAAAACCTTATCCAATGCACTAAATACGTATCAATTGGAGTCTATCAAATTATGAATGTATTAGTCATAGGCATTAACGGATTAATGGGACAAACCCTCGTTAAAGATTTAGAAGCGTTCAATATCGATTATCAAGGCATTGACCCTAAAACCATTCATTCCATCGATGATTTTAAAACAAAACACACGGTCGATGTAATCATTGATTTTTCGCATCCAGATATATATCCTTTGTTATTAGAGTATGCTATAAACGAACAAACTCCTTTAGTCATTGGTACCACGGGTTTAAGCGATGCGATCAATCATTCTATTCAAAATGCCAGTCAAGCCATTCCAATCTTTCAAAGCGCAAATATGTCTTATGGGGTCAATCTATTAAATCAGATATTAAAAGATTACATGAAAGCTTTAGAAGATGGGTATGACATAGAAATATTAGAAAAGCATCATAACCAAAAAATAGACGCCCCCTCTGGCACTGCATTATTACTAAAAGAAAGCATGGAATCTTCATCAAATAAAACATATCAAACCACTTATGACCGCTCAAAAACACGCAATAAAAGAACGCCAAATGAAATTGGCGTTCACGCTTTAAGAGGCGGGAATATCGTTGGGGACCATACCGTTATATTTGCTGGGGAAAATGACCAACTTATGTTTACGCACCACGCACAAAGCAAACATTTATTCACAAAAGGCGCTATAAAGGCCGCACAGTACATCATTCAAAAAAATCCAGGGTTATACTCAATGGAAACCTTAATAAAAGAAAGTAGAGGATAATATGTCAAACGTACATTTACAAGATGCTTGGGCCATTTCAAAATTCATTAAAGATGCGGATAAAAAGACCCCAGTCAAATTATATATCAAAGGTAATTTAAAAACCCTTAAAGCCATAGATTCCCTAAAAGTTTTTGGAGATTCAAATCACGCGACAGTTTTTGGAAATATTGAACATATCAATACCTTTCTAAAAGAAAATGAAGCGCTAATCACCGATCGAGTCATTGAAACAGATAGAAGAAACTCTGCCATTCCATTATTAGACATTTCCAAAATCAATGCGCGTATTGAACCAGGTGCGCATATTCGTGAACATGTTCACATTGGCGATAAAGCAGTCATCATGATGGGCGCTGTGTTAAATATTGGGGCTTCCATTGGGGCGGGAACAATGATTGATATGAACGCTGTCATTGGGGCGCGTGGTACGATTGGTAAGAATTGCCATTTAGGGGCAGGCGCAGTGCTGGCTGGTGTATTAGAACCACCCAGTGCAACGCCAGTTATTGTTGAAGATAATGTAGTTATTGGAGCAAATGCGGTTATTTTAGAAGGGGTTAGAGTGAAAGAAGGCGCGATTATTGCGGCGGGTTCAATCGTCACAAAAGACGTTGAAAAAGATACGGTTGTAGGGGGCGTTCCAGCGCGTTATATCAAAGATAAAGATGAACAAACCCGTTCAAAAACCCATATTTTAGATGATTTGAGAGGATAATATGGATTCTCCATTA
>CAYZOR010000019.1:0-20028 GCA_964479895.1 uncultured Candidatus Izemoplasmatales bacterium | reverse complement strand
TGAAGTGTTTGTTGATGACTTAGATGGTCGGGAAGACAGGATTTGAACCTGCGACCTCTTGGTCCCAAACCAAGCGCTCTACCAAGCTAAGCTACTTCCCGTTTCTGGCGCGCCCAAGAGGATTTGAACCCCTAACCTTCTGATCCGTAGTCAAACGCTCTATCCAGTTGAGCTATGGGCGCTAAATTAACAGCAAAGTGATTATATCACAAAGCCATAAGGCTTGCAACCTTTAAAGTTGCCGAAAATAATCTTACCAAATATTTAGAATAAACGCAAGCCTTAATTATCTTTTTTATCAATATTTTTGGACTTTTACGCTACAATTAAAGCGAAATATGATAGAATAATGTTGATAAATTTACAAGGAGTGATTTTTTGGACACAATACTAGGTTTTACATCATTATTTTTATTAATTCCCTTAGCTTTATTTACGGTAAAAGGGGGGAAACACTTACACAAAAACGAGTATAAATATTACTGGGGGGTTGGCATTTTAATGTCAATCGCAACCATCGTTGCAATTTTAGCGCAATTTGACGTTTTAATGACAATGGAAGATATTCAAGGGATTCCATTTGTCTACCAAGCGATTTTCCAAGGCCATATGACATTCGCCTTTTTTATGTTGGTTATGTTTGCTGGAGCGTTTAAGAAAAAGTCAAAACCTAAAATTATGCTCATGCGCGTGAGACGCGAAAACGCAATCATAGGGTTTATGTTTTTAGTGCCGCATGCTGCTTTTTTACTTATAACTGCCCTAAGTGCTTTAAACCCAACAGGAACCATCGCATTTTTAATTATGATTCCCTTATTCATTACTTCGTTTCCAAAGATTAGAAAAAAAATGCATCCCCTTCAGTGGCGCAAGCTACATAAATGGGCATACGCTGCTTATGCGATGATTTTCATCCACCTAGCAAGCATTAACACCATCGCTCAAGAAGATAGCTTACGCTTCGTTAGACTAGGAATTTATACCGTTATCTTTGGTGTCTACACGTACCTTAAATTTAAAAACTATATACTAGCTGTGCCACCACAAAAAAAGCAACCCCAAAAGTCATGATTTGAAAGGAAATGCGAAAGCGCATTTCCTTTTTTCTTTATGCGTTTTAATTGAAAAAACTACAAATTAATGCCATAATGTGACTGTAAGATAAATTATAAGTTATTCAATTTAGGAGGAATAATATTATGAATTTTGAACTACCAAAATTACCATATGCATATGATGCATTAGAACCATACTTTGACAAACAAACGATGGAAATTCACCATACAAAACACCATCAAGGGTATATCAACAAGCTTAAAGCCGCTGTTGAAAATACAGAACTAGCAAGCCAACCTTTAGAAGATGTATTAAGAAACTTAGACGACGTTCCATCTGATTTAAAAACCGCTGTACAAAACAACGGTGGGGGACACTACAATCATTCATTATTCTGGACAATCTTAGGTCCAAACAAAGGTGGAAACCCTTCTGGTGAACTTGCACAAGCAATCGATAAAGCATTTGGGTCCTTTGATGAATTCAAAGAAAAATTCGCCACAGCCGCAAAAGGCCGCTTTGGAAGTGGATGGGCTTGGTTAATTGTTACCCCTTCAGGGGAATTAGCAATAACTGATACTGCCAATCAAGATACACCACTTAAAGAAGGACAACCAATCTTAGGGCTAGATGTATGGGAACACGCATACTATCTAAATTATCAAAACCGTCGACCTGATTATATTGAAGCATTTTGGAATGTTGTCAATTGGGATCAAGTCGCTGAATATTTTGCACAAGTAAATTAATTCACACCCTTTCCCTTTAGATATCGCTAGAAATTTCTAGCGATATCTTTTTTTATGCTATAATTTAATCGAGGTGATTTTATGAAGTGGTGGTTCAATAAAATTGAACAATTAACAAGTCAGTTTACTGTCATAGATGTTGGCATATTGAAACTCTGTTTAATAACAATCGGGATTATTCTTGGTACTATTTTTCAATCGTTTTTTAGTGATATACTTTGGATAATTTGGGCACTGTTTATCATAAGTTGGCTTTATATAATCATCAAAATATTTGCTGTATATTGGCATAAAACTACCCATAAGGAGGAGAATGAATAATGAAAATGATTCAAACAAAAAACGCTCCAAAAGCGGTTGGAGCGTATTCACAAGGCGTTTTAACGAATGATACACTATATGTAAGTGGTCAACTTCCTTTTGACCCTAACACCATGGCTGTTCCTTCAAATGATATCGAAGCGCTAACCTTACAAGCACTCAACAATGTTTTAGCGATCGTTGAAGCGGCTGGGTTAAAAAAGGAAAACATTGTAAGGTGCGGAATCTTTTTAAAAGACATGAATGATTTTCCAAAAATGAACGAAGCCTACGCTCAATTTTTTGGATCACATAAACCTGCGAGAGCTGCCGTTGAAGTCGCAAGACTTCCTAAAGATGTAAAGATTGAAATAGACGCGATTGCGGTTAAATAAGAAAGTGCCAAATCATAAGTTATGATTTGGCATTTTTTATCTTTAATTATTTACTTTTGCTTTATATTTTTCAATACCAAAGTATACAGGAAGTGATAAAGCAATAATCCCTGTACCAATCAAACTTGGCACAATGCTTTCGACAAACATCGCCACGAGTAAGCCTAAGGTAATGATGATGGTTAACGCTGGTAAATATGGATAGAACCATACTTTATAAGGTCTTTCCATCTCTGGGTCGCGTTTTCTAAAAATAAATAACGCAATAAATATTAATGTATTAAAGACTAATCCACCAAAGGCGACTAAACTAATTAAATCATCGAGTCCAAATATAAGTAAGATGACTGCCATAATGCCCGAACCTAATATCGCGAAAGTTGGTGTTTTATATTTCGGATGAAGGATTTTAAATTGTTCAAACAAAACCCCATCTTTACTCATCGCATAATAGACTCTAGGGAAGGTCATGATGGATGCGTTTAATGCCCCAAAGATTGAGATTAACATCGTTCCCATTACGATATACATTCCTACTGACCCTAAAATTTGCATGGCGGCTGGAATGCCTAAATAAATCTCATCCATCGCAATTAATGCTTGAATCTCATCAATGGTTAAGACTCTTAGGAGTGAAAAATTATATAAAACATATAAAAGCGTAATACTTCCAATACTAATAATTAATGATAAGGGGAGATTTCTTGAAGGGTTTTTAATTTCTCCTGCGACGTTATTTAAATTGGTCCACCCTTCATACGCCCAAAAGGTCGCAATCACCGCAAACCCTATCATTGATAGAAAGCTAAAAATAGAAATGCCATCTAAAGAAATCTCTAAATTAACGGTTTGTGTGCCTAAAAGAAGTCCAGATAATAATATCGCGGTAATCGGAATCGCTTTTAACACCAAGAAAACTTTCATTAAATTGGTAGAAATTTTAACATTTAAGAAGTTAAAAATACTTAGCATGATAATCATCGACGCAGCGATGATGATTTGTAAGAATCCTGGAATCCCTATCCCAAATAGATTCATCAATATATTATGCAGTACGAGCGAAAAAGCAATCGCTAGCGCTGCGATAGACCCACTGGATGCTAAGATAAAGTTGGTAAACCCACTCATAAACGCGACAGGTTTCCCATACGCTTTTTTAAGGTAGATATAATACCCTCCAGCCTCAGGCATCATGGTGCCTAACTCCGCATAAATAAGGCCATAAAATAACGTAATGATTCCACCAATCAACCACGCAAGTAATGATATTCCTATCGAATAATCTGTTCTTAAAAAGACATAAGACCCAACAAAAAATATCCCTGAACCCACCATGATCCCACTCAAGATGGAGACGCCCCCGAAAAGATTTATTTCTCTTTTAAGTGCTTGTTTTTTAGCCATTGTAATTATCCTTTCAACGTATTATTTTGAATTTCAAAGCACAAAAATTATAACACAACTTTTTAAAAACGCGTTTTGAGATACGTTATAAATTTCATTAAAAATGGCTTGCCCCGTGGCAAGCCATAATTATTGATAAATATGAATCGATTTGACACTGAATACTTGAGGGAAATCGTCTTTGACGGCTTTGCCACCAAAGGTCCCACCAACAGCTAAATTGATGAGTAAATAGTAAGGATGCTCAAAGGGCCATCCTTTATGGGAAGTATCTTTCCCATTTTCCCCTTTTTCATATTTAACAATGGGGTGATCATTTAAGAAGTATTCAATTGAATCTTCCTTCCATAGTAGTGAAAACTTTTGATAATCATCACTGAGACCATCCACTTGAATTTTTGTTAGATACTCGCTTTCTTTGGTGTGGTTATAGGCTTCACAGTGAAGCGCTAAAAATAATTCATCCAAATGATTTCCCGTATGTTCCATAATATCAATTTCACCGCTTTTAGGCCATCCACCATAACGGTTGTCGCTACTTAACATCCAAAGGGCAGGCCATGTCCCTCTGCCTTTAGGAACTTTGGCGACGATATCAATTTTTCCGTACTGAAACATAAATTTATCTTTCGTGTTTAAACGTATGCTTTGATAGCCTTCTTTTTCATCGTAGGTCGCTTTAATATGCATGCCTGCTTCATCAAAATAAAGATGGGTTTCATCATCAACATATTTTTGTAGTTCTTTGTTATGCCATTTATCCCCCACTACTACATTAAAGATGGAACGGTCTAAAGAATCCATTGTTGTAAAATCAATGGTTTTGAGTAATTTCATACAAACTCCTTGTGATTAAATAGGTTTGGTGGTGTGTCCTTTAATAATACTAGTATCTACGGTATACGTTTTTGAGGCCTTCGATTTTTTATTAGGTTTTAAGTAATTTAACATACTCATAGCCGCTAAACGTCCCATTTCTTGGGTGTTTTGTTTAATGGTCGTGAGTCTTGGGGTAATGAGCTGACCTAAATCAATGCCATCAAAGCCAATGATTGAAAAATCCTCAGGCACTTTTTTTCCCGCTTCTTGGGCCGCTTCAATCGCGCCAATCGCAAGCATATCAGAGGCACAAAAAATCGCGGTTGGCGGATCGTTTAAAGCCATTAAGTCTTGCATCGCAAGATACCCTTCTTCTCTTGAGAAGTTGGTGCCATCGGCTAAGTACTCTTCTTTAAAATCAATGCCATGTTTATAGATTGCTTCTTTAAAATACTCTAAGCGCTGCCCCCCAATAAATGAATTGATATCGCCATGAATATGAGCAATTTTTTTATGATTTAACGCCACCAAGTGTTCGACGGCTTGATAAACGCCTTTTTGATTATTCGATGTAATACTCGACGCATTATCGACTTCAAAATCAATCATCACGATTGGCAAATCTGATTGATAGAGTTCTTTTAATTCAGATGTATTAAAATCCGCACATAAAACCAAAATGGCTTCGACTTGTTTTCTTCTAGAATGTTGTAAGTATGATCCATTACGGTTTCCCATACTTCTCGCTAAAAAAAGCAAGTCAAATCCTTTTTGTTCCATTTCTTTTTTAAAGCTTTCTAAAATTCTAGAAAACACAGGATGTTGAAGCCCTTGGTTGGTAATTTCTTCATAAACAACTCCCACAGTAAAAGAGTGCGCTGTTTTAAGCGATTGAGCAGAACTGTTTGGAACATAGCCGTGCTCATCACACAGTTTAATGATATGGCGTTTGGTATGTTCGCTAATATCAGGATAATTGTTCAGTGCTTTAGAAACAGTTGTGACACTAAAGCCTGAAAGTTTTGATATGTCTTTAATCGTTACCATAAGAATCCCCTTTTCTTTCATCACTTATATCAATTGTATAGTACATTTATGAACTATTCAATTGATTATACATCAAATGTTTAATTCGACGCGCCACTTGTTTGAATACTATGATTACTCATATCCGAGCGATTCCCTGCAAAATCAACGGCCGTGATCCCAATATTATAAGATGTATTGGCCTCTAAGTCATCAAGGTTAAACGCATTGAGTGTAGTCGTTCCAATTAGTTCATTGTCTTTAAATATTTCATAATAATGCACCATGACATCATGCTCTGCATGTCTCCAGTGCAAACGCGCTGAATCACTACTTGCAGCGGCCATTTCAATATCGCTTACTTGAGAAGGCGCACTTTCACTCATACCCGCATAATCTTTTTGGAAAACACGGACATATTCAACTTGCATTGCGGTAGGAAACGCCTCAGGGTCAACCCCTTGTTGACCGCCCCACATGCCACCAACTGCTAAGTTTAATATAAGGTGGAAGGGTTGATCAAACGGCCACGCTTCATAGTTTTCATTGGTTAAATTCGCACTTGGATTATAGCCAAACTGCGCAAATTGTTCACCATCAATTTTTAAGCGAATGCTTCTAGGTTCCCAAATCATCTCATAAAGATGAAATTCATCTTCAGCAGTTGGCACCTCTTTAGAATACCCTAATTGTGTCCCAATCATATGATTGTAAGCCGCTGTATGAATCGTTCCGTGCACTACCCCTGGGTCATGTCCAACGTATTCCATAATGTCAATCTCGCCGCCTGCAGGCCATGTGCCATAACGATTCTCACTTGGTAACATCCATATCGCAGGCCACGTCCCAACCCCACTTGGCATTTTCGCTTTGACTTGGATTCTCGCATATTCCCAGTCCCCATAAAACTTACTGACTAAACGGGCGGAAGTGTATTCGTTTCCTCCACGGTCTTCATGGATGGCTTTGATGTTTAAAACCCCATCTTCAACGAAGGCATTGTTTACATTACGTTCGGTATAATACTGAAGTTCTTGGTTTCCCCAACCATGTCCCCCAACATCATAGCCCCAATGATCAGAACTTGGAAGACCGTCTTCATCAAATTCGTCGCACCATACGGGTTGCCAATCATCAATGTTATCTAAAAACGCACATTCTTCTGCCACCATGTTTCTATCATCATATTCACGCGTTTCACCCCCGCCATTATCTTCACCGTTAGTGCATGCACTAATTATTAACATGAGTCCTAATAAGATACTTATTTGTATTTTTTTCATAACTACTCTCCTGTAATTCCAGTACGATCTATACTTTCAACAAAGTGTTTTTGCGTGAAGAAGTATAGAATAAGTAATGGTAAAATTGTTAAAATATTGCCTGCAAGCGAGACCGCTTGCATCAGTTCTCTTGCTCTTGAGCCTTCTGGGTAAATACTTGTAAATTCGTTGATGTATTGTTCAATTCTAAGCGGCAAGGTTAACATGTCGCTTCCTCTTAAGAATAACCCCGCTAAATAGGTCTCATTATAGTACCAAACAAAACTAAATAAGAAGACAATTATAATGGAAGGAATTGCTAAAGGCAAAGCTATTTTTGTAAATACTTTAAATGAAGAGGCACCATCTAGTTGCGCGGATTCTTCTAAACTCTTCGGTAAAGTTTTAAAGAATGAATAAAAGATTAAAATATAGATCGGTCCATTGAGCCCTTGGCCTAAAATCGCTGGATACACAAACGCTCTTAAGGACCCTAATAAATCATAATTGGCATACATTCTAAACGTTGGCAACATCGTAATTTGCGGAGGAATGATAAAGGCCATAATCATAAGCGTCATCAGTGTCTTTTTAAACGGCATATCAAACCGCGCAAATCCATAGCCGATAAAGGCCGATGAGACCGTCGCACTTAAAGCAGGCGCGCCTGCTAAGATAAACGCATCCCATAACGCTTTTGGATAGTTTAAATCTTGCCATACAATACGGTAATTTTCCCAGTTGAGTGAACTTGGGATCCAGCGTACCGCAACATTAATGATATCGCTCATTGACATAAATGAGTTTGTGACCATATATAACATTGGATATAAATACACATATCCAAGCGCAATCAATAATGTATAAATAAAGAATTTAAACAAAAATCCATTGGTGAGCTTTGAGCCTAAAAGCGCACTTTTTAATACCCTAAACGCTTCTTTAAACTGCTTGTTTTTGAGCTGATCTTTAAACTCAATCGAAAAGCTTTTAAATGCTTTTAGGAATGTCATGAGTTCACCTTCTTTCTAATGCTTATGATGCCTACAAAGAGTAAGATGATTAAACTCATTGTGATAAAGTAAACCCACGCTAAGGCCGCTGAATAGCCATACCCTGTCGTGATGGCGCCAGTTGACTCACCAAGCATAATATTTTGAATATAGATAATCACTTCGTTTAAAGGAAATACACTCATTGCAACCACAGTATAAATAATAGTGACCGAAATCAAAGGCATAAGGGAAGGCAAAGTAATCTTCCAAAACGATTCCCACGGCCCTGCCCCATCGATATTGGCCGCTTCATAAATTGAGCGGTCAATTTTTTGTAAGCCTGCGAGTAAGATTAATATCTGAATCCCCGCAAACCAAAAGACGAGCAAGATTTGTTCAAACAACGCTTGAAGCGGTGAAGCGATAAAGCCTGAGACATTGTCTAACATCATCTCAATAAATCCATAATTTTCAATCGAAGGCAGTGTGGTCGCACCTTGATTAATAAGGGTTGCGATGATTGGTCCTGAAGTGATGATGACCGGTAAGAAAAAGATGGTTCGCCAAATGCCTTTTCCTTTCACATCTTGATTAATCAACATCGCAATAATCAGCGCAAAGACAATCGTGATACTGACATTGATAACCATTTCAACCGCGTATTCTCCTAAGATAGACACAAAGTAAGGATCACTTAAGAAAACTGCACGATAGTTATTGATGCCTTCAAAATCTAAATTAAGATCTCCCCCATCCATTCTGACTTTAAAAAAGCTTAAATAAAGACTATAAAAAACTGGATATAAGGTAAAAATAGCGTAGCCAACGATCCACACAAAGATAAATGCGAATCCTATTAAATGCTCACGGCGTTTATTGGTGATTTTTTGTTTTAAGGCTTGAGTCATTTTATGATTAGAAATGTTTTCTTTCATACGATCAATGGGGTGAATAATGATTTTATCCAACAGATCGTTTGCTTTTGATAAGAATTCTTTTACTTTTTTCATCACTCGAGCCCTCCTACATAGTAGTTAAAGGGTTCGATCTCTACAGTATCAATGGTTTGATGTTGTGAGGTATAGTTAATGATAATATAAACATCGTTACTATACATCACCTCTACGATTCCATTTTCTAAGACCGTGCGTGCTTCTATGGTTTCGCCTCTTACATGTTTTAATGCGTCATTAATAAATTCATAATCTTCTATAATACTTGTTTCCCATTTATCAAAGTGGGTCGAGAATTGCGATTCAATATCGGTTCCTCTTAAGGTACTAGAGCGTTCACTGCTTAATATATAAGCAGGGTTAATATTAAAATCAATAAGCTTTAAGGTTTGTTCACGGCCTAAAGCGTTATAATTTTGAAACTCACTGAATAAATCAATGTGTCCGCCTAATACAACCGGAATTAAAGGCACTAAATCATCAAAGTAATTGAGCTGTGAGTTATAAAGTGGCGCTTGGAAAAATGCATTGGTGTATTGATAGGCATAAGCATTAGGGAAAATATAGCCTGCATTGCCTTTATAAGTTTCCATTAAGGTTTCATAATACCTTAAGGCATCTTCACGCATATATATTTCAGAATCATAGTAAGAGAATATACTATGGGCTACCTCTTCAAACAATACCTTCACCTTAGAATCTACGTAATCATCAAAATGACGATTGGCTAAGTCTAAGGACTTTTCAGGATATAAGGTGTAGTGTCTATTATAAACACAATTATTACACATCGTTTCTAATTGGAAACGATCAACCCCTTGCGCCACATCATTACGGTATGAAATATTACTCGTTGCGTTGGTCGCACTCACATAGTTATTGACTAAATAAACGGTATTATCTGTGTTAATGGTATGGAATAAATCATCAAATGCGCGATTTCTACCGAGTGAATTTTCAAAGTTGACCCGGCTTGGTAAATGTCCACTATACCCACCTTGGTTCCACCCCATCAATGAAACGTTTTGATGGGTGATGCCTGAGGACATAAAATACTCATACATCGCTTTTACTGACTCAACATCGCTCATTTCTACGGTAGAAGTTCCAATAAAGCGATTGGTTGAATCACTCATTAAATATTGGAAATGGGTAGGAATTTGTTCTTTAATATCTTCTAATGGACGAATCATCCCTTGGTTTAATAATGTTTCGCGGTAAGTCTTCGAAACCCCTACATAATTTGCTTTGTCACCTTGTAAGATATTATAGTTCACCGTAATATCGCTTCTTAACGTATCCGCAACCCTGGTTGCGCCCCCTGCGCCATCAGAAGTAAAACTTTGACGGTAAGTTTGACGAATATCAAACTTAGGGAAAATCAAATTGTAATCAATATTGGATGCGCCATTTGGATAAACGAGCAATCGAGCATTTTCATCCCCTGAATCTATGATGGCGCTAAAGGCGTTTTGTTCGACCCCATGGACCGCCCCAAATAAAGGCATCGATAAAGGATAAGACGTCACACTTCTCCTGGTTGAAGGCAATCCTATATTTTGTCCGTAAAAGCGTGCTTCAAACGGCGTGGCAAACTGACCTTGATTATCTTCATAACGAATCAGCGCACCTATCCCATCCGGAACGACCATATATCCAGGAATCTCATCTAACTTCGTCGCCCCAAATCCTGGGAATAAAATGATCGATGAAATCACGGTCCAATCAGTCTCTTCTTCTTCAATACTCTCAAATGGAATATGGGCCTCAATACCTGATTCATTGAGTCTTACTTCTAGTGAAAATGAAGCGTTAATTTCGGTTAGCCCAAATTCGATCATTTGATCTAAATCAATGGTGCCATCTAAATAAGAATCATACAAACGACTACAGTTTCGTGTTGAACAATACCCACCAATTGTCACGTCGATTAAGACACCATTTTCAATTGGGGTTTTTTCAATTTCAAACTCGGTATCCACAATCCCTATATTTGCTCGATAGGCCATATTTTGTTCTTTATTAACATATTCTAATCCTACACCGCTTGAGAGTAATCCACTAAGCTGCCCAGCCTCGGCGTCTTCAATGGCGGTTGAAAACACGTATCCGGTTTGTTTGTTTTCAACTTTAAAATTAAGCGTCTCATCGTTTAAATATAAATTAAAATAATCATTCGATGCGACTAAACCATCGCTGTCTTTAATCTCGATGATTAAATCAGGATCGATTAACCGTTCATCATCGACTCTAGAATGGATCGATGACGCAAGTTTTTCTGATTCTATGTAGTTATAAAAGATATCATCTAGCGGGGCTTCACCGTTTTCATTTTGCTCAGCGTGTACAATAAATAATCCTGCTGAAAAAAGCAAAAGAACTAAAAAACTACGTTTTACATATTTAAACACGGTGAATCACCTCCATGATAATATCTCTAATCACAACAACTAACTCATTTAATAACATATAAACAATAATTACCCCAAGCAACATCATCACCATCGTAAAGATTGATATAAGGATGGATTTAAAGGTATCTTTGACACTATAATAATGGGTTTCTTTTACCATAAAGAAGAAATAAATGGCACTTAACATCACCGCGATGATTTGGATGAAATCCATCATAAATGCTTCGTTATAAGTAAGGGCTTGAGAGAAAAACGTAAGAACTGGTAAAGCCATGAAAAATGGTAAAACGGCGAAGATGGTTGTAATGTATATATCTTTTAAACGCCCTTCCCCCTCGCGGATTGAACCAACTAAGTAATTGGCGACGACCCAAAGGGTAAATGGTAAAAAGATAACCAATAACTCTTCTACCAAATTAATACTACTAATAATACGGTGATTAAATAAGAAGCTTAAGTTATAGATATAATATATATAGACTAAGAAATAGATAATCAGTAAAATCGTTGCGCTAAAGACACTCACGCGATTTTTTCTTTTGATGTCATAGGTTGCGTCTGCTGGATTTTTTAGATACGTAAACGCAAAGAGGAGTTCATCGACTGTTTGATACTTTCCTCTAAATTTCTTAATTTGGGCTTTCATAGGATCGGTGATTTTACGCATAAATTTCGCTTTTAAGTTAATGATATAAAAGACTAAGACCGTAAAGAAAACCCAAATGATTGAGCCAACATTGGCTAATAACCAATCATTCCTCACTTCCCAAAACGCATCCGAATACCCACTTCTATCATACGCTGTTTCATAAGCTTCTAAGGCTTCTTCATATTCACCCAGTGAATAATGCGCATTCGCAAGCCCTTGATGGGCAAGGTCAAAGAAATCATTCATCTTTAACACTTCATTCCAAGGGCCTTGAGACACTTCATAAAACCCTTCTTGATAACTCTCTAAAGCCGTATGCACGAGTGATGCAAACTCTGTAGGCATAAAGATTTGCATCTCGCCTGAAGCGCGGTCTAAGGTGTATAAGTTATAATCACTATCTACCCCAATCGCACTCGGTACATTAAATAATCCTTTAATCTGATTCGACACATCTTGACCGCCAAACATAAATAACAAATTTCCTTCACGGTCATATTCAGTAATCATCCCTGAATCTGAAATCGCATATATATTGCCTAAGGGTCCAACGGTAATATCAACTAAATTGGTATGATTAACCATTGAAGGGAGTAAGTTTTCTCCGCTAATATTTAATCGTTTAATGCCATGATTTTCAATCCCACGACTCACCGTATGAATGAGTCCTCGTTGATCGATCGATACATTCGTTACCTCAGGAGGTACCAAGTTAAATAATCTTGATTGTTGTTCTTCGGTGAAAAAGGTATGTTGAATAATGGTCCGCCACGTTGGCACAATGGTATTGGGTCCATAATACCCTAAGAAATCCCCATTGGGTGAAAACTGTGCCAAGCCACGTTGGCCTTGATTCAAAACATAAACATTTCCTCTCGTATCGCCCACTATTTTTCTAGGTTGGAACGTATCCGCTCCAAACAGTGGAGAATCTGGTCTCTCAAAGGTTTGTAAGATATCGCCTTCTTGATTTAATCGGTAAGCAGCTCTACTCCCACGGTCCGCAACCAATATATCTCCATTACGGTTCACATGGACGCCTGTTGGGTTCACCAAATAATCTTCGCCTAAAACGTCGACAGATTCTTCGGTTAAATTAAACCGTAGAAGTTTTCCACTTCCCCCTTCGGTGGAGACGATATAAATCGTATTGTCTAAATCGATATGAATATCATTAGGCACGCCTAATGATTCACCATAAATATTATCGACTTTGGTAATCGGAATATACGCCGTTTGCGTTCTTACGAGTCGATTGTTGCTGGTTGTGAATGTGTCATAACGAGTCATGCCATCTGCTTCAATCGTCCTTGTGCCAATGACCATTAAAACGAGCAATATCCCTAAAAATATACTAAACTTTTTCATTATTTGATGCCCGAGTGCGCCATCGTATTGATGACCTTACTTTGTAAGAATATGAAAATGACTAAGTTCGGCACAAACATAATCAAACTCGCAGCCGCTAACATTCCTTGACCAGCGACTGTATTCCCTTGTTCTTGGGCTAATGTTGAGAAGTAAAAAGGGAGTGTTTTCATACTTTCATCATCGATATAAAGGTTGGGACCAATCGGATCATTCCAAATCAACTGAAAGGCTAAAATAGCGACCGTTGCGACCGCAGGGGCAATGACGGGTAAAATGATTTTATAAAAAATCTCCATTTCACTTGCCCCATCAATTTTTGCGGACTCAATGATTTCATTGGGGGTTTGGTCAATAAACTGTTTCACCAAAAATAACCCAACAGGCATCGCAATTAAAGGTAAAATCAACACCAAATACGAATCGATTAACCCCATTCTTGCAATGGTAATATATCTGGGAATCGTGACCGCAATGGGCACAAACATTAACGCTAAGGTATTCACTTCAAACAATAATTTCTTTCCTCTAAAATGAAGTTTAGATAGTCCATACGCAGCTAAGGTTGTGACTAAGATACTAAGTAATACCCCTAAAATAGCCACAAACACACTATTAAATAAATAACGGCTAAACGGTACGCCACCTGCGCCTGCAAAATTGACTAGATCTCTAAAATTTTGGAAGGTTGGCACGCGTACAAAAAATCTAGGCGGAAAAGCAAACAGTTCATTGGTCGGCTTAAACGCGTGTGAAAAGATGAAAATGATTGGCAATCCAATGAATAAAGCCATTGGAATTAAAATCACAAAAAACTTAATTTGACTTCTGTGAAATTTTTGTGGATTGATTTTCATTCCTTGAAATTTCGCCATGTTTACCCCTCCTAATCTCTTTCTCCAAGTAAAGAGAACGTCCCCTTACTGATTGCGTAGATAATAATTAATAAAATGACACTCACCGCCGAGGCATACCCCATCAAATAACGGATAAATCCAAAGTCTTCGATATGGTTAACCATCAACTGCCCGGCATATTGTGGGGTTGGGTTATTTCCAGAGAGTTCAACCCCAATGGCGCCGACTGAGAAGGTCCCTACAACCGCCATAACGGCCCCAAAGAGCATTTGTGGTTTCATCGAAGGAATGGTGATATAAAAAATCTCTTGCCAGCGATTTTTCATCCCATCCATATACGCTGCTTCATAAAGGGATTGATCAATATTTAAAATCCCTGCTAACATCGCTAAGAAGCCAACCCCCATAGAAGACCACAGCGACACAATAATCATAATCGTCATTAAATGATCAGGCGACGTTAAAAACTGTATCGGCTCTTGGATAAGTCCCCAGTTCATCATCATGGCGTTTAAATAGCCACTTTGATCGCCTGAGAATATCACGCGCCAAAGCACTGCCATCGCAATCCCAGCGGTCATCGATGGGGAATACATAATGATCGCAAAGAGTGTTCTAGGTTTATGTGGAATTTGTGCCAACATCCAAGCGAGTAAGAAACTCATTAAATAACCCACCGGTCCAACGATGAACGCAAACATAATGGTATTTGGCAATACATGTTGCATAAACACTTCATCGCGCGTTAATAATTCAATATAATTTCTAAGCCCAACATATTCAGGCGTTTCAATCGTATTAAAATACGTAAATGATAACCCAATCGCCATTAAAACAGGAATGACGATGAACATGACAAATAATATGACATATGGTGTAAAAAACCATGCGGGGTGATTCATTTTTCTAATCATCGTCTCGCTCCCTTAACCAATAATGGATGTTATCGATGGTTGGTACATTGTAAGGTCTTAATACTTGATTGTTTTCAACATATCCAAATTCTTCCATACGGTATAAAATCTCTCGGTTCGATATTCTCACCGCGCGGTCCATCGCAATACGAGGGTTTTGATCATCAAATACAATTCGATTCCATGCATTGGATATTTCACGCTCTACCATGTAAGCCCCTGGAACTCTTGAAGCTTCTAGGGCGTATTCCCATTGTTCTAAGATGACATCGATATGTTCTTGAGGCAATGGCAGTTGTTCAAAAGCTTCTAAATTTGCAGTATTCCATAAATACTCAGTTCCATAGGTCGTTTGAAGTCTAGTCGCAAACTCGGTTTGAATTTCGGTTGAACTCCACCACTCTAAGAAATCCCATGATTCTTGAGGATAGTCGGTTGTCGAGATAATCATATTGGAATGCATTCCACTTGCGGCCCATCGCTTTACCTCCCCATTTTCATCCATTACCCCTGGGTGCGGCGCAATGTTCCATTTCCCTGCAATCTCAGGGGCCGCAATGGTAAGTTGTAAATAGGTCGCTAAATCGGAAATTCCAATCGGGTACAGTCCAAATCTAAAGTGGTTATAGAAGTTAGGCACTTCTTTAGGGACGTTGTAAATCGTAAATAACTCACTCATTAAACGCATCCCTTCAATCGAATCTTCGCTATTGATTAGTGTCGACATGCCATCTTCACTATAGAGTTCCCCACCAAATTGGTGAATAAATGGTAAGGTTGAAACAAACGGTTTAAATCCACCATGAAGCGCAATCGGAGAATAATAATTCATTTGATAGCGCTGAAGTTCTGGTAAGATATCAATCACTTCATCCCATGTATCAGGCACTGGTATCCCTAAACCATTCATAACGTCTTCACGGTAAAATGTCACCCAAAAGTTTTGGTTTTGAGGAAGCCCAAAGATTCCTTCTTCAAACGCATAAGGGACCATCGCCCCAGGTGCATAGTGAGACACTGTATGTTCAAACCCTTCAAACTGTCGTAAATCTAAACTGGCATTCCGAATCGCAAACTCATAAGGAATCCAGTGATTCACCCCCATCGCAACATCCGGCGCAGTGCCCGCTGAGTTGGCTAAGATTAATTTGTTTTCATCAGGCATAATTGATAATTTTACTTCAATCCCGGTTTGTGGGGTGAAACTCGCATCGATAATTTGTTGCATAATTTCAACGTGTTGACGTTGATGATTTACCCATATTTCAATCGTGCCTTCATCCACATCGCCAACCGAATAATCATCATCTAAAAACGATAAGAAAAAGCGTTTGGTTGCTTCATAAGATCTCTTAAAGACATTCGCGCTTGGTGCTGGTAAATCTTCACTGCCACTGACATAAAGTTTTTCTAAACTTAAGCCATTTTCTAAATAATATTGCACGGTTATACCAAGTAAGTTAGAGGTTGATGAATCCCCATCAGCCAACATTCTCATTCGATGGGGCAATTGGTTGACATCTTCTCTTAATTCTTCTAATTGCCGAATGGCTAAATTTAAGTTGGTCAATTCTCCTGGATTATCGTGAGTAGAATATTCATTTAACGCTTCTTCAACATGCGATAAAGTTTCAATCCATGCATCAAGACGGTCTTTAACATCAGGAATATAGGCTTCAACATCCCAACGACGATAACGGTCTTGAGCATTTCCGGTAATTTGTTTAACCTCTAATGATAATTCAGTAATCTCATCCATAATGACACTGATATTTTCATAAGCATGACGGTAAGGTTCTAGCACCACTCTTAAAGAAATGGTATTCGTCCCTTCTTCTAAATAAAACTTAAGCGGTTCTTCCCCTTGGTTTAATAACGTATTTGTATACGTCGTTGAATGATTAAAAGGCATCATTTCAACTTCTTCAAACGGCACTTCACCGTTTACTCTAATTTCTCTAAATACAGGCATCTGCATTAAAAAGTTTTGTTGGTATTTAAACCCTAAATGATAAAATCCACTTTCTTCTACTTCTACTTCATAGGTGATTTTGTTGTTTCCGTGGCGGAAACTATATCCATCCAGTGCGTTTAACTTACGGTATCTCGTATCGTAAGCCGTTGCGGATGGGTCACTAATTGTATGAAGTCTTGTGGAAGGGTTGGTTTTTCTTTTCATGTCTTCAGCCCCAATGATATGAAGGGCATCTTCTTTCAAAGATTCCCCTTCATACATTGATAAATATGCTTCATAAGAAGGAATTTCTCTTGGGCTTTCAATGGTTAAAGAAGCAACTTCAACACTGCCTCTTTGGTTAATGATTTCAATCTCATTTTCTCCAGATTCTAATAAAAACGTAAGGGGTCTTGCGTTCAGTCCTGTTGAATCATAGAAATATGAGGTTTCAAATTGTTCAATCTTTTTGGACATCGGAAGGATTTCATTGCCGTAGCGGTCTAAGGAGAAATTGTCTTGCGCAAATTCCCATTCAGTAGGCAAAGCGATAAATTCGCTTTCATCATACAAAAATTCCCCGTTCACCTTAACCGCAATTTGATTTTCTAATAAATTCGTTCCGATATCCATATGTTCTAAGGCAAAAACATAGGCTCCACGCTGATCGATATCGACACTAAATATCATAGATTCACCACGCTCAAAAGAAAATACCTCTCCACCAAAAACATCAGAATGATAACGGTCATCTGATAATTGATCAATCGGTATTTTAATACTGGTCTCATCTATTGGCTCAGTGTCCCATCCGCTTTTAACATGATAGTAGTTATCAGGTAATTTATCGGTTGGCCTGATTGTTTCAGGATTAATCGATACAAACCCATCTTGATGACGGTTTGTGAAGAAAAAGATTGATATGCCAATCACTATAACTGCAAGTAACATTTTATATTTATGCTGTCTTAAAAAATGAATTCCCTTCATGTTCAACACCTCAATAATGGTGTAAAGCTTGGCAAAATGCCAAGCTTTACATACCCCATTAGTCTTCTAAAGCCTCTTGTACCATTTTATTTATTTGTTCTTCCCATTCAACCGCAATCACTTCAGGGCTGATCAGTCCATCATTAATTCTTTCCCAATAATTGTTTTCTTCACTCTCTACCCATTCCCAAAAAGCTTTATAGCCCGGTAACCATTTATCCACATCTGGTTTAGAGTAATCAAGTAAATCAATATTTTCTTGGAGTCCTTCAACCGCAAGTAAATATGGTTCAGCGCGTTCCCAAACGTCATCATAATCCGCAACTGGGTAACGATCTAAATACATCGTGCCACGCTCTTCCATAATATCTAAACGTGTATGCCATCCATCGCGTCCAAATGTCATCCATTTGGCGAGTTTATACGCTTCTTCAGGATGGTCTGTTTGTGACGATACGACTTGGAAATCTAAAATCGTTGGTGGGAACTGGCCTGCAGCACCACCTGGATAAGGCCAAAATCCTACTTCTTGACCATATTCAGGCATAGTATCCATAAAATACATTCCCCAACTACCATCAATTCTCATGCCAATGTAGCCTGCTTCCCATGGCCACACATCGCCAATGGCTTCCATTTCTTCTTCTGTAAAACCAGCCACAACATCTTGAGCGTATAAATCATTTCTCGCTTCAAATGCTTCAACCCACGCATCCGATGTAAAATTGAATTGTTCGCCATCCCATGTATTATATCCAACGTCTTCATAATCTTGTGTTGGCCAAATTGAAGCAAAATCTAAATCACCAAACCAAGGATCAATCCCATAGATATAATCATTTTGACCGGCTTGACGAATTTGAATCGCAATATCAACGAATTCATCATACGTCCAATCTTTATCAGGCAGTTCAATGTTTAAATCATTAAATACAGTAATATTCATATAAATACCTTTGATAAATTGGAATGAAGGCACTGCATAACGACCCTCTCCATAAATTGCCGTATCTTTAATATTAGGATAAATATAATCGGTATCAGGATCATTGTCCCAATATTCTGAGATATCTAATAACATTCCATTTGAATAGCCTGTAGGCACGTTATCAATCGCAAATACATCCGGTAATACACCCGCTGCTTGAGCATTTAATAAGTTTCCAGTAAACTCTTCACCAGCCCCTGTAATATCGCGACGTAATTCTACTTGAATATGAGGATACACTTCCATAAACGAATCAATTAATGCTTGGTTTACTTCACTATCTCCCCAATCAGCGTAACTTAAAACAATCGATCCACTCCCAGACCCACCGTTTCCATTATCACCGTTATCATCCCCATTTTCACCATTACAAGCCATTAATACGAAGCTCAGTGAAAGGGTTAAAATCATTAACAAAAACTTTTTCATCACTAACCATTCCTTTTAACTTTATTTGTTGTCTATGTTAGCAGTGTTACCGCTAACATAGACATTATAATTCTACATTAATTCCATACAACATCTTTATAATTAAATGATTAATTTTCTATATAATGATTATTATTCGACAATGTATTCAATTGGATCCGATAACTCTGAATCACTATAAAACACATCGTCCCCTAATGCTTCAATTTGAATGCTATACGTCCCCGAATCTAAGGTTAATCCAGTTAAGTCAAATGCATTGCCTTCTGCAACATTCCAAGGAGAATCACTTTCACCATCGATATAAACATTGTGAGATTGTACCCCACTTTGATATCCCCATTGAAGCACATCTTCATCGTTGATAACAATGCCAAATGGCGCATCTAATTGGGTTGGCTCATCAGGAATGTCACTGCTTACAATATATTCATGAACTTCACTTAAATTGGAATCTAAATAATTTTGATCATCACCAAGTGCTTGAATTTGAATATCGTAAGTTC
>CAYZOR010000018.1:0-20471 GCA_964479895.1 uncultured Candidatus Izemoplasmatales bacterium | reverse complement strand
ACAAGCTTTTCATCAATATCGTATACCAACACATCGTGCCCATTGTCTGATAAAACTTTAGAAAGGCCAAGTCCCCAAGACCCTCCACCAATGACAGAAATTTTCATAATTAATCACGCTTCCTTAAGACTATTTTTATTGGTGATCCTTCAAAATCGAATGCTTTGCGAATCTGGTTTTTTAAATAGCGTTCGTAAGAAAAGTGCATCCATTCTGTATTATTCACAAAAAGGATAAATGTTGGTGGTTTGGTTGACACTTGCGTCGCATAATACGTTTTAATAATGCCTCCATTATGACTTTTTGGAGGGTTTGAATGAAACGCATCGCTTATGACATCATTTAATACTGAGGTTTGAACTCTTCGGTTGTAGTTATTATAGACATTTTTGATTACAGGAAATAGCGTGTTAATGCGTTGTTTGGTAAGTGCTGAGAGATAAATAATTGGAGCATATGAAATGTATTGAAATTGCCCTCTAATATCTTCTTCCCATAAATTCATGGTACGATTATTTTTTTCAATCGCATCCCACTTATTGACTACAATGATAACACCTTTTCCACCTTCATGGGCATAGCCTGCAATTTTTTTATCTTGTTCTCTTATGCCTTGCGCCGCATCGATTAAGATAAGGGCTATGTCACTGCGTTCTATAGCGCTCATGGCTCTTAAGACACTATATTTTTCAGCGGCTTCATAAACCTTTCCACGTTTTCTAAGGCCTGCTGTATCAATGACTACGAATTCTTGACCGTCTTTTTCAAACATTGAATCAATGGCGTCTCGCGTGGTCCCTTCTATTTTACTAACAATGACTCTATTTTCACCGAGTAAAGTATTGGTTAAAGAACTTTTTCCTACATTAGGACGTCCAATCAAACAAAGTTTAATCGTATCATCATCATAAGGCTCTTCGGTAGCTTTAGGCAGTTTAGCAATAAGTTGATCCAATAGATCCCCAATGCCAATACTATGGTTGGCACTGACCGCTAGAGGATCACCCAATCCTAATGCATAAAATTCGTAAAGTCTATCATGCATGTTTACATCATCAACTTTATTGATTGCTAAAATAACGGGTTTATTAGACTTATATAGCATGCGCGCAACCAGTGCGTCTTCTTCAGTGATGCCTGAATGAATATCGCAAACAAAGATAATCACATCGGCTTCATCAATCGCAATTTCCGTTTGTGACCTTATTTCATGCACAAAAGGGGCATCTTCAAAGTCGATGCCACCTGTGTCAATAATATTAAATGTGCGCGTCAACCATTCGCCTTTTGCGTAAATGCGATCTCTGGTTAGACCCGGTGTTTCATCAGTAATAGAAAGTCGTTGGCCTATTATACGGTTAAATAAGGTACTCTTTCCAACGTTTGGTCTCCCTACGATTGCGACGGATGGTATCATGAGACTCACCTGCTAAAAGAATTTATTTTTTCATATCTTTAAATTTATCGGCGAATAATTCACCTAAGGTTTGTGATTGATCAGAATTGTCTTCATCTTTTAAGTGTTTTTCATATTCAGCACGAATTTGTTTTTGGTCATAGATTTTTTTAGAAATAACCATTTGCCATTTTTTACGGTCAAACTTTAAAACAACAGCGTTAATCACATCGCCTGTTTTAAGGACTTCACCTACATCCTCTATACGTTCATCTTTAATTTCACCAATTGGTAAAAATGCATAGACGCCTTGAACTTCAACTAAAGCACCATTCGATTGGATTTCTTTGACTTCACCGCTGATTTTTTCGTTCACTTTAATTTGAACATCATCCCAAGGGTTATACTCTAAATGTTTTTTAGATAGTTGCATTTTACGGTTTTTAGGATCCATAGATAAGATTTTTACATCAACCTCATCCCCAACAGAAACATTGCCTGCTAAGTTAAAGCGTGGGTCCCAAGAATAATCTTGTTTATTGATGATTCCAGCGACATCTTTTTCAACTTCTACCAAAATACCAAATTGCATTTTCTTAACAACTTTTCCTTTAACTTCATCGCCAACTTTATGGTTTTCAGCAAACTTTTCCCAAGGTGTTTTTTCTAAAGCTTTCATTGACAGTGAACGTTTTTGCCCTTTCACATCAATGACTTTAACTTTTACATCTTGGCCTTCTTTTAATAGATCTGAAGGGTTGGAAACTTTATGGTGTGATATTTCACTCACATGCAGTAATCCTTCAACTTCATTAAAACGAACAAATGCACCATAAGGCATAAGTTTGGTAACTTTACCTTCTAAAACATCACCGGTTTGAATATTTTTGAGTTCTTCTTTTTTCTCTTCTTGTTTTTGTTGACGTTCAACCGCTTTATGTGAAACAACAATTTTACGTCTTGAAATCTCAATAAGCTTAACGTTTAAAGTTTGCCCTATAAATTGCGTTAAATCATCTGTATATTCTAAACTTACTTCTCTAGCAGGCATGAACATATCAATGCCAAATGCTCTAACAATAAGTCCGCCTTTATTTTTATCTTTTACCGTTGCTTCAAACGTTTCTTCATTGGCAAATTTATCTTGCAAGGAATCAAAGATTTCTTTCTTTTCAATTCCAATTCGACTTAAAAGTAAAACACCAGCTTCATCATCTTTTTTCTTGACTTCAGCTTTGATGATGTCGCCTTCTTTGACAATGTCTTTTGCAGATGGAACGTCTTTAGTCGTTAAGTTATCTAAGTAAATGGTTCCTTCAGTTGGTGATCCTTCAACAACAACAATCACCTCGTTGTCTTTGACTTTGTAGACTTCTCCTTCTACGATGGTACCTTCTTTAATGTTTTTGTAATTCATTTGATATCTTCCTCTCTAACTTTTGCTTCTATGGTTTTGACGACATCCTCTATTGGCATGTCAGATGTATCAATAATAATGGCATCTTCTGCAGGTTTCAAAGGTGTAATTGCGCGATTGGTATCAAAATCATCACGGGCCATAATTTCTTTTTTTAAATCTTCTAATGGAATATGAATTCCATTTTGTGCATTTTCTAAGAATCTTCTTTTTGCGCGCGTTTCAACATTGGCAGTTAAATAAAACTTATAGTCTGCATTTGGTAACACATTATATCCTATGTCCCTGCCATCCATAACCACACTTTTATTCGCAGCAATCTTTTGTTGTCGTTCAACCAATATTTTTCGAATGCTTTTATGAGATGATACAAGCGAGACATTGTTGGATACTTCACGACTTCTAATGGCTTTGGATACATCGATACTGTCCATAAATAAGACGCCATCTTTATAATCAAATGTAGTTTGATCAAGAAAGTCAAAGGCGTCTTCATCGTTTAGTTCAACATTTTGCTGCATCGCTTTTAAGGTTATAGCACGATACATCGCGCCAGTATCTATATAAGTGAAATCAAACAATTGTGCCACCAACTTAGCAATAGTACTTTTACCAGCACCGGCTGGACCGTCGATAGCAATTTGAGTTCTCGACATTTGATCACCTCTTTAAAAATCATAATTATTATAACACACTTGATGTTTTTTCAATAACACTATTTTACGTGATTTACCTTATAATTTCAAAGGAAATCTCGATTTATTCTCAATTAATTTATATCTTGTATGTGTAAGCGCTTTTGTGTTATACTCTAAACAAATCTTGTTGTACTTAATTGGTACAAAAAAACGGAGGATGAATATGACAAGTTTTTTAATGATTGCACTGGTTTTTAGTGTTTTAGGGCTTTTGTATGCTGCAGTGCTATTTTACAAAATCAAAAGCATTGAAAAAGGAAATCCAGAAGTTATCGAAATATCAGGCTACATCCGCGAAGGGGCAATGGCATTCTTATCAAGACAATACAAAATTTTATCAATCTTTGTGTTAGTATTATTTGTTGTCTTGGGATTTGCGATTAATTTTCAAACCTCTGGCGCTTTTTTATTGGGCGCATTACTTAGTGGTTTAGCTGGATATTTAGGCATGCGTGGTGCGGTTGCAGCGAATTCAAGAACTGCTACATCCGCAGAGCAAAGTGGAATGAACAAAGCATTAGATATTGCCTTTAGCGGTGGTGCTGTCATGGGAATGGCGGTTGTTGGGTTAGGGTTGACTGGTTTAATCACGTATTATTTAATTGGAACCTATGTCTTTAATTTAGGGACAAGCGAAGTTGCAACCGTGTTAACAGGCTTTGGTTTAGGCGCTTCGTCTATTGCATTGTTCGGTCGTGTTGGTGGCGGCATTTATACAAAAGCTGCTGACGTTGGCGCTGATTTGGTTGGAAAAATTGAAGCAGGCATTCCTGAAGACGATCCTAGAAATCCTGCAGTTATTGCTGATAATGTTGGCGATAATGTCGGAGACGTTGCTGGAATGGGTGCCGATTTATTTGAATCATACGTTGGGTCCATCATTGCAGCAATTACATTAGGCGCAATGTTAACTGGCGTTGGGGGAACCGCATATCCACTTCAAGGGGCATTATTCCCTATCTTCTTAGCCGCAAGTGGAATTATTGCCGCAATCTTAGGAACGATGACAATCCGCACCAAAGAAGCAGACGAACCTTATAAAGTTTTGAAAAAAGGAACATATGTTGCTGGGTTTTTATTTATTTTAGCAGCTTTTGCATTAACGTGGTATTACGTTAATGAAGGCTTCTTCAAAAATTTCGGGCCATTGTTTGCTATTTTAGCGGGTTTATCCGTTGGAATCATTATAGGAATAATCACTGAAATATATACTTCTAGTGACTATAAAAGAGTTAAAAATATTGCCAAACAAAGTGAAACCGGACATGCGACAAACATCATTGGTGGCTTATCGATTGGGATGGAGTCGACTGCGATTCCAGTCATCTTAATTAGTGTTGTAATCATTGTTTCTTATCAGCTTGCTGGATTATACGGTATTGCATTAAGCGCAGTTGGTATGCTTGCAACGACTGGCTATACCATAGCCATTGATGCCTATGGGCCAATCGCTGATAATGCGGGTGGAATTGCTGAGATGAGTGGCATGGACAGTAGTGTTAGAACAATTACTGACAAATTAGATAGTGTTGGAAACACGACGGCCGCAATTGGAAAGGGGTTTGCAATAGGTAGTGCAGCGTTAACATCACTTGCCTTATTTAGTTCCTTTGTTCTAGCGGCCAACTTAACATCGATTGATATCACCACTCCACAAGTCATTATAGGAATCCTTGTTGGTGCGATGTTGCCGTTTTTATTTAGTTCTCTGACGATGAGCAGTGTTGGTAGAGCCGCTAGCAAGATGATCGATGAAGTTAGAAGACAATTTAAAGAAATGCCAGGCATTATGGATAAAACGCAAAAGCCTGATTATGCTAGATGTGTTGATATTTCCACAAAAGCCGCTTTAAAAGAAATGATTATTCCAGGCTTGCTTGCCGTATCAGCCCCATTGATAGTAGGGTTCTTGTTGGGTGCTGAAGCACTTGGTGGACTCTTAGCAGGCGCATTAGGTAGCGGGATTTCAATGGCAATCTTTATGGCAAATAGTGGCGGTGCATGGGATAACGCTAAGAAATATATTGAAGAAGGCAACCACGGTAATAAAGGGGGATTTGCCCATAAAGCAAGTGTTACTGGTGATACAGTGGGCGATCCTTTTAAAGATACATCAGGCCCTTCTATTAATATTTTGATAAAGCTTATGACGATTATTTCTTTAGTGTTTGCAGGATTATTTGGAACAGGGATTTTATAATCATTCCATTAAAAAAGGTCATCTCTACATTGGTAAGATGACCTTTTAGTTTGCAATTTATAAGATGTTTTTCTCTTTAACGACTTGGTTTTTATGGTGCATCCTTTTTATCACTGCGTGATAGCCAATAATAGAAAACTTAATAAGGATTAAAACGATCAATACATAAAATGTAATGTCGCTTGCTACCACTTCACCATTGGAGATAATTCTTGTGGCGAATAGTCCTTCTGTGCTCAAGGGTTGACTTTGGCCCGTTAATTGATTCAATTCATTTAAAAAATTAAACTTTGTCAATAACATAAGTCCAATCCCATAAATGAGTGTTAGCGGTTTGTTTTTAAAGAATAATAACCCGATTAATACTAAAGTGTATATAATACTCAATATCGGGATGTATGTAACGGTTGTTTCTCCAGCCGTTGCGCTAAACATAATGAATTCACGTTGAATAGTGACTTGCGCATTACTGTCTAACTGATGCAGAGGAAACTGATATGAAAAGATAACTTGTAAAAATAGTAACCCAATTAGCACAAGTGCATCTCTTTGAAATGAGTTGAGTTTTGGCATGAATAACCTACTTTCTTTAAAAAAAGGTTTCACGGAGTCTTTTCATCTTCACGCTCATTGTATCACGTGATAATTAAATGACAAAGGGTTTTTGTTTAAGAAAACGGTTTTATTTCTATCATACAAATTAACCACAATAAAACTTAAAAACCAAAAACAAAGGGAATGAAAGGGTTTTCTATTTTTCGTTTTTCTGACGGTTTTTCAAAGCCATCACGTGCAGTTGCTTGAGTTCATGAGGTTTAATCGTTCTGACTTGCCCCTTAGGCAACCCGTCTAAAGTAATGATTCCAAAACGAATTCTTTTGAGTTTAATAACAGGATGACCTACCGCTTCAAAGACGCGTCTTATATGACGGTATTTACCTTCTGTGACGATAAAATGAAATTTCGTAGTTTCTTTTTCTTTGTTGTATTCAACGCGCGCTATTCTTGAAGGCGCTAAGCGTTTATTATCAAGTTTTAATTGACCACGTTCAATTTTCTTAGAGGTTTGTTTTCTTAAGAATCCTTGAACGGTTACTTGATATTCCTTTTCAATTTCATTTTTAGGATGAATCATCTTTTGCGTGAAATCCCCATCGTTGGTAAGGATCAAGACACCTGATGTATCATAATCTAATCTACCAACCGGAAAGATTCTGGCACTTGTGTCAATAAAGTCCATCACAGTTTTACGGTTCTTCTCATCATCAACGGTAGAGATTGTACCTTCTGGTTTATAAAAAACATAATACTCTTTTTCTTCTAATTCTAGCGGTCTATTATCCACAGTTATTTGATCAGACTTACTGGCCTTAGCCCCTAATTCTTTAACGACTTCGCCATTGACTTTTACGCGACCTTCTATAATTAATGTCTCTGCTTTTCGTCTGGAGGTTACTCCTGCTTGTGCAATTAATTTTTGTAGGCGTTCCATTGTGTTCTCCTCCTAAAATTACGAATCGGTATTTTCTTCGATTGGTTCAACTGTTAAGTGAACATATTTAATGCGGCGTTCTTTAATTTCTTTAATGATGAAAGTAAGTTTAAATAATTTTGATGCTTCTTCATGATTATAAGAAATCATTTTTTGTTCTAACGTAAAGGTTTTATCGACTTCAGGCAATTCTTCGAAACGATCGAATAAGTAGCTTCCTAACGTTTTTTCTTCTTTTTCAGGCGCATCGCCCAATTTAAGTTCACTGAAAAGATCACCAAGTTCAATATCTGCATTAATTCCATATTCATGGTCATTAATTTGTTTTAAAAACTCATCATCTATATCATCGTGTTCATCATAAATTTCACCAACCAGTTCTTCTAAAGCATCTTCCATGGTCACAATTCCACTGGTTCCCCCAAATTCATCACTAACGATTGCTAAATGCGTATTTTCTCTTTGCAAGGTTTCAATTAACGTATCGGCGCGCATTGATTTAGAAACAAAAACAGGTGGGTTCATGATTTCTTTAATATTAATAGGCAAATCTTTTATCCAGTATGTAAAGAAATCTCTTTCGTTTAATATCCCAACAATTTTATCTCTGTCTTCTTCATAGACTGGGAGTCTTGAAAACTGGTGCTCTAAAAACTTTTCCAATATATTTTCTTTTGAATCATTCACTTCAACAGCAATCATATCAACACGCGGTGTCATGATTTCATACACGTGTTTTTCCCCTAAGTCTAAAACACTTTGAAGCATTTCAGCTTCTTCTTCATCGATTGAACCTTCTTCTTCCATTGTATCAATAATGGTTTCTAACTCATCTTCACTCACCGAGATTGTGACGCGATTGTCTTTCTTTAAAAAGATTGCCCTAATTTTTAAAAACACAAACACCACAGGCTTTAAAACTTTCATTAAGACATACATTGGCCCACTGATTTTAATCGCAATTTCATCGGAATACATTTTCGCAAAACTTTTAGGGATGATTTCACCAAATATTAAAATAATGGTCGTCATTATCACTGTATTCATAATGGTTACTACTGTTTCATTATCAACAAAAATACGACTAAAAACCCCAGCAGAAATCGTT
This sequence comes from uncultured Candidatus Izemoplasmatales bacterium, assembly GCA_964479895.1. Lineage (GTDB taxonomy): Bacteria > Bacillota_I > Bacilli_A > Izemoplasmatales > Izemoplasmataceae > B1SED10-225. Next base: position 12,160 of record CAYZOR010000018.1, on the reverse strand, counting down.
GCGAGTGCAATATTAGCTAAGTTATTCCCAACTAAAATTGTCGTTAAAACACGATCAAAGCGTTCATGAATCCAAAAAGCTTTTTTAGCGCCTTTTTTATTCTCTTCAATAGATTTTTTTAATCGAATTGGGTTAAGTGAAGAAAACACCGTTTCACTCATTGAGAAAAAACTTGATACCAGTACGAGTATCAAGATTAAAACAATACTAATTGGTGAAATGCTGCTAAGCAGCAAAAAACTGTCGGATAAGTCCAAATGCATTCACTCCTTAAGCTTTGGTCGAGTACTTGCCTGTTGAAGTATTGATCACGACGTGATCGCCTTCGTTAATAAATAAAGGCACTTGTAATTTATAGCCCGTTTCCAAGACGGCATCTTTCGTTGCATTTGTGACGGTATTCCCTTTAACACCAGGGACGGTTTCGCTTACTTCTAATGTGACTTTTTCTGGTAGGTCCACCCCGAGGATTTCATTCTCATATTGAATGACATTGACATCCATTCCTTCTTTTAAGAAATTCTTTTCTTGGGTGATTTGGTTTTCAGGAATTTCAATTTGTTCATATGATTGTGTGTTCATAAACACATACATATTTCCATCTGCGTAAATATATTGCATGGGTTGTTTATCAATCATTGCGGTCTCAACTTTTTCGCCTGCACGCCAAGTCTTTTCAACAATCGAACCACTTCTTAAGTTTCTTAGTTTACTGCGAACAAACGCTGAGCCTTTTCCAGGTTTTACATGTTGAAACTCAATGATTTGATAGATGTTTCCTTCGTTTTTTATGGTTAACCCTGTTTTAAAATCATTACTTGTAATCATAATATCACTCCTAGTATGTTATTTAATATAAATCAAATAAATGGTTTTGTCTATTAATTTTCAAACCAAGATGGTTGTTTGAGTTCATTAAATCCAATGATGATATCTTTAAAGCTAAAACGAGCATTCATTTTAGTCGTCCCTTGCATAATAACCATATCAGCATTGAAACGGGCTTCTAATTCTTTAAAGTTCGTTTCGATAATCAACGCCCCTTTGGATAATTTCTTAAAGGCTTGAAGGGAGGTTCCAAGCAACTCAACATCTTCTTTTTTATTTGATCCTAAAGTGTAAACTTCCACATGAGATACGGCTTGAAAGAGGGCCATAGCTTTATCTGTCTGCATCGCTTCAAAATGCGTGTTTTCAGGATAGTCGCCTTTAAGATCAACGTGTTTTAAGATAAAGTAAAAATGGTTTTCATCAACAAATTTAACCTTTTCAATTTCTGCATTGTAAAAAATCAAATCTTTAATAAATCCTGGGGTAACATGCTTATACTCATCGTGGAATCTTTCCACTAAACGTGACGTTTGTGGATCGGTTGCGGGGGTTAATTCCTGAATATCAACTCTGTCAGCCTCAAAAAATAATTTATAGTGTTTTCGTTTTTGTTTGAAGTGTCCTTCATAGTTCATAATCGTTTTCAAAACATTTAAGTTATCTTCATAAAGTGGGATAAGTATTTTTATTTTTTTCTTTTTCCCTTTTATGATTAATTTGTTTTTCTTTGTTTGTTTTACTTTAGCAATATCGTTGAAAAAGATTAATCGATACCGATTAAAATACGATTGAAATGCTAAGGCATCATTTGTTAAGACAACATTTCCAACGCGTTTTTTTCTTATATAAAGCAAAGGAAACAAAATAAGTACAATTGACGATGCTAAAACGGTTTCTAAAAGAATCAATTCAGTATCAAAAACATTTGTGAGTTCTAATATATAAAATCCCAGCAGCATGAAAAAAAGACTCATTATCAAATAAGTTTTTTTAGGGATTTTCACTTGCTTTTTAAATACTTTATACCCTGCTAGAGGGCGATTTGTATATTTTAAATATTTTTTCATTAAACCATTCAAAAAAATCCCCTCCTAAATATTATAAATCAAATACAAAATGCTAACCATCACAATAGACCCTAATATTGGCATAAATAACGATTTGGTTAATATGTTTTTTAGTTTATGATCATTTGTGAACAGTAAATTATAAATTGCCACACCAAGCATTAGTATTGGCCAAAGTGCTAAAGAAACTCCAAAAAGTATTCTACCAAACAAATGCGTAGAATCATAGGTTAAAATAAATAACAGTATCATGATCATTCCAACCATGAAGAAAAAGAAGTAAGCCATTGACTTTTGCATGCAATCATTTCCTTATAAAGATATAAATCATTATAGCACAAAACAAGTAAATAAAAAAAGTATACCCTTTGTATTTCAATAAATAAATTGACATCTAAAATATGGCTCTATATAATGGTTTTAAGGAGTTGATTAGAGTGGACTTATTCATTCAATATGGGGTTCCGGTATTCATCGGTCTTACTTTAGGGTTATTGATCTTAAACTTTCAAAAAAGAAGCAAAGTTAAAGTCAATACCGTAGATGCTGAAACCTTTAAAAAAAATATGCGAAAAGGTCAATTGATTGATATTCGCAAAGATAAAGCGTTTGAAACCGATAAAATTAAAGGCGCTAGAAACTTTTCTTATAAGTATTTAAAAAGTAAAAACCAAACCAAGGTGCGTAAAGATAAGCCTGTTTACCTTTATTGCGATAACGGAAAACAATCGAAAAAAGCCGGAAAAAAATTAACCAACAAAGGCTTTCAAGAAGTCATTGTTTTAGAAGGTGGTTTCAATAACTACCGTCAAGCATACCCAAAAAAATAATGTGAACTACTACATTTTGTAGTAATTCACATTTTTTTATTCTTTTTCGTACAACTCAATGGACTCAAATCTCACAAAAGATAAGTCGCCTTCTAAGGTTTCGAGTTTTAAATGGAGACCACTATCTTCTCTTTTAATTTCTAAATCATGAATCGTGATGTTTCCATCTTTTATCCTTGAAACAGCTAAATTAAAAGCATAGACATTGTTAAGTTTGAGTGATACCAAAGTGTTTTTTCGTAATCTTGGGTTATGATCAGATAGTATTTCAATCGTCAAAACCAACCAATTTGATTCAAGCATAATTTTTTTAAGTGTTCCATCATGAAACACAGGTGGGCCCCCTAATTTTTTTGAAAGGGCTGTGGTTTTTACCTCTTCAATTGCGTACATAAAATCACACTCCTTAAGTACTTTCATTATAGTAAGTTATGTGAATTATGGCAAGTTAATAAATGTAAATCCACCTTTTTCAAGACGATCTTTATAGTTCTTTAATCGTTTAAATAAATTCGTTGGTAAGGTTGATGCGTCAATGACTTTAGAAGGGGCTTTTCCTTGTTGGATTTTATCGATTGCGTTAGGGTCTGCTAAAATACTAAACCCTACGGCAATATAATCTAAGCCGCCTTCTAAGGCTTCTTTCGCTTTTTCTAACGTATCGACACCACCAGCACCAATTAAAGGAATTTCATGATTTAAAACTGATTGTATATGGTTGACTAAAGGCGTCTCATCGGTTTCATCACGCATCGATGATTGACTATAATGTCTTAAAGACACATGTAAATAATCTAATGGTTTTGTTTTTAGATATTCAACAAGTTTTAATGTCATCTCCAATGTGATGCCGTCTTCTTCAATTTCTTCAGGTGAAAAACGATACCCAAAGATAAAATTGTCTGGCGCATGGTCTTTGATCACTTCATGGGTTTCATCGATGATTTGTTTGATAAACGTCAACCGTTTTTCAAACGTCCCACCATATGCATCATTTCTTTTATTCGAGTGGGGAGAGAAAAATTGTTGTAATAAGTAAGTGTTTGCTCCATGCAATTCAATGCCTTGATACCCCGCTTTAATGGCTCTTAATGCGGCGGCTTTAAAATCAGCGACGGTATGCTCAATTTCATCTAAACGAAGGGCTCTTGGGGTCACCTTATTACCATGTAAGGCCTTCACAGCGCTTGGCGCAACGATGTCGTCTATGTTGTCATGACAGCTTGGATCATTCATACGACCACCGTGATGGAGCTGAGCAATGGGAATGCCCCCTTTTTCTTTAATGGCATCGACCATATGTTTCATTGGAATAATTTTTTCATCATCCATTAAGGACATTTGAAAAGTAAACGCTTGAGCCTTTTTATTCACCGCAATTGCCGGTGAAATGATTAAAGATGGTCCATGAGAACGCAGCGATAAATAATGAATTTCTTCTTCTGATGGTGTCAAATTTTTATTCCCGCTGTAAGTCGTCATAGGAGCGAGTGCAAAACGATTTTTTAAGGAAATACCTCCGAGGGTTGTTTTCTCAAATGGGTTCATAAATGTGCCTCCTTTTCAAAAAGCATTATAGCATGAATTAAAGAAACATGATTTTCCTAGGCTTTATATTTTTTAAGATAGCGTTTTCATTTTTGAGTTTTTTCGTGTATAATGTACTTTGGTATGACAAGTTGAAAGGATTGATACAATGAATAACCAATACAAAGCTGAGCCATATCGTATTAAAATGGTTGAGCCAATTAAAGAAGTTTCAAAGGAAAAACGTGCAACTTTATTAAAAAATGTTGGCTATAATCCTTTTTCTTTAAAAAGTGAAGATGTGTACATTGATTTGTTAACAGATAGCGGAACAGGCGCCATGAGTCATGATCAGTGGGCCGCCCTTATGCGTGGCGATGAAGCCTATGCAGGCTCAAGAAGCTTTTATCGTTTAGAAAGTGTTGTTAAACATATTACAAGCTATAAGTATTTCATACCTGCTCACCAAGGCAGAGGGGCGGAACAAGTTGTTTTACCGCAATTTGTCAAAAAAGATGGCATGGCTTTTATTTCCAATATGCATTTTGATACAACAAGAGCTCATGTTGAGCTCGCTGGGGCAAGAGCCATTGATTGTGTGATTGAAGAATGTTTTGATACAAGCAATTATCATCCTTTTAAAGGAAATTTTGATTTAGATAAACTAAAAACCATTATCCAGGATAAAGGGCAAACAAATATTGCTGGGATTATTTTAACGATTACCAATAATTCTGCGGGTGGTCAACCTGTAAGTATGGAGAATCTAAAAGCTACGACTAAAATCGCTAGAGCCTATGATATTCCTTTAATCATTGATGGGGCAAGATATGCTGAAAATGCATATTTTGTTAAACAAAGAGAAAAAGGCTATGAAGATAAATCGATTTTAGAAATCGCAAGAGAAGTTTTTGATTTGGCAGATGTTTTTTTAATGAGTGCGAAAAAAGATGGATTGGTCAATATTGGTGGAATTATTGCTATTAAAGAAGATGAAGCACTTTATCAGCAAGTGCAAGCGACCATTGTGCCGATGGAAGGCTTTCCTACTTATGGTGGGATGAGTGGACGCGATATGGAGGCGTTAGCTGTAGGCCTTGAAGAAGCATTAGATGAAGATTATTTAAAACATCGGACCGATCAAGTCAAGTATTTAGGAGACCAGCTTAAAAAGGCTGGTGTTCCGATTCAATACCCAACAGGTGGCCATGCGGTGTTTGTAGATTGTAAAGCCATTGCACCTCATATTCCATTTGACGAGTTTCCTGCACAAAGTGTTGTTAATGAACTTTACTTAAAAAGTGGGGTAAGAGCCGTTGAAATTGGATCACTTCTCTTAGGAAGAAATCCAGATACGTTAGAGAATATCGATACACCTTTACAATTTATGCGGTTAACGATTCCAAGAAGAACTTACACGTATAGTCATTTAGATGTGGTCGCAAAGGGCGTTATTGATGTTTATAAAAATAGAGAGGCTTTAAAAGGATTAACCTTTACTTACGAACCAAAAATTTTAAGACACTTTACCGCAAAATTAAAGCCAAAAAATGATTAACGTAAAACGCCAAGCAGTCTATAATTGCTTGGCGTTTTTTATTTTTTTTATGTTTTAAAGCCCTTAATGAAGGGAAAAAACAAATTATGGATAATTAATTGATTTTTTTCTCCTAAACTGTTGTTGTGAAAACGCTATCATGTTATAATCAAAATTGTTGTTAAACTACATGCTTATAGGAGGCTTTTATGAGTAAAAAAATATTGGCAATCAACCCTGGGTCAACCTCAACAAAGATTGCTGTTTTTAATGAGAAAGAATGTGTTTTTAAAACAACTTTGAGACACGAAACGGATACGATTCAATCTTATAAATCTATTATAGATCAATACGATTTTAGGAAAGATGCCATACTTTCTACATTAAAAGCTGAAAACATTGAAATTGACAATCTTGATGCGGTAGTTGGCCGTGGTGGAATGTTAAAACCAATTGAAAGTGGAACGTATTTAGTCAATGATGCAATGATTGACTATTTGAAAAAAGCACCGCGCGGTGAACATGCATCAAATTTAGGATGCGTTATTGCTAAAGAAATTGCTGATCTACAAGATATCCCTTCTTTTATTGTTGATCCGGTTGCGGTTGATGAGATGGAAGATATTGCAAGATATACAGGGATGCCAGAAATTAGAAGAGATTCCTTATTTCATGCTTTAAACCAAAAGGCAGTGGCCTTAAAAGCGAGTGTGGATTTAAATAAACCTTATGAATCATTGAATCTTATTGTCGCACATTTAGGCGGCGGCATCAGTGTGGGTGTCCATAAAAAAGGGCGCGTAATTGATGTCAATAACGCCTTAGATGGCGATGGACCAATGAGTCCTGAGCGGAGTGGTCAAGTGCCGCTTGGACCGCTTTATAAAATGATTTTTTCTGGGAAATACACATTAGAAGAAATCAAAAAGAAAAATTATGGGCAAGGTGGATTGGTTGCTTATTTAGGTACAAACGATGGCTATGAAATCCAAAAACGGATTGAAAATGGAGATCAAAAAACTGAATTCATTTATAAAGTTATGTGTTATCAAATTGCCAAAGAAATCGGTAGTGGTGCGACAGTTTTAGAAGGTGACGTTGATGCGATTGTTATTACCGGTGGGCTGGCTTATGACAAACATATTTTAGTGGAAGAAATCAGAAGACGAACCGCATTTATTGCGCCTTTGAAGGTGTATCCTGGTGAAGATGAGATGGAATCACTCGCTTTAGGTGCTCTTCGTGTTTTAAATGATGAAGAAGAACCAAAAACCTATGAATAATGGTGATAATATGAAAACAATGCACGATTTAATTCAAAAAGCAAAATCACAAGAAAAAAAGACATTAGTGGTTGCTGTTGCTGAAGATAAAGCGGTGATGGAAGCCGTTGAAATGGCACGTCAAGAAGGATTTATAGACGCAGTGCTTTATGGTGATGAATCAAAAATATTAGAGACATTAAGTGATTTAGGACTCAATAAAAATGATTATGTAATCCATCATAGCAGTGATGCTAAAGAAGCGTCGTACGAGGCGGTTAAACATGTAAGTTCTCATCCCAAGCATTTTTTGATGAAAGGGTTGGTGGATACATCTGTTATTTTAAAAGCTGCTTTAGATAAAGAGATTGGGCTTAGAACGGATAAACGTATCTCTCATGTGAGTGTGTTTGAAATCGCACACTATCATAAATTGCTCGCGATGAGTGATGGGGCGATGAATATCGCGCCAAACGTTGATGAAAAACAAGAAATCATTGAAAATGCTTCGGTTATTTTAAATGCATTGGGCATCGATAAACCTAAAGTAGGATGCATTGGTGCCGTTGAAAAAGTGAACCCTAAAATGCAAGCGACGCTTGATGCGAAAACGTTAGAAGAACGTTCAAAAGAAGGAAAAATGAAAGGCATTGAAGTTGAAGGACCTTTTGGATTAGACAATGCTGTGAGCCTTGAGGCAGCAAAACAAAAAGGCATTGATTCTAATGTTGCTGGTGATGTTGATTTATTATTAATGCCTATGATTGAAGCGGGCAATGTATTTTATAAAAGTATGATGTTTTTAGCGGGCGCAAAAAGCGCTTCTGTGATTGCTGGAGCGAGTCGTCCGATCGTTTTAACGTCTCGCGCGGATTCTAAAGCATCTAAATTCTATTCGATTGCGCTTTCCGCACTGGTCGCGGAATTACAATAAAACTATAAAAACTATGAAGGAGAATAAAATGAAAAAAGATTCGAATTTTACCAATGAAGTTTTTTCTTATACAAATGATGGGTTTGAACAAATTATTTATTTCCATAACAAGGAAACAGGATTAAAGGGTATTTCGTGTATTCATGATACGCGTTTAGGACCATCATGTGGTGGAACAAGGTTTTATAATTACGCCTCTGAAGAAGAAGCATTATATGATGTGACGCGTCTTGCACGTGGAATGACTTATAAAAATGCTGCTGCTGGACTAGATATTGGTGGGTGTAAAACCGTCATTATAGGCGATCCAAAAAAACTAAAAAGCGAACAATTTTTCCGCGCTTATGGACGCTATATCCAAAGCTTAAACGGCCGTTTATATACCGGTCAAGATATGAATATTACGCTGCAAGATTGTGAGTTCATGGACCGTGAAACTGATTATGTCAGTGGTGTATTAAGAAAAGGTGCTGGTAGCACAACCATTTTAACTGCTAAAGGTACTTATGTCGGCATGCTAGCAGCGGTTAAAAGAAAGTTTAAACAAGACAATTTAGATGGCTTAATCATTGGGTTCCAAGGTGTTGGGGCCGTAGTTCAAGAAATGGTTCAATACTTAAAAGAAAGTGATCTTAAGCGCATCTATTTCACAGATATCGACGAAGAAAAGATTAAGCAATTTAAAGAACTTATGCCGCTTGCAAACTTTGTTGAACCTGATGAGTTTTTCAATAAAAATATGGATGTCTTCTCTCCAAATGCAATTGGCGCTGTTTTAAATGATGATACGATTCCTAAACTCACCGCAAAAGTTGTTGCAGGTGCAGCAAATAATGTATTAAAAAATGAAGAAAAACACGGAAAAATGTTAGAGGATAAAGGCATTTTATACGCGCCTGATTTCGTAATCAATGCGGGTGGAGTTATTAATGTTTATCATGAAATGATTGGCTATCATGAGCCATCTGCTATTAATACAACAGAAGGCATTTATGACCGATTAATGGATATCTTTGAAATTTCTGAAAAAGAAAATATGCCGACTTATAAAGCAGCAAACATTATGGCTGAAAGACGCATTGAGAAAAATATAAAGATGCGTGGAGATTACGTTAAATCACGTCCAAAGTTCAAGTGGAATATCGAATAAAATTAGAAAGGACTGATTTTTATGGCAACAAAATATCAATTAAATCGAAAAGCAATTGGTGGGAAAAGCCCGCACATATATAATCGTATAAGAAGCACAATTGAAACAGCGTTTTATAGAAACAATGTCATTCGCATTAACAGTTTAGAAGAAGCGTATCATTTGGCTAAAAATGCCCCTGGCGTCATTAAAACTGACCTTCCAATTTATAGAAGTGAAGATTTAGGACTTCCAAGTGATGCAAAAGTCCTACTCTTTAATGATGGTGCCATTACCGGTCGACAAGCTCAAAACCGTAGAATCATCAACGAAGAGAATAAAGATGACTACGCTAAAGTGTTAAGAGAAGGTATTTTTGCCTCTAGAGATGTAACGATGTACCATGCAACAGTCATTATTGGACTTCATAAAGATTTTTCGGTAAGAGCACATCTTTTAATTCCTGAAGGCTATGAAAATACTTTGTATTCATGGATGCTAAACTTCCAAAGCGCTGAAGGTGCTTGGATTGAAATGTACAATGAGTCTAAAGAATTTGATGAAGGCGATATCTTCTTATATAGTGATCCTGATTATTACGTTGATGGATTTGAGAAGGGATTAGCGCTATTTGATAGAGACCATAACTGTGCTGCCCTGTTTGGCATGCGTTATTTCGGCGAGCACAAAAAAGGTAGCCTAACCATGGCTTGGTCTTTAGCGAAAAGACAAAACTTTACTGCCGCACATGGAGGCATTAAAAAAATAAAACGTTCTTCTCAAAGTCCATACATCATGAGTGTATTTGGACTTTCAGGCAGTGGTAAAAGCACCATTACTCACGCAAAACACGATGGGAAATATGATGTTGAAGTCCTTCATGATGATGCGTTCGTAATCGAAAACGATGAACTTTATACAATCAGTTTAGAACCTTCATATTTTGATAAAATTCAAGATTATCCAACCGATTCGAAAGATAACCGCTTTTTACTCACTGTTCAAAATGCTGCAGTGACTAAAGATGAAGATGGGTTAATCGTTCCTGTGACTGAAGATATAAGAAATGGTAATGGGCGCGCGGTTAAATCCATCTTTTGGACCCCTTCAAGAGTGTTTAAGTTTGAAGAACCTATTAATGCGATCTTTTGGATTATGAAAGACAATACCTTGCCACCATTAATCAAAGTGAATGACGCTGCCTTAGCCGCTACCCTTGGCGCTACCTTAGCAACCAAACGCACGAGCGCTGAAGAAGGGGCTGACCCCAATGAGTTGGCGTTTGTTCCTTATGCAAATCCATTTAGATTATATCCATTAAAAGAAGATTATGAAAATTTCAAACATCTCTTTGAAAACCAAAATGTTGATTGTTATATCATTAATACCGGCCATTACAAAGAAACTAAAATAAAACCAGAAACCACGCTTCATTCAATAGAGTCGATCATAGAAAACACTGCGCGTTTTAAACCATTTTTAAATCTTGATACCCTCTCTTATTTACCGGTTGAAGGATTTGAAGTATCTAAAGACGATCAAACCTATCTCGCAAACTTTAAAAAACGAATGAAGAATCGAGTCGATTTTATCAATAACTTATCAGGCGAAGATGATTTGCCTAAAGAAGCTGCCAATGTTTTAAACACCACCGCAAAAAATGCCGGTGGTGATCAGTAATGAAATCATTTATCAGTGAGGCCGCACACGGCAAAGAAATTATTGATACTGTATTTGAAGCAGCAAGTGGCGCAATATCTGCGATTAAAAAACATGGAGATGATGCAGTCGTTAATGGTGCATTTGGAACTTACTTTAAAGAAGATAAAGCATTTTTAACATTTGATAGTGTCTATAAAGTATTTGATGCGGTAGATCATGTTCAAAAAGCTAAATATGCATCTTCTATTGCTGGGCCTCCTGAATTTCAAAAGGCGGTTAAAGATTGGTTATTTAAAAGCGCTGATTTAGATATTGATGCCGATGTTATCGCAACACCAGGCGGTACGGGTGCACTTTCTTCTACGACTAAAAATGCCCTTGCGCCTGGTGAGAGTGTCGTTCATCCAGATATAGGATGGGGTCCATATAAGACCATTGCGAAAGAAAATAATACGCCTGTTGAATATTATAAACTTTTTGATGGGAATGCCTTCAATCTAGAATCCTTTAAAGAAACATGCACCAAAGTGATGAAATCACAAGGAAAAGTTTTAGCCTTTATCAATGACCCCTGCCAAAACCCAACAGGGTATACAATGAGTGACCGTGAATGGGATGACGTTTTAGCATTTGTCAATGAACTGAGTGAACAAGGTCCTTTTATTTTACTCCATGATATCGCCTATATTGATTTTAACAAACAAGGCGATGATTATAAAAAAATCTTTAAAAAGTTCACTCAACTGAATGAAAATGTTTTAACTGTTATTGCTTTTTCTGTCAGTAAAACATTAACCGCTTATGGTTGGAGAGTGGGCGCACAAGTTTTAATATCTAACAACGATAAAGGTAAAAAAGCATTTAAGCATGCATGTGGAAACGCAGCCAGAGGTGGTTGGTCGACCGTTAATAATGGTGGGATGGTAGCGTTTAGTGATATTGCGTTAAATGAAGAAAATAAAACAATGTATTTGAAAGAAAAAAACAACTACGTTCACTTACTCCAAGAACGCGCAGAAATAATGGTCAAAGAAAGTGAAGAAATTGGGTTACCCTTATACCCTTATCATGAAGGGTTTTTCATCACCATAAGAATTGATGACCAAATTGTAAAAAATGAGCTCCATTTAAAGTTAAAAGATCATAATATCTTCTTTGTGAATGTTTTTGGTGGGTTAAGAGTCGCTATTTGTTCTATCCCTAAAGCAAAACTTAGAGGACTGGCTAAACGTGTAAAAGATGTCTTAGATACGATTGTTGATGATGAGATGGACCCTTTAAACGATGATAAGACAATCGATGAAAAAGATAATGCGACAGGATAAAAAAAGTCTGCAAATTTTGTACTGAACCCCAAAAGTTAGACAAATAAAATTAAATA
>CAYZOR010000017.1:0-20630 GCA_964479895.1 uncultured Candidatus Izemoplasmatales bacterium | reverse complement strand
AGAAATTTCAGTAAACAAATTAAAAGCATAACAAAAGAGGCTTAGGCCTCTTTTTTTGTATGACAAATTTCATAGAAAACGTTTTCTATGTGTTTATTTGTATTACAAATTATAGTATAATGATAGTGGAAATTTTGGAGGTGTAATGATGAAAAAAGAAATATTAGACATGTCTCAATTTGAGAAAGTTGATCTTAAAACACTTAATGCGTTTATTAAAACGTATGAAGGGTTAAACAACAAAGAATCTTTAATCCCTGTGCTTTATAAAGCACAAAAAATCTTTGGCTATTTGCCTTATAATTTACAAAGACATATTGCTTTAAAACTTGATTTACCAAGCGCGCATGTAAATGGCGTAGTAAGCTTTTATTCTTACTTCTCAGAAAAACCAGTTGGTAAAAATGTAGTGAGTGTATGTATGGGGACTGCTTGCTTTGTTAAAGGCGCAGATAAAGTATTGGATAAAGCCCTTAAAAAAACCAATACATCGCGTAATGAAATGAGCGAAGATGGCAATTTCACAGTGAAAGATGTGCGCTGCATTGGGGCGTGTGGATTGGCGCCTGTTGTGACAGTAAACGATAAAGTTTATGGGAAAATTTCTGAAAAAGAAATCGATGATGTCATAGAAAAATATATGGAGGAAAACGATGATCAAGACGTATAAAGCATTGGAAGCATGGAAAAAACAAATCGTTAGTCAATCAGATTATACGTTTGAAGTGATGGTCTGTGCAGGGACTTCATGTATTTCTTCAGATAGTGATTTAATTATTGGAATGATTGAACAAAAATTAGATGAACTTAATGTTGATGCCAAAATCAATATCGTACCTACTGGATGTTTTGGCTTTTGTGGACAGGGACCAATTATAAAAGTTGAACCCGATAATGTAACTTATGTTCAAGTGACTTTAAAAGATGTTTCAAAAATTGTTGAGAGTCATTTGTTAAACGGCGAAAAAGTCTATGACCTAATGTATAAACTACCTGGAGAAAAAAAGGCAAAAGAAAGTGAAGAAGGCATGCCTTTTTATCAAAAACAAAAACGGATTGCTTTAAAAAATTGTGGCGTTATTAATCCTGAAAAAATCGAAGATAGCATCCGTTATGATGGATACAAAGCATTGGCAGAAGTCCTTAGCAACTATTCAAGTGATGATGTCATTAAGGTAATGAAAGATTCAGGCTTAAGGGGCCGCGGTGGGGGCGGGTTTCCTACTGGGTTAAAATGGCAATTCACAAAAGCTCAGCCTTCTGAGGAAAAATATGTCATCTGTAATGCCGATGAGGGTGACCCTGGAGCGTTTATGGACCGTAGCATTATGGAAGGCGATCCTCACAGCATCATAGAAGCGATGGTAATTAATGGGTATGCTGTGGGTGCCAATGATGGTCTTATTTATATTCGTGCGGAATATGGGCTTGCGACAGAACGTTTGTTAAAAGCGATAAAAGACGCAAAAGAACATGGTTTTTTAGGAAAAAATATTTTTAATTCTGGGTTTGATTTTAATTTGGAAGTAAAATTAGGCGCAGGCGCTTTCGTTTGTGGTGAAGAAACGGCATTGATCCATTCTATGGAAGGGGGGCGTGGTGAACCAACAGTTAAACCCCCGTTCCCGAGTGTTAAAGGATATAGAGGAAAACCTTCAAATGTCAATAACGTTGAAACCTATGCCAATATCCCGCAAATTATTTTAAACGGTAGTGATTGGTTTAATAGTATTGGGACTAAAAACTCAAGTGGAACGAAAGTATTTGCGCTTGCTGGTGATGTGAATAACATTGGTTTGGTAGAAGTCCCAATGGGCACAACGTTCCGTGAAATTATTTATGACATTGGTGGCGGTGTTTCAGACAATAAAGCGTTTAAAGGGGTTCAAATAGGCGGACCATCTGGTGGGGTCATCACTGAAAAAGACCTTGATCTTCCAATTGATTATGATTCCCTTCAACAAGCTGGGTCTATGATGGGAAGCGGTGGTATGATCATTATGGATGAAGATACTGATATGGTTGAAATCGCAAAGTTTTATTTGGACTTCACGCAAGATGAATCGTGCGGAAAATGTTCACCATGCCGTATTGGTACAAAAAGAATGTACGAAATCTTAGAACGACTTACTGATATGGAAGGGACCCCTTATGATTTAGAACTATTAGAAACCTTAAGTGAAAATATTAAAACATCATCGCTTTGTGGTTTGGGTCAATCAGCGCCTAATCCAGTACTTTCAACCTTACATGAATTTAAAGAAGAATATGAAGCGTATGCATATCGTACGAAGAAAACCGCTTATAGTATAGATGACGAAAAATGTATCGGTTGCACGAAATGTAAACGTGCGTGTCCTGTTGATTGTATTGATGGAAAAGTCAGAGAAAAACACGTCATAACTGAAAGTGAATGTATTGCTTGTGGTGCATGTTATGAAGCATGTCCTGTGGATGCAATCATTAAACCTTAAGGAGGCATTATGAAATTAATAGACAAAATGGTTGAACTTAAAATCAATGATATTCCAATAACAGTAGAAAAAGGAAGCTCTGTATTAGACGCTGCTAAAAAGGTAGGCATTAATATTCCAACGCTATGCCACCTTGATTTACACGAATTAGGCGCAATCAATCAAAGTGCGAACTGTCGAGTTTGCTTAGTAGAAAATGAAGACCGTGGCAATTTAGTGCCTTCATGTGCCGAGAAGGTTTATGATGGAATGAAAATACAAACCGATACAAAAAAGGCAGTTATGGGAAGAAGAACGAGTTTAGAGCTTCTTTTATCAGATCACCCTAATGATTGCTTAACGTGCATTAAAAATAAAGATTGTGAACTTCAAACCTTAGCGGATGATATGAACATAACCGAAATTCATTATCAAGGAAAAAGAACGAACCATCCGGTAGATATTTCCTCTGGTGCTATTATAAAAGATCCTAATAAATGTGTCATGTGTAGACGATGTATGACCATGTGTGATGATATGCAAACGGTCTCTGTATTGGCCCCTTTAAACCGTGGGTTCGACAGCGTTACTTCTACTGCGTTTTATCTAGATATGAATGAAACATCATGTACCTTTTGTGGCCAATGCGTCAGTGTTTGCCCAACCGCAGCGCTCGCAGAACAACCACAAACCGCATCCGTATGGCGACGTTTAAATAATAAGGACCGTCATACCGTTGTCCAAGTAGCACCCGCTGTAAGGGTGGCGCTTGGTGAAATGTTTGGCTATGAACCTGGTGATATATCGACAGGAAAAATTGTAGCTGCTCTAAAACGCTTAGGCTTTGATGCGGTGTTCGATACCAATTTCGGCGCGGATTTAACGATTGTTGAAGAAGCCACTGAGTTTGTTGATCGGTTAAATCAAGGCAAAACTTTACCAATGCTTACCTCTTGTTGTCCTGCTTGGGTTCAGTTTATTGAACATCAGTTCCCAGATTTATTAGAGATTCCAAGCAGCTGTAAAAGTCCACAAAGCATGGTAGGAGCGTTAAGTAAAACCTATTATGCGAAACAAAAAAATATCGACCCTAAAAAAGTAAGAATGGTATCAGTCATGCCTTGTATCGCTAAAAAAAGTGAAGCTGCGAGAGAAGAGTTAAACCAAGAAGGCGGTAAAGACGTTGATTATGTCATCACAACCCGTGAACTCGCAAGAATGATTAAAGAAGCTGCGATTGATTTTAGATCGCTTAGCGAAAAGCCGTTTGATGACATTTTAGGAGAATCAACGGGTGCGGCAAGTATTTTTGGCGCAACGGGTGGCGTCTTAGAAGCTGCAACACGTACGGCTTATGAAATGATGACAGGCAAAGAATTAAAACAAGTAGATTTCAAAGCAATGCGCGGGATGGATGGCATTAGAGAAGCAACCATACCGGTAAACGGTAAAACCTTACGTATCGGTATTGCGCATGAATTAGGCAATGCAAGAAAACTTTTAGAGTCTATTCAATCAGGGGAAAATCATTTTGATTTAATTGAAATCATGGCGTGTCCTGGTGGATGTATTGGTGGCGGTGGTCAGCCTTATCACCATGGTGATATTTCAGTGATTGAAAAAAGACGTCAAGCTTTATATGATTTAGACCAAAGTAAACAAAGAAGAAAAAGTCATGAAAACATTCAAGTTCAAAAACTTTATGAGAATTTCTTAGAAAAACCTGGTTCTAAAATGGCCCATGATTTACTTCATACAACGTACTCTAAAAAAGCTAGAATTTAACTTAAAAGCGCTTCTTAAAATGATTTAAGAAGCGTTTTTAGTTATTATAAAAAGTGAAAAATCATGCTATAATGAGAATGAACCGCCCTTAATTCAACCATCGAGGAAGTGGTGAAATGCCAAATACTAAACGCGTTATATTATTAATACTATTTTTAATTTTATTAGTTACAACAGCAACGACTGGTTATATGATTATATTAGACATTAATTTTATTAGCGCTTTATATATGACAGTTATCACAATCTCTACAGTCGGCTACACTGAAGTTGCTGAGATGAATCAAACCGCCCAACTTTTTTCAATCGGCGTCATTATAACGAGTGTTGGGAGTGTCGGGTTTGTGGTTTCTAGAATAGGATCATTTTTTAATAGCGGACGATTGAACGAGGTTTGGAGGCAAAATAAAATGGAAAAAAAAATCGCAACGTTAAAAGATCATTATATTGTTTCAGGATCTGGCGAAACAGGCAGTTATATTATTAAACAATTCGAAAATCGTAAGGTGCCTTTTATAGTGATTGATCATAATCAAGATATCGTTAATCAATTAAAAGATTCAGGAACGAATGCAATATTAGGGGATGCGACTCAAGAAGATGTTTTACTAAAAGCTAATATTGATAAAGCAAAAGGGCTGGTAGCGACATTATCAAAAGATGCAGACAATTTATTTGTTGTATTAACCGCAAGACAAATGAATAAAAATCTTCATATTGTCGCTAGAGCCATTGATAAAAACGCTCATAATAAGCTGAAAAGAGCCGGCGCAAATTATACAGTGTCTCCTAATGAAATAGGGGGTAGAAAACTTGCTTCAATGATGCTTAAACCTTCAACGACATATTTTATGGATAACATTATTCACACTGAAGATATGACATTAGAATTAGAAGAAATTGAAATTACTGTTTCTTCAAAACTCTGTGACCAAAAGTTAAAAGAAGCGAGAATAACCGATAAAACCGGACTTATCATACTCGCGATCAAACATGAAAATTCTGATACCTATCGTTTTAATCCTCATCAAGATGAGTTAATGAAACCGAACGATAAATTAATTGTTGTTGGAAAAAAGAGCAAATTGATACCTTAAAAGAAATCGCTGAAAAATAATATTAACTTGAACACGGAGGCACCTATGAAAGAGTCTTACACCATTGGCGAACACGTAGTGTCATTTGAGCCTTCAACACATCAATACACTATAGATGGAATAAATGTCCCAAGCGTCACACAAATCATTGATGAAATACTTGGGAAACCTTATAAAAATGTAAATCCTGAAATTTTAGAAATCGCTGCAAAAAAAGGCACCAATTTACATGATATGATTGAACGTTACGAAAGGTTTGGGCAAAAAACCTATCACGTTGAGATGCAAGGGTATATAGCGTTAAAAAATCAATATCAAATCAATGTTTTAAAAAGCGAACAAATCGTTATTATTTATGATGGAGCAATCCCTATTGCGGCGGGACGTTTTGATATGGTCGTTGCTTCTCCTTATATGGAGGGGAAAGGAATCGTCGATGTCAAACGAATGGCGCACCTTGATATGAAACGGTTGACGCTTCAACTCAATTTATATAAGTTAGGGTATGAACAAACGTATAAAGAAAACATTCAATATCTTAAATGTTTACATATTAGAAACCGCCATAAAGATTATATTGATATTCCTATAGATTCAAAATTGGTTTCAAATGTGATAAGCACCCATTTAAGGAATCATCCCATCGATTATACACTTTATTATTAAGATGAAAATACCACAATTGACCATTCAATTGTGGTATTTTTTATTGATTGTAATTCTTTTGTTTATACATTGATCGATCAGCATACCGGATTAATGTTTCATAATCCAGTCCGTTTTGAGGATAACTTGCAATCCCTATAGCTGCGCTAATACGATGGGTAACTTCATTTATCTCCATCGGAGTAGATAGGGTTTGTTTCAATTTTTTAATTATTGATTCACTATAATCTTCATTGTATTTTTTATCATCCATACATAATATGACAGCAAACTCATCACCGCCAAGTCTTGCGACAAAATCCTTTTCACAAACGCCATTTTTTATTCTTCGTGCGGCTTCTTTTAATACTTCATCCCCTGTATAATGGCCAAAATTATCATTAATTGATTTAAAGCCATTTAAATCAATATAGAGCAATGAAAAATGGCAACTTTGTTTATCTGCCTCTTGGATCGCCTTTTTCATTTTTCTATAAAAATTATCACGTGTCGCAAGGCCTGTTAAGGAGTCGTAATTAACTTTTCTTATAAGCTCTTTTTCTAATTTTTTTCTTTCTGTAATGTCTCTTGTAGACCCAACAATATTGGTTACTTTCCCTTTTTTAATGATTGGTGATAACACCGTATACCATGTTCTTTTACCCGCTGGAAGATCTAATACTTCTTCATAACGAATGATATCTTTTGCGTCAACACATGCTTGATAATTTTTAGAAACTTCGTCCCCTGCTTCTTTTCCTAAAAGCTCTTGAGGGGTTTTACCTGCTACCATATCAAGGGTAATGCCTGTTCTTTGTTGGTGGGAATCATTGGTTCTTATAAACCTGAAGCCGCCTTCTTTTAAAACATCCATTAAAAACAGTGCGTCTTGGGTTCCGTTAAAAACTGTTTCATATTCCTCTTTAAGTTTTGTAAACGCATCATCAATTTGTTTGATATTGGTAATATCTATATGGGAACCAACCATTCTTATGGCAGTGCCTTCTTCATTATAAATAGCGGTCCCTCGACAACGAATCCACGAAGTATTTCCTGATTGATGGTGGTATCTTACCACGATGTCATAAGGGTGCTTTGGGTCATCTAAATGTTTTTGAAGTTCTTTATATGCCATCTTTTTATCATCTTCAAAAATAATTTTTTCCCATTCACTTACTTTATGCGCCTTAGATTTAGGATCATATCCTAAGGTTTCCCAAAATTTAGTGCTCATCCATTCATCTTCCATATTTTCTAAGTTTAACACCCAAATGCCATCCAATGACCCTTTTTGGATAAATTCTAAAACATTGACATCTTTTTGAAGGCGTTTGATAAGTTCTTCTTTTAAATAATGTGTTTGCATAATTATGACCCCCCTATCATTTATATTATAAATGGTTTTACCCAATATTTACATATCTGTTTAATATGTTTTAAAAAATCTTTGTTCCATCGCTTGAGGGTGGATACACCAATAAATCATCTGGATTTATTTTACGCTCAAAAAATACTGGACACGATGAAGGGTTTTTAAAAACCAATATAACAAATAACTTTAAATGTATTTTGAGAAAACTTTTTGGTTTGAAGCGTTGTAGTTTTTTTATTTGAATTATTAATGATAGGTTTTTTATTTTTCCATGATAAAATAACCTAAAGAGCACTCAGTAACCATTCATACGGTTCATTGATTAAAGCGAATCAGCTTGTATATTGGTTCATCTTTTTATAAAAGATTAAGATGACCTTAAAAAGATTCACCTTGCATTTTTGAATATCTAAAGCATATTTACTCATAATTCTTAAAAAATTGGTAAAATAATAATTCAAAGCGATACATTCTAGTCTTTAAATACTTAGATTAAAGGCTATTAATAAAAGGGATGATGGTATGTTAGAACTCAAAAGTATTACTAAAAAATACGAAATAGGCACCTTTAAACAAACCGCATTAGATGGGGTGAACTTAAGTTTTAGAAGCCAGGAATTTGTGGCGATTTTAGGCCCTTCTGGTTCTGGGAAAACAACCATGTTGAATATGATTGGTGGGTTAGATCGTTATGACTATGGCGATTTGTTAATTGAT
Source organism: uncultured Candidatus Izemoplasmatales bacterium (assembly GCA_964479895.1). Taxonomy (GTDB): domain Bacteria; phylum Bacillota_I; class Bacilli_A; order Izemoplasmatales; family Izemoplasmataceae; genus B1SED10-225. The sequence goes on along the minus strand of CAYZOR010000017.1, from coordinate 12,561 downwards.
GGAAAATCCACCAAAGCATTTGATGATAAAAACTGGGATGCTTACAGAAATCATTCGATTGGGTTTATTTTTCAAACCTATAACTTAATTAATCATATGTCTGTTTTAGCAAACGTCGAAATTGGATTAACCCTAAGTAATGTCGACGCAAAAGAAAGAAAAAACCGTTCTATAGAAGTCCTAAAACGTGTCGGGTTGGCTGATCACATTCATAAAAAGCCTAATCAACTCTCTGGTGGGCAAATGCAGCGTGTAGCAATTGCACGTGCCCTTGTCAATGACCCTGATATTATTTTAGCGGATGAACCCACTGGAGCAATTGATTCTAAAACCAGTGAGCAAATCATGTCACTCATTCAAGAAATCGCGAAAGATAAACTAGTCATCATGGTAACGCATGATGAAACCATTGCGAAAACATACGCTTCTAGAATCGTCGATCTTAAAGATGGACAAGTTCAAAACGACTCCAATCCATATAAAGTTGAATCGACTGATAATGGTAAGCTTAACCTAAAAAAAATATCAATGGCTTTTTCCCAAGCGTTAAAACTTTCTTTTAGCAACTTAAAAACCAAAAAGTTTAGAACCATACTCACAGCATTCGCTGGTAGCATCGGGATTATTGGTGTTGCACTTGTTTTAAGTTTGGCCAATGGTTTAAACCGTGAAATTGATAATTTAGAACGCTCAACGCTAGCAGAATTCCCGCTTCAGATTGATTCAGTGGCATTCAATGTGGATGTTTTTAGAGAACAGGGTGGAGGCCCCCCACAAAGAGTGGAAGGCAATGACTTTGTAGAATTTCCACAAGACCCACGTATCTTTCCTTATGAGCTTCCTCCTTTTGTAGCGGAACACGTCAATAATATTGATGAACAATATATAGAATATCTAAATCAACTCGATAATCAATTATACGATGAGATGACATTTAGCTACAATGTTGATATGCATGTCTACCATACTTTAGACAGTGGCTCTATTGAACGATTAAACACTTCAAGAGTCAATTTCGGACCTGCATTAAGGGATGATACGTTCTTTAGTGACAATTACGATGTTTTAGAAGGAAGTTTGCCCACTCATTCAAATGAGCTGGTTTTAGTCGTCGATGAATATAATCGCTTAAACGCTGATATCATTAACGCGTTTGGCTTAAGTAGTGAAATTGAATCCTATGATTTTGACAGATTTATTGGAAAAACATTTGATTTAGTATTTTTAGATGATAGGTTTGATTATAACGAAGAAACCGAACGATTTATACCCATTAGCGATGCTGAGCGGTTGCTTGATCAACCCAACAATAAAACCTTAGAAATTGTAGGGATTGTAAGGGTTAAAGATGATGCGTTAAGCAGCTTCTTAAATCCTGGGTTAAAATATCACCCATCCCTTGTAGACACCGTCTTAGAAGATGCTCAAAACTCTACCATTGGTCAAGCCCAAATAGATTCAGACATTGATGTTGTTAGCGGGACGCAAATTGATCAGCGTGTTAAAGAACAACAACTCAGAAGATGGGGCGTTGATAACACCCCAAACCAAATCTCTATTTATCCTGTGAATTATGATGCCAAACAAGAAATCACTGATTATTTAGATGCTTATAACGAGGGATTAGATGATGATGAACAGATTATTTATACCGACATCGCGGCCATCATTACCGAGCTTACAAGCGATGTAATCGATGGAATCTCTTATGTGTTAATCGCTTTTTCTTCTATATCATTAATTGTTTCAACGATAATGATTGGTATTATTACTTATATCTCTGTGCTTGAAAGAACCAAAGAAATTGGTATCTTAAGAAGCTTAGGGGCACGCAAAAAAGATATCTCAAGAGTGTTTAACGCTGAAACTGCAATTATTGGTTTCTTAGCTGGATTAAGTGGAATCATTATCGCCTACATTCTTACCTTCCCAATCAATGCGATTATTAGAAATTTAGTCGATGATGTTGACCGCATTGCGATTATGCCTTTATACGCTGTTATAGGCCTTATTATTTTAAGCATTTTACTCACTTCAATCGCAGGGTTAATCCCTGCAAAAATAGCAGCTCGAAAAAATCCTGTAGAAGCATTACGCGTTGATTAAATAAAAAACGTTCCTCATATCACTTTGATATGAGGAACATTTTTTTACTCCAATTCATCTTCTAAATCATCACTAAATGATGGTGGAATTAAAATCCCATCAATCATGTGAATATATCCAAACTCTAATAATCTTTCTGAACCCGTAATTTCTAAATCATTTACCTTGAGTGTATCGTCAATAATCTCAAAACTAAGGAATTCTCCTTGAAAGGTTTCTATCGTTGTTGGAGAGCGTTCATAAAGTTCACTTAATAAAAATGCATCTAAAATAACATGATACGTTATAATTTCAATAAACATATCTGTTTCCGCTAACCTTTCAAGCGATAAATCCAATTCATCAGCAAGGTTTAATATAGCATTTTCGGTTGGTAAAAACAAAGTAAACCCTGCTTCAAAATCTCCACTACCAGGTAAAGGCAATAAATCTATTGGAATGTCTCCTGAAGCGATTAAATCAAATAAAATATCCATAAGATCTTCCGGTATAAAACCACTCGCAACTTCACTCAAGACTTCGCTAGGTAATAACACGTTATCCGTCCCAATGATGACGCCGTTTGATGCTGTATATTCTAAATCATTCACAAAAACATTTCCATTTAAGGCTAAGCGATTGTTGCTCGTTGTAAAACCAATATCTTCACCTTGTAAAGTCGTTAATGTTAAAGGGGTAAATCCTTCAATTGCACTTTTAGATCGCACACCGTCTATAACATGATAAAGCAGTAAAGGTTCTAACACATCACTTTCCTTTAATTCGTTTAAAGTGGTATCTAAAGTCCCTAATAAATTATTAATTGCTTCATCATTTGGCGCAAAGATAGTTAAGGCTTCACGGTCTGCAAACGTTTCTTCAAGTTCTGCAGCTTCAATGAGTTCTACAAAAATTTCGAATGATTGACTGGCTTTTAACGTGTTTAATGCATCTTCAGCAAATACATTGACACTAACATTCACGTTTACCCCTTCACGATTAACAATATCACCGCTCGTAATCAAATCCCCTGTTAATTGGTAAGTTCCTACTTGATTGTTGGCATATCGCCCGCGCGCATCATCCCATGAAACACGCAAAGTAACTATCTCGTCATTTTCAAGTGTAACGTCTACTTCTGATGGCAAACTTAAATCATCAAAATTTGTAAACTGCGCAACATCAAGTGGTTCAAAGGTTTCAACACTCTCAATATTGGTCGCATCATTTCCACATGCATAAAGCATGAATGTTATCAATAATATAGTCATTAAAGCACCGATTCGTTTCACACGCATCACCTCACGGATTAATTATATCATGATTAAAAAATAAACCCTTATAATTTAGAGTATATAAATTTTGTGTTACAAAGTATTAGAATGTATATGCAAAAGAAAAAGAAAATTAAACATAGTCTTTCGTTTAATTTTCTTTTTGACGTTGTTTTAAAAGCAAAATAATTCCTTCAAACCAAGCACTTAACATTACTAATGCAATAGGGATTATTAAAAGCGTTAAAGCTTGAAACGCAAGGGTGAAAAATGAAAAGAAAATATAAAATAAATATATATTTATAATTAGCATAACAACCGACCATTGAAAAATGCCCATTTTAAATTTTCCTCTATAAATATTATGCAGTCCAAAAGGAAGTAAAAACGCCAATTTAATCGTTTGAATTGGATCGATACCATCTTTTTCTTCATGGTCATACATTCTAAACCCATCACCATCTCTAATATCCCACCAAAGCCTTGTGATTAATCCATCTGCCGTAACCCAAATAAAATAAAACGGTAAGATAAAAATTGAAATGAATAATGGGGTAATGAACCAAAGCCCAATAAATAGCATGGTTTGAGCCAACCCTCTCATGTGATGCCCTAGATAATAATTATGGACACCGATAGGCGTTAAAAATGCTAATATCAAGGCAATATTTCTATTCCTTGATGATTTTCTATCGTAATTGTTTTTATGAATATTTTTATAAACATCAATTTTTTCACTCATAATAAAACTCCTTGATTGATTTTTTAATCTTGCTTTATAATGTTTAAGAGTTCATGATAGTAATTCTCTTCATCAAATGCTAAAGGATAATCTACCTCCAGCGCAGGTTCATAAGAGTGGTGGTCTTGAGTGACAAATGTTAAAGGAGACGTATATACAATAGGTTTCCCCGATGGTAGACTTGTAAAAAACTGTCCTCCTGAACCTCCCGCAGTATTTTCCCCTATAATTTTTCCGAGTTCTTGGTCTTGCATGGTTCTTGCGATAATATTTGCGGCACTATAAGTTATTGGAGACGTTAATGCATAGTAATCGATAAAATCAAACGTTGCTTTTGATGTAATAGAGGTCTTGATATGGTAATCTTTATCGCCATAGACACGCTCCATTGTTACATCATTTGAAGCGATTAACGCAAGCAATTCCGCAGCACTTCTTAACTCTCCACCTACATTACACCTTAAATCCAAAATGATAGTAGAAGGATTTTCTTCTAGATCAATTAAGAAGGCATTGAAATCATCTATAATTGCTATGTTCATAGTGGGTATATTTACAAGATAAGTATCGTCTTTAAGCGTTTCATAACTGAAAACGAATTGTTCACAATATTCGCTTCTTTCAGTGTGATAATTCATAAATTCTCTTATGTTGCTTGCTTCAACACTGTTAATTTCCTTTGTGTAATCCACTGAGGTTTTATAATACCCATTGTTTACTCCACCAGTGTGCATTTCATCCAATGTTAACAAAAATTTCCTAACGCCTCTGTAATGTAAGTCTTCATCCATCATCATGGTTTCATAGGCTTCAAAAGCTTCATCCCATGAATCATTAAGATGTGTCAGTCCGTAACGGTATTCCATTAAAAGCTTTAAAAAATTATATGACGCATCTCTTAAATCATTAGGAACATACATGTCCAAATCATCATATTCTAAATCACTGATTGTTCTGGTGTGTACTAAGGAAATCAATTTTGGGTGATAATATAAGTTATAAAATTCAGGCATAATAAATAAATTAACAAGATGGAGTGGCATGTAATAATTGCCTCTATCTTCATGAATAAAAAAATTATAGGGTTCTAAAGCAATTTCAGTAAAACTACTTTCAACAACATAACCATTAACCTTTGTCCCTTGAAAATACATGAATTCAGAAAACATTTCATCATTCGTTGCAAATAAAGGATCATTAAACCTTAACACGTTTGTATTTGAGTTAATAACCATCGTTCTTCTCAATGTTTCATCGATTGATTCAAATGGTTGGTCTTGATGTAAAATTATACGACCATTAGTAATAGCATGCGTAATCGCCGGTGAGACATCTAAAGCATTATAAAAACGAATATAATCACTAATATCTACATAGGGTAAATTTGATTCATTTATATAATAAACCCCTAAAGATTCATAATCATCATTTTCTAAAACACCAGTGGTGTCTTCTATATCAATTTGCTCGTGACGGATTCTACTTATTTCACTTGGATCAAATTCTTCAAAAAAGGCACAAGCACTCACCATCAATAAAAGCAATCCACTCATCAATAAAATTCGCATTATTCTTTCCCCCTAAACGTATCTTAATATTAATATGAATGACGCACTTTATCAATCAAATCTAATAAAAAAACACGTCAAAACGTGTTTTTTATTATCCTCTAGAAGGGGAAGGTTTATTGTATGATCTTTTTTGTTTATGTTTATGCTTGTTTTGTGACCCCTTTTTTTGATTAAAATTCTTAAATTTTAAATGATTTTTTCTTTTATTATTATCTTTTTTTGTTGGGGCTTCTATTGTGTAGTCATGTTTTGAATCAACTGGAATCACCATTCCAATATGTTTTTGAATCGATTTCAAAAGATGGGTTTCTTCTTTTGAACAAAACGATAAGCTACTCCCCAAACGTCCAGCTCTAGCAGTCCTACCTATTCTATGCATATACGTCTCAGGCGTCTCAGGCAAATCATAATTAAACACATGAGAAAGATGGTCAATATCTATTCCACGAGAAGCCACATCCGTTGCGACTAAAACTTTAATTTTACCTTTTTTAAAATTATTAAGTGTGGTTTGACGTTGTGATTGTGTTTTATTACCGTGAATCGCTTCTGCGTAGACATTTTCCTGACTCAATGATTTAACCAAGCGATTGGCTCCTTGTTTTGTACGAATAAAGACAAGCGCATTTTTTACATCAGGTTTTTTAAGCAAATCTTTTAATAAAAGTGCTTTATTGGCTTTTTTAACAAAATATACAGATTGATCAATACTCTTTAAAGGTTCATTGTCTTTAGCAATCTCTATACGAATCGGATTAGTAAGTAGGCTTTTAGATAAACTAATAATACTTTGGGGTAGGGTTGCTGAGAATAACATGGTTTGATGCGGCGTTGGAAGTTTTGAAGTTATGGTTTTCACATCTGGAATGAAGCCCATATCTAACATTCTATCCGCCTCATCTAAGACATAATATTTAATCGTGTCCAATTTAATAACTTTCATATTAATCAGATCTAATAATCGACCTGGCGTTGCAATGATTACATCAACCCCGCGTTTAATCGTTACGATCTGTTTTCTTTTAGGAACCCCGCCATATACTGCGATGGTTTTAACAGTAGAATTCATAGAATAGTCATGAAAACTTTCCTTGATTTGCAAAGCAAGTTCTCTCGTTGGTGCTAGTACTAAAGCTAAAGGCTTCTTTTTCCCGGTTTTTTGTGGTTGGTTTTGAATATGATTTAATATAGGCAAGGCAAAAGCCGCAGTTTTTCCCGTTCCTGTTTGAGCACTCCCTAAAATGTCTTTTCCGTTTAAAATGTGTGGGATTGCTTCACTTTGTATTGGGGTCGCTTCGTCATATCCCCCTTTTTTGACTGCTTTTAAAAGCAGTTGATTTAAATTTAATTGCGTAAATGTCATTGATTGATCTCCTTTTTCTTATAAGACAAAAATAAAAAACGTCGCAAAGGTAGCAACGTTTTATATTGCGTCTTTATTACATCGATTGATTTTAATTAATCGGCTTGCATATTATACCATTTATTTTAAAAAAAGCCATTGTTTTATAGTTTTAATCATAAATATTTTATGTAAACGTTATTTTACGTGATATATTGCTTTTAAACTTGGATTTGTGTACCATAGTTTTGAGGACTGATACAATGAACGATAAATTAGATCCCACTTTAAATATGACATACAGTATTTTGTTCGATACTTCTTTTAATTCAATCAAACATCATTTAAATGATGAAGATTGGATATTTGTTGATTTAAGAAGTGACGTTGAATTGATTGCTTATCCAATGATTAAGGGGTTTAAACAAATTGCCTTTTATGAAACAATAATTGATGCAGCGATATTAGACTATAATGGTAGTCTGTTTCGCGCTTCGGCTTTAAAGAATGAAAAAAGATTACGTGAGCTATTTCCCAAAAATAAAAATATTGTGCTTATATGTAGAAGGGGAATACGCGCTCAATACATTAAAGAGGCTTTAATGCATTTAAACTATACGCATGTTTTCAATGTAGGCAGCATTCATGATTATACATAAGATGTCGAACGCTTTTACACGTTCGACATTTTTTTAATCTGCTAATATGACTGATCCGCCATATTCTTGTTCAATCCACTCTGAAATTTCATCACTTTTTAACACTTCATAAAGCGCTTGGATAAATTTAGCATCTTCATTATCACTTAATGTGACTAAGACATTGGCGTAAGGGGAATCACTCGCTTCAAGCGCCAAAGCATCTTCTAATGGATTAAGGCCGTGATCAAGCGCAAAGTTTCCATTAATGAGCACTAAATCTCCTGATTCATTATCATAGTTTGTGTAAAGCTGGATTGGATCGATTTCTATGAAATCTATATCAAAATCACTCGTAAAGAATGTATCTAAGGTATCAATATTAGCGGCGATGATATCTGAATCTTCTAAGGTATCATTTATTTCAATAAGTTCAGCATCTTCTAATACTCCTAGTAATCTTGGACGATCTGATGGGGAATTTGAAACAATGATTTCTAATTCATTTGGAAGGTCACTTAGATCATCATATGTTTTTGAATAAAGGCCAATCGGTTCAATATGAACCCCTCCAACGTTAACAAAATCATATCCATGTTCCTCTATTTGATTTTCTAAATATGGGATGTGTTGAAAGAAATTTGCGGTTAAATCCCCTTCGTGTAACGCAGTGTTTGGTAAGACATAGTCACTAAACTCTACTATCTCAAATTGATAGGCTTCATCGATATGTTCATTCGCTTGCTTTAAGATCTCAGCATGCGGTGTAGGGGAAGCCCCTACACTGTAATCATTTGATGACCCACAGGCTTGAAGCGTGAATGTAAAGATGGCAATTGCTGATAATATAATTAATTTTTTCATTGTTATCTCCTTTAAGTTTTTTTTAGTTTTTTGACGAATAAATCGCCGATAAGTTGAATCATTAAAATGAGAACAACGATTAAAATCGTTGCTATCCATGTTACCAATGGTCTATTTCTAGAATAGCCATATAAATACGCTAAATTCCCTAATCCACCAGCACCAATCGCGCCTGCTATAGCAGTATATCCAGCCAGCGCAATAGAAGTTACCGTCAACCCTCTAATAAGCGCTAAGATAGATTCAGGAATAAGCACTTTAACCATAATTTTATAATCGTTTAAACCAAATGCTCTAGATGTTTCTTTTAGATCTTGACCTTTCTCAAACAAGGCAAGTTCAACCAACCTTGCATAAAAGGGAGTGCCACCTATAACTAAGGCAGGGATTGCCGCAGAAGGGCCTAGTATACTCCCTATAATAATTCTTGTAAGTGGGATAAGTAATACAATTAAGATAAGAAAAGGAATCGACCTTCCAATACTTGTTATTATCGATAAAATACTGTAGATGGTTTTATTTGGTTTTAATCCCCCTTGCGCGGTTGTGAACAGTAAACTGCCTAATATAAGCCCAAATACCCCAACAAAAAATGTTGAAACAAGGGTCATATAAAGTGTTTCATTAAATGCTTGTAAATAATTATCAAAAGCGATCATGAACGATTTCAACTCCATATTCTTTTAGTACTTTTTTCGTATTATTAATATCATCACTTTCAATACTGACTAACATAACCCCTTCAGAAGAAGGCGTTATATTCGCAAACAAAATATTGATTGATAGGTTATGGCTAAGAATAATTTGTGAAAGAATTTTTTGATGGGTAATATTTTTGTTAAACCTTAGCAGCACAAGATTCTCTGAGTTTTTATAATTAGAAGCGATATCTTCTATGTTAAACCCAATCGATGCGGTTAAGCTTTTTGTGATAGGATGTTTCGCATTGAATAATATGTTATCAAGCGAACCTTCTTCAACAATTTCTCCACTATCCATAACAGTCACATAATCACATATGGCTTTAACCACATGCATATCATGCGTCACAAAGACAACGGTTAAATCTCTTGATTCTTTGATATTTTTGATAATACTTAAAATGGTTTGAGTCGTATTAACATCCAATGCACTGGTAGGCTCATCACACAATAAAATCTCAGGGTCATTGATTAAAGCTCTAGCAATCCCAACACGTTGTTTCATTCCACCAGAAAGTTTGGCTGGATACGTTTCTTCGACGCCTTTTAGGCCAACACTTTTGATTAAATCTAATGCTTTTTGTTTATCTTGTTGCGTCGGCTTTTTAAACGCACTAATTGGAAATAAAACATTTTGTAAAACGGTTTTATTTTCAAGTAAGTTAAAATGTTGAAAAATCATTCCGACTTGACGTCTCAACATTCGCATAGACTCCTTGTTTAATTTTCTAATGTCTTTATATTCTAATACTTCTAACGTTCCACTTTCATAAACTTCTAGTTGATTGATCAACCTAATTAATGTACTTTTACCCGCACCAGAATGACCAATTATGCCATGAATACTTCCTTTTTCAACACTGAAAGTAGTAGGTTTTAAAGCATGGACTTTATGGTTTTTTTCATGATATGTTTTGCTTACATTTTCAAAATGTATCATAGTAAACAGCTCCTTAAAATAAAAAAACGACTTTCCAATGAAAGCCGCGTAAACGATCACTCATTGTTGGGCGTAGCCCCTAGGTATAAGCACCTAATTGAATAGGTTGCTGCCGCATCAAAGGATACCTTTCCTAAACGGCTCTTAATGAATTAATATTTATTTTTAAAATAATATTATACGTTTATATGTATTTTGTCAACGGGTTCGAAAATGTAAGGGTTCCCATAAAAAAAGCCTTATATTTTAAAATAATATGAGGCTTTTTAATGAGGATTTATCGCTTTTATACTTTCTGGCTTATGCAATAAATACCCTTGCATATTGTAACAATTCAATTTTTCTAGTAATGCTTTTTGTTCGTTGGTTTCTACACCTTCAATTACGATTGTTTTATAAGCCATATTTGATATTTTTTGAACCATTTTGATAATTTCTTTCGTTTGGTCTTTATGAATGGTTTTGGTAAATAATCTATCAATTTTAATGACGTCATAATCAATCGCTTCTAAAATACCAAGTGATGAGTATGATTTCCCAAAATCATCCAAAGCAATCTCAAAACCATAATCTTTAAAGCTACTTATTTGTTTTTTACAAAGGCTTAAATCATAAACGAATAAGTTTTCTGATACTTCAATGCATACGTTTTTGGGACTCATATTGTAGTGTTTTAATGTAGAATTTATGTATTTTATTGTTTGTTTATTTAAAAATGCTTCCGGAGTCAAATTGATAGAAAGTTTAACTTGAGAATGGTTTTTATAGTAATTATCAAAAGATTCTAAAGATTTATTAATCAAATAGAACTCTAAATCCAGTAATTGATTATTCTGTTTCGCTATTTCAATAAACGAATCAGGATTAATGCATCCTAAGTCTTTATCATTCCATCTAGCAAGTTGTTCTAAATATAAAATAGAATCATCTTTTGTATTGATTATTTTTTGAAAATGTATATCGATCAATTCATTTTTGATCGCATGGGTCAATTTCTTTGACATATCTGGGCAATTACTAAGTGGTTTATTTTTGATTAAATCTTGATTACAAATATTTAGTGGACCTACCATTTCGTATTTAAAATTATACTTGTTCTTATCAATAATTCTTAGTGTCATTAAAAAAACAATGAAAACCACACTGTAAAAAAAGATAATAAAGCTAGTACCTATTTCTGTATTAAGACTTAACCAAGATAAAAAAACCATTATTATGGCCACTAAGCTTGTTAAAACAACCTTAATCATAAAATATGCATATTTTTTCACAGTATCACCTCTTGATGTCAAACTATCCCCTTTATAAAAACCTCATACATCTCCCTTTATCCCTTTATAACCTAATTCTAATTCAAAGTAATATTTTAAAACAGCGCGGATGTGTCGTAATTTTTTACTCATAAAAAAGAACCCTTAATAAAGGGCTCTAATTAGACGTATTTTTTCTTTAAGTAATTAATCACAAACAAATCAAAGTTAATCTTGAAGTCATCCTCTATTCTTAAAGTAAACCGATCGATTTTTTGTGCATTCCCTTCCATCTGCAAGACGCTATAGCATTTGAACAAACTTTCTTCGTAATTATAAAAGTCCTCTAACTCATAATACGCTAAAGCTTTATAATAATAAAAATAATCAAATAAGTAATGTCTTCTTGTATGTAAGCCTCGTTTTAATCCAATATCACAAAATCTTATGACTTGATTAAAGTCTTTTAAGATACCATAAGCTTTACTTAAGCTCATTAAGATTGTAGAGTGAATCAAATCACTTCCACCACTCATGATATGTTCTTCTGTAGTGAATAAATCACTTAAACGATAAAGAAGTTTTTTATGCATGTCTCCATCGATTAAATCTAAAAGACTGCTTAGGATAAGAATTTCTATATCCGTAAAATATTGGTTTTTTAATATCTTTGGAAAATCAATCAAATTAGAAACCAAAGCCGCTACTCTTTCATTAGAAATTTCATCATACATAAAACGTTTCATAATCAAAATATAATCATAGTATTTCTTATTTTCTTCTTCAATGATAATATCTTCTTTAATTATGTTATTTAATTTATTAAATGCTTCTTTTTGTTTATTCACTACAGCGTTATATAACTCATCCAAAAGAGCATCTTGTGTTTTCTTTTGCTTTTCAAAATCTTTTAACAATTTTTGACTTGGGATTCCTAAACGTTTATTAAATGACTCTAATTTTTCGATTGGAATTTCACATTCACCACTTCTATAACGCTGATATTGACGCAACGAACAAATACCCTCAACAAACTTTTCTTGAGAGATTTTTCGACCATATCTAACTTTTTCTAAGTAGTTTGCAAGTTCCATTGAATCCATGAAAACACCCTAAAATACGACATATCCGCGCTGTTTTAAGCACTTTTTATT
>CAYZOR010000016.1:14790-20950 GCA_964479895.1 uncultured Candidatus Izemoplasmatales bacterium | reverse complement strand
CTTCTAAGCCATCGGTCGGGGGTTCGAATCCCTCCCGGAACGCCATAAGCTAGTAACAGAGCCGTTTATAGAGGCTCTTTTTTTTATGCGAATGGCTTAGGCCATTGGTCGAACCGCATGGTTTCAAGGGGCTGATTGTAATACAATTTTAATTTATCATAAAAAAGAGTTCAACGATAATATTATAGATTATGATGTATTAAGGTGTAGTATATAAACTATTTGTTATTAGGATTATATAGAACGTATTTTTTCTCATCGAAGGTTTGATTTAAACTTTCACTTTTGAATACGTCATCTTTCACATATTTGAATCCCATTTTTTCAATAATTCTCTTAGATTTTTTATTTGCAGTAAAATGTCCCACAACCAATCTATCAAGTTCCAATGAGTTAAAAGCAAATTCAATAACTTTTGAAACGGCTTCACTCATTAATCCTTGATTCCAATAATCTTTTGATAAAACATAACCGATTTCAAGCTGTTTAAACTGCGAATCGAACTCATCCAATTTAGCTTCTTTAAATCCAATCGAACCAATCATCTTTTTATCTGCTTTATGTTCAATCGCAATGTCATATGGATTTTTCATAAAAATAGATAGAAAATGTTCACTTTCCTTGATTGATTGATGATGTTTCCATCCTGCAGCTTCACCGACTCCCTCGACTTTAGCGTATTCGTAAAAGTCGTTTAAGTCAGTATCTTTAAAAGGCCTTAAAAGTAATCTTTTGGTTTCCAGGGTTATCATATGCACATCTCCTATAGTTAATTTAGATTGTTTAGTCTATTGATATCTTCTTGTGATAATTCAAAATCTACCTTCAAGTTTTCTTTCATCCTTGAAGGTGTTTTTGTTTTTGGTAAGGGTAGAACATTATTTTCCAAGCAAAATTTAATAGCAATCTGTGCTGCACTTACTTGATACTTTGAAGCAATATCTTTGACTACACTATTTTCAAGTAACTTCCCAACTCCTAGTGGAGAATATGCCTGGATTAATATGTCGTTTTTTTGGCAAAAAGCAACTATATCATCTTGTGTATACCCAGCAAAATATCGAATTTGATTTACCATTGGTTTAATCTCTGTATATTTCATTATACTCTTTAAATCATTCACTGAAAAATTAGAAACACCGATCGCTCTTACTCTACCATCTTTATACAGTGATTCTAATGCTTTCCAAACTTCAATGTTTTCTTGATTGTAATTGCCATTTTTATCAAACATAGGCGTTGGTGCATGAATTAAATATAAATCTAAATAATCAAAGTTCAAGTCTTTTAAAGATTGTTCAAAAGCTTCAATTGTCCCTTCGTACGTTTTAACTTTAGATAAAACCTTAGACGTAACGAAAAACGATTCTCTTGGTAAGTTTGACGCATTGATTGCTCGACCTAACGATTTTTCATTTTCATAAAGTGTTGCGGTATCAAAATGTCTATAGCCTGCTTTTATGGCTTCTTTAAAAATTTCTACTGACGCTTCACCGTTAAATATTTGCCACGTTCCATATCCTACTTTAGGAATCTTTACACTGTTATATAATGTAAAAAAGTTGTTTGATTCATTCATCATCTTATCCCCCTTTTTTAGATATTATAGCACGAAAACATAGCCTATAAATATAAGTATGTATGATACAATTACAATAGTTATGATTAAAGGAGTAAATTATGAAATCGATAGTAAGTCCTATTCATGCGTTAAATGAATCTCTAAATAATAATAATTTTTATATTAAAAGAGATGATTTATTGCCCTTTTCTTTTGGGGGGAATAAATACAAAAAAGCGATTCTTTATTTTGATTACTTTAAAGAAAATAATATAAAAAGTGTAATTACGGTTGGTTCCGATGCGTCCAATCACTGTAGAATTATTGCGAATATGGCTAAACAAAGAAATATAGAATGTCATATAATTTTTACGAAACAATCTAATAAGGAACCTTTTAATACTAAAATCATTAAAAATCTAGAGGCCATAATCCATTATGTGAGCCCAGAAGACTTAACGGCTTACAAAAAAACATTAATCAATCAGCTCGAAAAAAAGCATAAAAATCCGTATTATTTACCTTCAGGTGGACACGGGGTTTTAGGAACGAAGGCATATCATTTAACATATAATGAAATAATGAAACAATTCAAAACCATGAATATAGAACTAGATTATATATTTTTTGCTTCTGGAACAGGCACAACAGAAGCTGGTTTAAGAGTGGGGAATCTACTGAATAATAATATCGTCACGATTCATTCGATCAGTGTCGTTCGTTTAAAAGAAGAAGGTATAAACATTATTCGTGAAACCATGAATGATTACTTAAAATACATCAAAAAATCGACTGTTAAAATTGAAAAGAACATAGATTTTCATGACAATTATTTAAAAGGCGGATACACAAAATATGATGATACAATCAAAAAAACCATCGCAGATGTGGTGGCTTTAGAAGGCATCATGTTGGATCCTGTTTATACGGCTAAAGCATATTATGGGATGAAAGAAATCGTTAAATTACATAATATAAACAATAAAAATATTTTGTTTATCCACACTGGCGGCGCCCCGATTTATTTTGATTTTTTGAA
The DNA here is from genome assembly GCA_964479895.1 of uncultured Candidatus Izemoplasmatales bacterium. Lineage (GTDB taxonomy): Bacteria > Bacillota_I > Bacilli_A > Izemoplasmatales > Izemoplasmataceae > B1SED10-225. The sequence continues at coordinate 18,350 of CAYZOR010000016.1, read as the reverse complement.
TGATTAATGCAACTAAGCATTAAAAATTGTATAATATTTCCTTGCGATTTATAGTGAATTTTTTTTGTGTTAACATGCACCTAGAAACGAGGAGAATTAATTATGAAAAAATTATTGACATTCGTAGTATTATTCATAGGAATCCTTGGTCTTGGTGCATGTGAAGATGATCCAAATGAGACTAAAAGACTTACAGTTAATGGAAAAACTAGTTATTATAGAATTAGAACGGATCAAAAAGTTTTTGAAGATGCATTAGATGAAACCGTAACAATCATTAAGGACCATAATTCATTAAATGAATATTTTGACACTGTAGATTCATTTTACGATATCAACCAACTTACAAAACAAACAAAACCATATGATGAGGAATTCTTTGAGACCAACACCTTAATACTTATTTCTTTACATGAAAATAGTGGTTCGATTACTCATACTTTAGAACAATTAGAAATTGTTGATGAAACATTAGAAACTGTGGTGAGAAGACATATTGGAGAATTAGGAACTACTGATATGGCTGCTTGGCATATGGTTATCGAATATGGTGAATTATTAGAAGATGAGTTAAACACTGAATTAATAATTTCCAAATAAAAAAGCACATATGATTGTGCTTTTTTTAACGTCTTGTTTCTCGGAATTTAACTATTTCACTTGTTATAACAGAAATAATTAACCAAAGTGTATAAAGTAAAATAACGTGCAATGTATTCGTGTCTCTTCCAAGGAATGCAAGCATTGCAATAATTAAAGCAACCAACCATGTAATTGCAGTTAAAGTATGCTCATCTTGACTGGTTGAGTTAATGATTAGACCTGAAAATACTGCAAAAGCTATTTGAGTCACTAATAAAACGTAAAATAAAATCATATACATCATTCCTTCCTATCAATATATATTATACCCTATAATGAATAAATTTTAAATAGAACTATAAAAAACATCACAGAATTTTCTGTGATGTTTTAAAAGCTTATCTAACAGTTTTTAAAGCTGTTCCCCACGTTTCAACTTGGTCAAATAACGCTTGGATATTATCCTTGTGTACGTCAGCGGGTTTGAATGTTGAAAATTTTTCAAAATCTGTGAATAAAGAGAAAAATACATGCGATCTAACACTGGCAACGTTTAGTTCACTAAGCACCCCTCTTAAATGTTCTGCAGCGCGAATTCCACCGCCGCTACCATAAGAAACTAGTCCTGCAGATTTATGATACCAAGCTTCTCTGGCACTATCTAATGCATTTTTAAGGGCACCGCTCATTGAGTGGTTATACTCACTAACAATGAATACAAATCCATCTAATGATTCAAGTTTTTCATTCCAAGCTTCTACCCCTTTAGTGTCACTCGATTCCCCTAATAAAGGTAGTTTGTAATCTTTGATATCTACGAGTTCATAGTTGTGTTTTCTATTTGCTGCTTGATTTAGGATGTATTTACCAACTTGCGGTGAAACACGTCCTTCACGCGTTGATCCTAAAATAATTCCGATATTTAATGATTGACTCATAAGAAAAACCTCCTAATTGATTTGATTCAATTATAATTCGAATTCGAAAGAAATACAAACAAAGTGCATAATATTTACAAGCACCAAAATCCATGAGAGATTTAATAAATGCTATAATGTAGTTAGGAGGAGATAGTATGTGGATAGCATATGTTGTAATTGGTGTACTTATATTAATTTTCACTGTTTTATGGGTCGTTGATCCAAGAGATGACCGTTTATCTTCTGAAGTTAGAAAAATCCATTATTGGGTTATAAAATACAAAGACCAATTAGAAGAAACGGATTACCAAGTGCTACTTAAAAAGACTAAAGACTTATTTGAGTTAGTAGATGATAATAAAAACGCTAGTTTTTTATATTTTGGGCGATGTTGTAAAAGCCAACTTTTAAATGACTATGAATCCTTATTAAATCTTCATTATAGAGCCTATAAGACTTCGATTAACAAATCAGCCACAAGAAGTGAGGCATATAATGCCTTATACGATATGTCTTTAAAACATTTTTCTATGAATGATGCTGTTTATTATCCAAAGTTAAATTTTCACGGAATAGTGACATCAATAAATGAAGATGATACCTATACGATTTGTGATACGGTTGAACGGTGTCATAGAGTGAAAGAAAGAGATATAATTGCAAAAGAATAGACATTAAAAATGCGGCAGAAAATGCCGCATTTTTTTTAAAACTTTATGGCTCTTTGATCCATATAGTTTTTTAATAAAGGTGAAAAAACAATAGGTTTTTCTTTTAATTTGTTCAAATCACGTGCATCTAATACACACATAATTCCTTTTAATGCAGCGATTAAATGTTCTACCTCTTTTATCGCATCTTCTAAGGTGTTATCTTTAACAATCTTTAAAAACCAACCACTCATTCCTACAAAAGTAGCGCCTAATCTTAACGCTTTAATAATGTCTAATGCGTTTCTTATCCCACCGCTTGCGTAAATATTTAAGTCTTCAACTTTGCTTGCTTCTAAAAGGCTTTCTACGGTCGATTGGCCCCATTCATTAAAAAAATCATACGAAGATGTGCGGCGATTGTTTTCTATTTTTGAAAAGTTGGTTCCGCCTTTACCAGCGACATCCACATGCTTTATCCCGATAGATTTTAATTGTTTTAATGTTTCAAAAGACATGCCAAACCCAACTTCTTTAACAATTAGTGGAACATCTAAAGTATTGTTTAGTTTTTTTAGGTTATTATAATGATTTTTAAAGTCACGATCGCCTTCAGGCATAACAATTTCTTGAACATTATTTAAATGAATTTGGAGTGCATTCGCTTGTATAATAGCAATGCCTTTTAAGGCATTATTTATAGAATGCTCAGCGCCTAGGTTTGCTAAGATTGTACCTTCTTTATATAGGGTTCTTGCTATTTTAAAGTCGTCTTCCCATTTCGGATTATTTAAGGCGGTTGAAATTGAGCCTAATGCCAATGGGATATTAAAATGTTTCGCAATTAAAGCAAGCTTTTCATTCATTGCTTTTGCTTGTTTGCTTCCCCCTGTCATGGCATTAATAAAAAAAGGAAGTTGATATGTTTTGCCTATAAAAACGGCACTTAGATCAATATCATCAACTTTTAATTGACTCAGCGGATGATGAATAAATCGCACATGATCAAAATGATTTAAAGTATCTTGGTTTTTTAAAGCACTATTAATATGGTCGTCTTTTCGGTTCATTTAATCACTCTTTCAATGTGATGATAGGATAGTTATGAATGGTTAATCGATGTGTTATTTTGTTTTGAAGTAGTGCGGGCGCATAAATAATTATATTATCGCCGCCCCCAGCCCCAGATATTTTAAAGCCATTAACATACGGTTTTAATAGGTTATAAATATCGATCATTGTATTAGAGATTAGTTTCAATTTGTATGTATTATTAATATTTGCATAAAGTGTTGCACTTTTTAAGAAGGTTTTTTCTTCTAGGGTCCCATTTTTTAACCCCGCATATATATTCAGGGTTAAATCATTTGTTTCTCTAAAAAAAATCCGCTTCGCTTGTTCGTCTACT
>CAYZOR010000016.1:0-14780 GCA_964479895.1 uncultured Candidatus Izemoplasmatales bacterium | reverse complement strand
AAAGTTTTAACTAATAATTTTGATTTGGCCGGTTTTAATGTGTTTATAATCATAAAAGGATTATTCTTAGGAATAAAAGGTTCAATTTTCAGCCCTTCCCAAGGTTTTTCTATTAATTCATTAATAGGTAAATTTAAATGTTTTTTTAACCAAGCAAAATCAAATTTACGGTAAAGAATCCATTGTCCAAATGCAGCCAAAGCAACGTCACCATAAGAATTAAAATCCATTTCCTTTTTATTTGATATAACTGATAGTTTATACAAATTAAAAGGAGAGAGGTTAATCTCATGAAAAAGCAAAACACTTTTTAAGGTCCCAATGGATAAGGCTGCAGAGGAGCCAAGGCCTAGCTTTTTATCATGTAAATCTAAAGAACTTTGTATTTTCAAATTAAAATGTTTGGTTTCTATTTGTTGTGATTTTATATACTCCATAGCAACTAAATAAGCATTTTTAAGCGCTTTTGGCATTGGAGAATCCAAGTTGGGATAAAAGGTATCGTTGAATTTTTCGGAAAAAATTGCGGTTTTTTCCGCGTTTTTTATTTCAAAATTCATAGTATGTTCCGTTGGCGCTAAAATCGCGTGGGTTCTATGGACAACCCCATATTCACCACTGATGAAGATTTTGCCATGGACGTTAACCTTCATCGCTAATGTGTGCTCCTTTCTTTGCTACATTTCCGGTATAAAACTTATCAAATCCTTGAGTCATCAATGCGTCTTTAATCGTATTAACGTGCTTGGATTTTGTAATGATTTTAACATTGGCCCCAGCATCCATCGTGTAAAAACATTCAATGCCTTTATCTTTTAATTGTTTGACTGTTTCAAGCGCTTTGAATGTATCATCGTTTAAGTATCTAATATAAGGATCGCTGGCTAACATATTGGCATGCATAGCCATTGAACTTTGTTGCGCATAGTGACCAACAGTATTAAAATCATCATTTTCAAGCGCGTCTTCTAATAAGTTAATGTCGTGATTTGCTTTTTGAACCCATGCCTCGTAAAAAGGCGATGTTTTAACCGTGTGTTTCATCGCTTCAGTTGAGCTGATTGATTTTTGATAAGGGTTTATAATAACAACAAGCAATGCATAATCGTCCAAAGAAACATCTAAAGGATAAACCCTTCCATCACGGTTCCAACGCACTGCACCCCCATACAAACTTCTCACTGCACTTCCCGATCCTTTAGCGGTTATTTGACTTAAGGTTTTCATATCATAATTGGTTTTAAAAAACTGATTGGCACAAACCGCAAGCGCAGAAAAAGCTGACGCGCTAGACGCTAATCCCGCTGCAGTAGGGAAATTATTTTGTGACATCACGCGAACATTATCAATATTATCGGTAAAGTGTTTTAAAAAACGTTTGACCTTTTTGGTTTCTTTTTCACTTGCTTCTTCATTGTTAAGAATAAATTTAAAAGTAGAAGAGGACTCTAAAATAGTATAGGTCTTAAAGGCATCCCAGGTGATGGATAAAGAGTCATTGTAGGGCAGTATATTAACTTCATCTTTTTTTCCCCAATACTTAATTAAGGCAAAATTCGCATAAGAAGTGGCTTTAACAAACATGGTATCTAATCTCCTTTTAATGTCATGGTCCAAACATCGATGTTGTGTTTGAGTTGCCAGGCATTTTTTACTTGATTGGTGGTATCTAAATTTTTACAAAGGGCAATGACGCATCCACCCATGCCTCCACCAGTTAACTTTGCACCGAGTGCACCACTGTTGAGTGCGCTCGAAGTTAAATCATCAATTGTTTTTGTGGAGAGTTCTAAATGGGAAAGATGTTCCATCGCTTGATTCATATAGTTTCCCAGTGTATTTAAGTCATGATTAATTATAGCATCTTTGCTCTTTATTGTTAATTCGCCTAATATTTCAATTGACGTTTGATACGCTTTGGATTTTTCATAAAGCATTTTGACGTGCGCAACACTTTCTTTGGTTGGTGCTTTGTGTAACGTATTCCCAATTACCAAATAGGCATTTAAATCAATCTTTAAAGGTTCAAACTTTGATTTTGTAAAATACCACCCATGATCATTGGTTACACATAAAGCATCTATCCCACTGGGATTTAAATGTGCACTTTTTTCAAAGTACTGGGTCCAATAAAATAATGTCTCTTGATCAAGTGGGGTGTTCGCAGCTTTAAATACTGCTTTAGTGATTGCGGCCCCAATGGCTGCTGAAGATCCCAATCCAGCTCCTAAAGCTAAATTTCCTGTTATTTCATAACGATATGTTTCGTTATGAATTTTCGGTTTTAAAGCATTGATTAAATGTTTGATAGGCACTAAGTTCTGCGGTATATCATCGAGGGCGCCATTATAATATTTTGAAGTTATTTCATCGATAGTACTTTTGTGCAGTGTTACATGAATTTTCCCTTCTAAGAAAGGAATGGCTATGGCTGGATGATTATAAACAACACTATGTTCCCCCATCAATATTATTTTACCATGGGCTGATCCCTTCATTACATCACCCCAACAATCATCTCAATTAAGGTGGGGGCTGCATATAAACTCATGAATTGAACCCCATAATTAACACCCATTTTATTTAAACTTCCACTCACTAAACCAACGAGCAACACCCCGAAAATATTAATGAATCCAGCATCGATGTAAGCCAAGAGCACAATAAAAGCAATGAATAATCCCAATACTGCTTCATGGGGGACATATTTTAAAATAGATTTTGTGATGGGCAAAGCGTATTTAGTAATTAAAGTATAACTAATCATTGTTGCGATTGATGCGCCAATTAAAACGGCGATGCTAAATTGTGAAAAACTTAATAAATGATGAATGTTTTGATCTAATGAAAATACATCGCCAGCAACGAATAAAGCATTTCCTGGTCCTATCGCAACAGGTGATAAAGGTATACCAAGCGCTAATAAAGGAATAATAATCCCAGAAATATACGTCGCTTGAACGACCGCACTCATGGTCGTTACGGACATGAATCCTCGTTTAAGTTTTTCTTTGAAGCGTTTCCCAAAAGATTCCCCAATTAAAATGGTTAATCCTACGGGTGATAATACAAAAAAGAAATTCACTAAAAAGGCTCCCACTGAAGCATTGTTCCTTTCTTCTTTAGAGAGAAGCTTTAAAGGATTTTTTTGATATTTTGTCGTGTCTTTTTTAGGAATAGAAATATTCTTTTTATCTTTAATCAAACTATCGTTAAAGGTTTTTTTATTGAGTAATCTAAATAAAGAAACAAGCAAAGGCCCAATGGTGATTCCTAAAAAGAAACTGACGGTTATGGTTGTATCTTGGTCCACAACCCCTAAGCCCCAATATAAATGTCTTAATGCCATAAACAAAACAGCTAAGGGAACAATTGAGAATAATGATAAGACTTTTGCTCTTGATATTAAACTTAAAAAGATTGCCCCAACGATAAATAAATAGGCTGAATAAGGGGCAATGGTTTCAGCAAAAGGAATCAGTAAAAACGCAAGCAATAAAGAAAGCGGAACACTTATAATTACGCCAATTGCACTTGCTGCCGCCATTTTTTTAATGATTTGAGCACTTTTGCCTTGTTTTTTAATCTCTATGGCGTGTTCAATCATCGCAGAGGACATGACGCCACCTGGAAGATTTACCAATGCAGTAGGCATGGTATTGGTGATGTTTAATGTAATGATTGCGGCGATAAAGAAACTTAAAACCGCCATGGGCTCAACGCCCGCTAAGACAATGGCTAAAGTAATAGGGAGTAAGACACTTGTTTCATCTGTCCCGGGTATAAAGCCTATGAATGTATAAAGCATCACCGCCATAACGGCTGCACCAATCATCCAAATAATTATTGATGCATCCATTATTGATCCTCCTCCTCAGTAATGACTCTTTGAGGTTTAAATAAATAAACACATATAAAAAATCCAATGACAGCGCCACCGATTCCCATAAATAATCCTAAGGTTCCATTTTCACTTGGCGCAAGTAAATGTGCGCCCATAGTTAAAGAGGTGATGATTATGATTGAGAACACCAATGCTTTTGCCTCAACAACATCGCCCCAGATTTCAAGTAATGATTTTTTCATAGTTAACTCCTTTTAACATATTAGTCTAAATATATAAAAATTATACTTAAAAAGCATCCTTATGTGAAATCATATACGCATTTAAAACCAATTGGTTTCTTTCTATTTTGAAACATGTTAAAATTAAGTGCTAAAAGTGAGGTGTGAAAAATGAAAAGAAATCTTAAAGAACGGTTTGAAGATCGCTCATTTTTATTTCTTATGACTATGATTATTGGGCTTAATATGTTTGTTTTAACGTTGGGGTCTGTCATTTATCTCTTTTTAATAAATTTCATTTTAGTGGCATCAATTTTAACGGTTATTGCGATATTGCTATTTATTGGACCTTACTTGCTGACATATTATTACAAAGGAGAGATTCGTCGCCTTTCTGATACTTTGTTAGATAACGTCTTTTTAGCAGGATTTAGTATATCGAGTACAGTTGTCGGGATTAGTATTTTAATATTAAATCAAGTCCTAGATCTACCAACATTTTAATACCGTAACCTTAAACGCTAAGTGTTACACTTGGCGTTTTTTGTGACATAATCAATTGCTGATGCACGGTTTTTTTAAACATGGTAAAATATATTTACGTTTATTTGAGGAATGATGATATGAGTGAAAAATATAAAATTTTAGTGGTAGATGATGAAAAACGCGTGAGAAGTCGAATTATTTCTCAAGTCTTAATGCATGACACGTTTGAAGTCACACACGAAGCGTCTAACGGGTTAGATGCTTTGGAAATCATAGAAAATAACCCCATTGATGTTGTTTTTAGTGATATAAGAATGCCTTATAGCGATGGCATCGATTTAACGCGGCAAATTAGAAGAACCCATCCTAAAATCAAGGTCGCTTTTATCAGTGGATATGACGATTTCCAGTATGCTAAAGAAGCTATAGATTTAGACGTTGTTACGTTTTTACAAAAACCTGTAACGGCAGAAGATATTCAAAAAGCGTTAAAACAAATAAACAAAGCTTTAACGCAAGACCAAGAATTATTTTACAACGAGCAGCGTCTTGAAAATACATATAAAGAAACGCTGCCTTTGTTAATTGAAAATCAGTTTAACGCTTTATTGCAAGAAGATGAAATTACTGAGTCGACGATTAACAAGTTTTCGTTGTTTGATATTGATTTAACACAAGGCCAATTTGTGGTGCTGTTTATCGAATTTAATGCCATGCTTTCATTTAAAACATTGCAAAAGACAAGGATTTTTATCATTAATTTAATCGATAAGCTCCTAAATAAATATAATCAGTTTTATCACTTTAATACCATAAACAGTATGGGCATATTAATTAATCATGACCTTTTAGAAAAACGTGGATTAGAAGATACTTTAAATGAAATTATTTTTAGAACCAAAGAGTTTACACCAGCTTCAATCACAATTGGTGTGAGTAACATATTCAAAACATTTCATGATTTTCCAAATGCGGTTAAAGAAGCAAAAGAAGCCTTATCTTATGAAAGGTATTTAAATGCTTCAGACTTATTATTTTATTCTGATGTTTCTGAAGCAACCCCAAGGGGGGTTTTTATAAGCGATGAAGAATTTCAAAATATTGAATATGTTTTAAAATTTGAAGATGAAGCTGCAGTAGATAAAGTGTTTGACAAGCTTAAACACCAAGCGTTAAACCAAACAAAATCTCTTATTGACCCAAAGTATTACGTCGTCCAACTCAGTGGATTAATCATGAAATTATCTGTTGCAAATGGTATAGAAATCAACCAATTATTAGGGGAGGATTTTTTAAACAAAGTGTTTACTTTTAACGATTTAGATAGTTTATTAACCTATAGTAAGTCCGTAGCATTTGAGATCAGGAAATACCGACAAACTAAGACTAAAAATCTATCAAGTGAGTTGAGCGAAAAAATCATTGCTTATGTGGATGCCCATTATCAAGATAGCAAAATCAACATGGACAAAGTATGTCAAACCTTTCATATTAGTACCTCATATATGAGTGTTTTATTTAAAAAAGGAACAGGCATACCCTTCAATAAATATATTATTCAAAAGCGCGTAGAAAAAGCCCAAGAGTTATTATTAACGACGAATATGAAGATTATCGAAATTGCTGAAAGTGTTGGCTATCAAGAAGTGTATCACTTTTCACATAGCTTTAAAAAAGTTGTTGGCAAATCGCCTAAGGAGTATCGCAATGCTCAATTATCTTAAAAATTTATCGATTGGTAAAATGGTGCTTTACATCTCTATTTTAATTATTGGATTTTCCCTTTTGACGTCAAATATCCTTTCTTATTGGCGTTTTTCTTCAACCAGTGATGATTTAGTCGAAACGACATCTAAAGAAATCAATAAACAAATCCTCATGAACTATGAAAATTATATGGAAAGTATTATTGATATCGCTCACTTTTTAGAACTTGAAATTTTATCAAAAACGCAAGCTGAGGATTTAGACACTTTAAATGAAGTATTAGAAACATCAGAATCATTGGATCAATTCATTGTGTCTATCTCACTTTTTGAAACGGCTGGGGCGCCTGTTGTATCAACGGTAGAATCATCGTTGATTAGCAACGCTATTGTTGAAGAACAATGGTTTTTAAATGCCCTTGAAGAGAAAAATATGTTCCATTTTGCTCCGCCTTCTAAAGATTTAATAGAACCTTCTAGTGAGGAAACTGTGATTCATCTTGCGAAGGCAATTAATTATTATGACGAAGGCTCTAGAATTGAAGGCGTTTTAACCATGGCGTTATCTATGGCGCAATTCGAGCAACTCGCAGAACGTACTAACTTGGGTGATTATGGACATCTTATCTTTATTGATGAATTTGGTCAGTTGGTGTATGCTTCTGAAGGGTTTTGTGAAGACAACCCTTGTGAGTCCCTAAACTATGCCCGCAATCAAATCCTTGGGGGAAGCCATACGACGATTGATGGTGTGAATATGTATGGCAATGTAAATACCTTAAATCATACGCGCTGGCAGATGGCTTCATTCTTTGATACCAATGCGATTGCACAGACGCAACAAACGGTTTTATACACCGTGACATTAATTTTTGGCGTATCAATTATCATTGCGGCCCTGTTAGCATGGTTGGCTTCAAACCGAATTTCAAAACCAATTGAAAAGTTAAAACGTCATATGAACCGTTTTGAAGAAGGGATGTTTTTAGAACCCATTGAGGTGAGCGGACAACAAGAAGTGGTGATGTTAAGTGATACATTTAATAAAATGAGTGAAGAAATTAAACGATTGGTCGATAAAGTATACGTTGAACAACGCGCCAAAAGAAAAAACCAATTCATCGCTTTACAAAATCAGATCAATCCCCATTTTTTATATAATACATTAGATTCAATTCTATATCTTACGGAAAATAAACGGACAAACGAAGCCTCTATGATGATTGCCTCTTTATCAAAGTTTTTTAGGTTAAGTATCTCAACAGAAAGCACAACGGTGAAGTTAGATGAAGAATTGACGCATGTGAAAAACTACTTAAAAATACAAAAAATTCGGTACCGAAACACCTTTGATTTTACTATAGCATGCGATGATGATTTATTAGATTTTGAAGTCTTGAAATTATCGCTACAACCTTTAGTTGAGAACGCTATTTTACATGGTATTGATCCTGATGAAAAAGAAAACACCATCGCCATAGATATTAATAAAGATAATGCATTTTTATATATCAGCGTGAAAAATAGTGGCTATGGAATTTCTCCTTCACACATTGCAGCAATTAAAGAAAGAATAACGAAAGACATTCAGGAACCTTCAAAAATTGGGTTATCTAATATATATCAACGCTTAAAACTCCATTTTGGTTCAAAGGCGGATTTGAAAATAGATAGTGAGATGGATGTTTACACTAAAGTGACCATGAAAGTTCCTTTAAAAAAGGAGGTCAATTAAATGAAAAGTTTATTCATAGTACTAATCCTTTTTACGCTCTTTGCTTGCGATGAAAACATAGAAGCGACCATCCCACTCGTTGTCTATGATGCGAATGATGATTACATGCAAGAGTTTGCACGTCAAATCGATCTTGCGGGACAAGATAATTTTACTGTTGAACTTTTTGATTCCCAAAACTCACAAGTCATTCAAAATGAGATTATTGAAGCAATCTTTGATGAAGCGCCTCCCCTTATCATCATCAATATGGTTGATAGAGTGGGTGCCTATTCGATCATAGAAAAAGCAAAATTAAGAGATATCCCTTTAATCTTTATTAATAGAGAACCTTTACAAAGTGATTTAAATCGTTATGAAAAGGCATATTACATTGGAGCGGATGCTCATCAATCCGCGGAGATGCAAGCGGATTTAATTATGGAACATTTTCATGATTTAGCACCAGGTGAGCGAGTAAAAAGCGCAATATTAATGGGACAACAAGGCCATCAAGATGCGGAAATCAGAACCCGTCATGTGATTGATACACTAGAAGCGAGAGATTTTCCAATTGATCTTTTAGATATTAGAGTCGCAAATTTTTCACAACATCAAGCCTATGAAGAAACCTTGAAATTATTCGATGATTATGGGGATGATATCGAGTTAATTATATCTAATAATGACGCCATGGCAATTGGTGCAATCGAAGCAATGATTGAATTAGATAGAATGCCGCCTTTAAATATCGAAGCGCCTATTGACATAGAAAATGATCCTTGGATTCCTATTGTTGGGGTTGATGCTTTGCCTGCTTCGCATGAGTACTTAAAGAGCAATCATTATTATGGAACCGTTTTACAAGATACCGTCACAATGGCCCATGCAGTGAGTCAATTGGCAAGCATGTTAATGAATGAGGCATCCCTTGAAAGCTACGAATATCCGATTGAAAACAATCATTATATATGGATCGACTATCAACCATTCAACATGAAAAACGAATGAAAAACCGCTAAATAAAGCTATAAAACCACACTTTTATAAAAACGTGTGGTTTTATTTTATGTAAAAAAACACAAAAACATAGTCATATTTTACATTGTTGTAAGTAGCGATATAAGATAAACTGAAAACGCTTTAAAAATATGAAGGAGGAATTTAATTTTATGAAAAAGTTATTAGCATTAACCGCAACATTCATTTTCACTTTTACTTTAGCCGCTTGTAGTGGTGAAACTGTAGATGTTGGAATTGTACTTCCAACCAATGATGAACCACGATGGGTTCAAGATGAAGAACGTTTTAGAGAAGCGTTAGAAGACGCAGATTATTCTGTAGAAATTCTTTTCTCTGATGGATCAACATCTGTAGAGCGTTCAAATGTAGAATCTTTAATTAATCAAGGTATTGATGTTTTAATCATTACTCCACAAGATGGCGATGCGGCTGCAGCAGCAGCTGAGGAAGCAAGAGATGCAGGAATCACTGTTATTTCTTATGACCGTTTAATTACTGGAACGGACGCAGTTGATTATTATGTAACGTTTGATTCAATTGCAGTTGGAGAAGCGCAAGCACAGTACTTAGTAGATAACGCAGAAGGCACTGGGAATCCACTATATTTATATGCAGGTGCAGCGTCTGACAACAATGCATTCTTATTCTTTGAAGGAGCATGGAATGTGTTACAACCTGCTATTGCGGATGGAACATTTGATATTGTAAACTCTTCTGAAGCAAGAGACTTACAAGATGTAGCATCTTTAGATCGTTCACAAATGAGTGATATCATCGGACAGGTTAATACTGAATGGGACTTTGATACTGCACGTTCTTTAGCAGAAGGGGACTTAACCAATGCATCGAGTGATCAAAAAGGTGATGTATTTATCTTAGCGCCAAACGATGGAACTGCGCGTAATATTGCGGATGTATTCGGTGATGATTCAGACATTACTAACTATGTTATTACAGGTCAAGATGCTGAGAGACCTTCTATTCAATATATCATCGATGGTCAACAATCAATGACAGTCTTTAAAGACGTTAGAACATTAGTAGATGATGCAATCAATATGGCTATCTCTGTTTTAGACGGTGACACTCCTGGTACTGAAGGGTCATTTGACAATGGCGTTATTGATGTTCCAGCTGCTCAAAGTGAAGTGGTATCTGTAGATATTCATAATGTACGTGAAATCATTTTCGATGGTGGATATTACGATGAAGAAGACTTTGACAATTTAGGAAATTTAGATTAATTATTCTTGGGACAAGTGGTGAATGCTCACCACTTTGTTCCACTTTTAAAGGAGTATTAAAATGAAGAATCTACTCGAAATGAAAAAAATCACGAAAGAGTTTCCAGGCGTAAAAGCATTAGATGAAGTGAGTTTTAATGTTAAACAAGGTGAAATTCATTGCTTAGTTGGAGAAAATGGGGCTGGAAAATCCACTTTAATGAAAGTCTTAAGTGGGGTTTATACGCATGACCAATTCGATGGGCAAATCTTTTATGAGAACGAAAAACAAATGTTTAAATCCATCAATGATTCTGAAGCGAAAGGGATCGCTATTATATATCAAGAATTGGCATTGATCCCTGAACTATCTGTTTATGAAAATGTATTTTTAGGCCATGAGATTAAAAAAGGTAGATTTATTGATTGGCACGAAACCATAAAAACGACTGAAAGCTTTTTAAAGCGTGTGAACTTAGATGTAGAATCTGAAACGAAAGTTAAAGATTTAGGGGTAGGAAAACAACAGTTAGTCGAAATTGCAAAAGCGCTCTCCAAACACGTGAAACTATTAATTTTAGATGAACCAACCGCAGCATTAAATGAAAAGGAAAGCAACAATCTCTTAAAGCTCCTTAAAGAATTAAAAGGTCATGGAGTGACCTCAATTATGATTTCCCATAAACTAAAAGAAGTTTTAGAAATCGCAGACACAGTGACTGTCTTAAGAGATGGGAAAAGTGTCGCAACCTTAAAAAAAGAAAACGATGAAATAAAAAATAACGTAATGGTTAAACACATGGTAGGCCGAGAAATTAGTGATGTTTATCCAAAAAGAAAAAATCAAGTAATAGATGAGATTACGTTTGAAGTCAAAAATATTAATACCTACAATAACCGTTTACGCCGACAAGTCGTCAAAGATGCCTCTTTCAATGTAAAAAAAGGGGAAGTCGTTGGCCTTGCAGGTTTGATGGGGGCTGGTCGTACCGAGATGGCCCATAGTATCTTTGGAAACCCTAAAGAATATAGTGTTAGTGGTGAAGTTTTCTTAGAAGGAAAGTCTATTCCATTTAAGAAGACAAAAAATGTTATTGACCGTGGTTTGGCTTATGTAAGTGAAGACAGAAAGACTGATGGGTTGATATTAAGACAAGATGTAAAACAAAATATTACCCTTGTAAATTTAAGGGCTTTAGTCAAAAAATCTGGGTTTATTAACACCAACGAAGAAGTGAATATTTCAAATCACTATATTAAAAGTATGAATATTAAAACCCCGAGTGCAGAACAAAAGGTAGAGAACCTCAGTGGTGGGAATCAACAAAAAGTGTCTTTATCAAAATGGCTTTATACCAATCCTAAAGTTTTAATATTAGATGAACCAACACGTGGTATTGACGTTGGTGCTAAATACGAGATATACACCTTAATAAATGAGTTAATTGATCGCGGGATGAGTATTGTCTTTATATCTAGTGAACTGCCGGAATTAATTAGTATGTCAGATCGTATATATGTAATGAACGAAGGTAAAATAGAAGGATGTTTAACGCAACAAGAAGCGACGCAAGAAAAAATTATGGAATTGGCAACAAGATAGGAGGATAAAAATGGAAGAAAATGTAAAAAAACAAGGATATTTTAAAGAACTTATCCATTTATTAAAAGAAAACATTCGTGATTATGGTATGTTTATCGCACTGGCTATTATCATGGTGTTTTTCACAATATCTACAGGTGGCAATTTCTTAACCCCTAATAATTTAACAAACTTAGTGAATCAAACAGGATATATCGCTGTTTTATCAATTGGGGTTACGTTAGTGATTATTATTAGACATATCGATTTAAGTATTGGATATGTATCAGGGTTTATGGGCGCATTGGTAGCGATTATGATGGTATCCAATGGGTTTCCTGTTTATGTAGCTCTTCCTTTGGTGTTAATCATAGGAACCATCGTTGGAATGTGGCATGGCTTTTTAGTGGCTTATATGAAAATTCCAGCGTTTGTTGCAACGTTAGCAGGAATGTTTATCTTTAGAGGTGCCATCCAGCAAACCTTAAGATCAACAGGGACGATCATAATACCTAATAATTTTTTCAGAGCCATATCCAGAGGTACGATTCCTGATTTCTTTGGTTTTGAAGCCATTCATTTAACAAGTATGCTAGTCGGAGCATTAGCGCTTGTTGCATATATTTTTATAGAACTTAACAACCATAAAACACGGATTAAATATAATTTCAGTGTTTTAAGTCAAAAGATGTTGATATCTAAAATGGCTTTTATAGGCTTGTTAATCATGTTAATTAGCTTTGTGATGGCATCTCATAATGGTATTACATGGACGCTTGTAATTGTCCTTGGTGTAGTGAGTGTTTATCATATCATCATGAAAGGAACCGTTTTAGGACGCCATATTTACGCTGTTGGTGGAAACCCCGAAGCAGCGGAATTAAGCGGGATCAGTGTTAAATTCATAACCATGGTTGTCTTTGGTTCAATGGGATTATTATCAGCTGTATCTGGGATTATGTTTGCCTCTCGCTTAGGATCAGCAACCGTAACAGCAGGACAGTTATTCGAATTAGAAGCAATTGCTGGGGCTTTTGTTGGTGGTGTAAGTGCCGCTGGTGGGGTCGGTAAAGTGACCGGTTCAGTTATTGGTGCATTGGTTATGGCTTCACTTAGAAATGGGCTGCAATTAATGGGGACCGCATCTGCATTGCAATATATTGTACAAGGGTTTGTTTTAATTGCTGCAGTTATATTTGATGTTTATACACGTAATAAAGCTTAATGTCCTCCTAAGCACCGTCATTATTGGCGGTGTTTTTTTGTTTTTAACCGCCAATTTAAGCAAACCGTTAGGATCGCAAGAAAAGAAAAACGTTTTCAAAAATATAAATTGGTGTGTAAAATGAGGGTCTAGACTTTCTTTTAGGGCTTTAAGCAATTTATGTATATAAGTTGAAATATTTTCTCAGTATGATATAGTAAGACTATAAATGCGGTTGCTTTATAAATTTGCATCAGGTAAAAGTTCTTGCATACACCGCAAGAAGTTTTTATTGTGTTAATTTATTAATGCATTCACGCACGCATTCATAGTTATATATTAGACAACTTGATGAAACAAACATTAACTTTGGACCGTGCGTTTTATTTATAACATCCCTGACAACCCCGGAACATCCGCTAAGTTGTCTAAGTTGTATTGACTAAATTTCGAACGGAGGAAACATTATGAGTAATCACTTGGAGGTGAAGAACCTCTATAAAATTTTTGGGCCTTCACCGAAAAAAGCCTTGGAATTAAGTGAAGAAGGTAAAACAAAAGCAGAAATTTTAAAAGAAACCGGCAATACTATCGGAGTGAATAACGCAAGTTTCGATGTGAAAAAAGGCGAAACATTTGTGGTTATGGGACTCTCTGGTAGCGGAAAATCTACGTTGATCCGTAATTTAAACCGTCTGCAAGACCCAACCCATGGTGAAATTCTATTAAATGGAAAAGACATTGTTGGTATGAATGAAGATGAATTACGTGAAGTTAGACGTAAAGAAATGGGAATGGTTTTCCAAAACTTTGGACTCTTTCCCCACAGAAACGTTAGAAGAAACGTTGATTATGGATTAGAAGTTCAAGGCGTTGATGAAGAAGAACGCACTGAAAGAGCCTATAAAGTTTTAAAAACCGTAGGTTTAGAAGGGTATGAAGAACAATTTCCTAGTGAATTATCAGGCGGGATGCAACAACGTGTAGGCTTAGCACGTGCACTCGTTAATGATCCTGATATTTTATTGATGGACGAAGCATTTAGTGCACTTGACCCTTTAATTCGTACAGACATGCAAGACCAATTGATTGATCTTCAAGAAAAGCTTCAAAAAACAATCATATTTATTACCCATGATTTAGATGAAGCGTTAAAACTCGGGGATAGAATCGCAGTTATGTATGATGGAACAATCGTTCAAATTGGAACCCCTGAAGAAATCTTAACAAACCCTGCGAATGATTATGTTAAAAACTTTGTGGAGAACGTCGATCGTTCTAAAGTAATTAAAGCAGAATCTATCATGAAAAAACCACGCGGCGTTGTTGACACGAAGGCTGGACCAAAAACAGCATTACGCCAAATGGAAAAAAATCAATTATCAAGTATTTTTGTTACCGATAGTAAGCAAAAACTTAAAGGTGTAGTGACTGTAGATGAATGTAAAAGATTGGCAGATAAAGGTGAAAAAAGTTTATCATCTATCATAAATAAAGATGATATATACAAAGTCGCACCTGATACACTGATAACAGATTTATTACCAATGGCAAGTAAAACGAAATATCCGATTGCTGTTGTTGATGAAGGCGAAAAATTATTAGGATTAGTTGTTAGAGTTTCGGTAATTACCGGAATCCACGGAAAATTAGAGGAAGGAGCTGATAAAGATGAGTAACCTTCCAATCTTAGTTACGTTTTTTAGAATTCGAATAGGGAATTGGTTTGAAGCTATAATTGAATGGCTGACAGATAACTTAGGATGGTTGTTTGATG
>CAYZOR010000015.1:0-21741 GCA_964479895.1 uncultured Candidatus Izemoplasmatales bacterium | reverse complement strand
CGAGAGAAGAAGCGCGTTTAGAAAAAAAACAAAAGAAAAAAGAACCGATTTTATCGGGGAAACTTGCGCCCGCACAATCGAAAGATAAAACCCAAACAGAACTCTACTTAGTGGAGGGTGATTCTGCTGGTGGGTCTGCCAAACAAGGAAGAAACCGTAAATATCAAGCAATTTTACCCTTACGTGGTAAAGTCATTAATACCGAAAAAGCGAAAATTGAAGATGTCTTAAAAAATGAAGAGATCAATACCATCATCCATACCATTGGCGCAGGCTTATCGAGTGATTTTGATCTTGAAGCGTGCAATTATAATAGAATTATTATCATGACCGATGCCGATACAGATGGGGCTCATATTCAAGTGCTTTTATTAACCTTTTTCTTTAGGTATATGCGAAAACTTATTGAAGCGGGGAAAGTCTTTATTGCGTTGCCACCTTTATATAAAGTTTCTTTTAAAATCGGAAGAAAAAATGAATCGGTATATGCATGGAGTGACGATGAATTAAAACGGCTCTTAGAAGTCAAGAAAAATGTTCATATTCAGCGCTACAAAGGGCTTGGAGAAATGAACGCAGCGCAACTTTATGAAACCACAATGAATCCTAAAAGTCGCACCCTCATCAAAGTAACCATTGATGATTTAGCAGATACCGAAAAACATATCCGTATCTTAATGGGCGATAAAGTAGAACCAAGAAGAGATTGGATTGAAAATAACGTTATTTTTACCAATGAAGACAACTTTGAGATAAAGGAGTAACATCATGGCTGAGAAACTCACTAAGATTATTGAAGAGTTCGTTGAAGGAAAAATACTCAATGAGACATTAAATGAGATTGTTGGCGAACGATTTGGAAGATATTCTAAATATATCATCCAAGACCGTGCTTTACCCGATGTACGCGATGGGTTAAAACCAGTACAGCGTCGTATTTTGTATGCGATGCATCGGCTTGGATTAACACAAGATAAACCCTATAAAAAGTCGGCACGCATTGTTGGGGATGTTATCGGGAAATACCACCCCCACGGTGATAGCAGTGTCTATGAAGCGATTGTTCGCTTAAGTCAAACCTTTAAGATGCGCGAACCGTTAATAGACATGCATGGAAATAACGGTTCAATTGACGGCGATAGTGCCGCCGCAATGCGTTACACAGAAGCGCGTATGTCTAAAGTGAGCGAATTTTTACTTCAAGATATTGACAAACGAACCGTCGATTATATTCCAAATTTCGATGATGAAGAATATGAACCCATTGTACTCCCCGCAAGATTTCCAAATCTTTTAGTTAACGGGGCGACAGGAATTTCTGCTGGGTACGCCACAGAAATTCCTCCGCATAATCTCAATGAAGTTATCAAAGGCATTATCAAACGCCTTGATTCATCCAATGTGACGGTTGATGAATTGTTAAAAATCATTAAAGGGCCTGACTTTCCAACAGGCGGGATAGTCCAAGGCGTCGATGGCATTAAAAATGCCTTTTCTACGGGTCGCGGTAGAATCATCATTAAAAGTAAAGTCGAGATTATTGACCAAGATATTATTGTTTATGAAATTCCTTATGAAGTAAACAAGGCCACTTTGGTGCGTTCGATTGACGAAATTCGTTTAAAGAAAAAAGTCGATGGCATTAAAGAAGTCCGCGATGAATCCTCCTCTGAGGGCTTAAGAATTGTGGTTGAAGTGAAAAACAGTTTTGATCCTGAAGCGATTGTAGCGTTTTTACATAAAAAGACCGATTTAACAAAATCATTCAACTATAATATGGTCGCGATCAACAACAAACGTCCAGAAACCATGAATCTTTTACAAATTATTGATGCCTATATTTACCATCAAAAAGAAGTCATTACGAACCGATCAAACTTTGATTTAAGAAAAGCGAAAAAACGCCTTCACATTGTGGAAGGAATTATTTATATGGTAGATATATTAGACGAAGTCATTGAACTGATTCGCGCGTCTAAAAGTAAAAAAGACGCCAAAGAAAAATTAACGACCACGTTTGTTTTTACCGAAGAACAAGCCGAAGCCATTTTAACGCTTCAACTCCACCGTCTATCACAAACCGATCTTTCTGAACTTAAAAATGAAAAAGCAACCTTAGAATCATTAATTGATCACTTAAACGAAGTGCTTTCGAATGAAAAAGAACTCGAAAAAGTCATTAAAAAAGAATTAAGAGCGGTTCAAAAGAAAAGCAAAACCCCTAGAATGTCACAAATCGAAGAAACGATTGAAAAAATTGTGGTGGCGGAAGAAGATTTAATTGAAAGCGAAGATGTCGCCATAGGGGTAAGTAAAGATGGCTACCTCCGCGTATCTTCAATAAGAAGCTATAAAGCAACTGAAGCCCCTGATCAAAAAGAAAATGATGCGTTCATGTATTATAACGTGCATTCAACGTTGCATACGTTATTATTATTTACCAATAAAGGCAATTATATTTATTTACCAATCTTTAAAATTCCAGTGACCAAATGGAAAGATTTAGGCAGTCATATCTCTCAATTTGCGCATTTAAAAGACGGTGAACACATCATTCATGTCGATTGTGTAGAACGCTTTGATGCCCCGAAGCATTATTTATTTACAACACAAAAAAACCATATCAAATTAACCCCGCTTAAAGATTTTGAAGTCGCGCGGTATAACCGGACCATTAAGGCTTTAACCTTAGAAAAAGGCGATGTCTTAACCCACGTTAGTGACGTCAAGGCTTTAAAAGGAGAAGTATTAAGTGTGTCAGAAAAGGGTCATGCACTGAGGTTTCACCTAGAAGAAATCCCGGTTGCTTCAACCACCGCAAAAGGGGTTAAGGCTATGCAGTTAGGGAAAAAAGACCGCTTAGCCGCAACCATTCCTTTAACGGATGACACAGCGCTTTTAGCCCTCACCTCAAGAGGAACGGTGAAACGGTTAGATATAAACAGTATTGAGAAGAAAAAACGGTCGCTTAAAGGAATGCCTATCATCAAGCAACCCAAAAGCAATCCTTATTTAATTCAAGACCTTGCTTTAATGAATAATAAACAATATAAAAACCGAGCAACCGTCGATATTTTAACGACAAAGACCTTAGTGCAAACCAATGCCTTTGAATTCAAAACGCAGATGGCAGAAACCGGCAAGAAAGTGTCTCAACCTAAACACGGAAAACCGTTTAAAATCATGATTGAACCCATGGAGGCTGATCTTGATCATCCACCCATTAGTGATTATAAAGCAACCAAAATGGAACAAAAAGAGCAAGTCTCTTTATTTGAAGATGACGCTGAATAAAAAGGAGGTTGCGTATGCATTGCTTAGATAATATTCAAAAAAACCGTATTCCAAATGATATTATCATGCTTTATTTAACGCTTTATCGCTTTGTAGGACGCAACCGTGAAATGCTTAAAACGGTTGAAAATGATTATGATGTTTTACTAAATGATACGATTCGAAGCGATGCCTATTTTCTCAGTAAAATTTTTGATCTAAAAATCAGCGAGGCCCGGATCAAAGCGCTTTTAACCAAAGATGTTCAACCCAAAACCAAAGATGAAAAACTTTTAAAAAACATTAAAGAAGCCTTTAAAAAGATTCACAAAGAAACAGATGATTTTGAGTTGCTGACTCGTGAGATTCAAGATTTATTATATTTTTTATTTCAAAATGTCACCCCGAAAGACAAACTTCACTTTGCAAAAGCGCCCAAACAAAAGAAAGATAAAATAAATTTATTATCGAGTGGTCAAAAAACCAAAAGAGAATCATTAGAAGCGCTGGTTAAAACGTTTAAACAAACCTTAAAAGAAAGTCATTACGAACCTACTTTTGTCGTTTTAAACTTTATTGTTGATTTCTTCTTATTAAAACCATTTAATGCGTATAACGAAGAAATAGGCATTGTCTTACTCTACATCCTATTATTGCATGAAGACATCGAAGCGTTTCATTTAAGTAGCTTTTATGAAAAACTGTATAAACGCTATTCAAAATATCAAAAACTACGTCAAGAAGCTTCCCATAACTGGGCTGAAGGACTATCAGATACCCATGGGCTTCATCGCTTTTTCTTAGAGATTTTTATCGAATCTTACCAAGATGTGAGTGAGATCTTAAGAAACTACGCATACGACCAACAAATTAATAAAAGCGATTATATCGAAAACACCATTAATAAATTAGAAGAAGTCTTTACCAAAGAACAAATCAGACAACATCATCCAACCATCAGCGATTCAACCATCAATAGAACCTTAAAACGCTTAAGAGATGAAAAGAAAATACGACCCTTAGGCAAAGGAAGAAGTGCCAGTTGGATGAAACTTTACAACGCGCCAAAGAAAAAAACCATCGAAGAACAAATGAACTGGAATTTATAAAGGACGTGTCAAATATGAATATCGAACAAACGATTAAAACCTTATTAGAAAAAGCGCTTAAAGAAAGTTACGATTTAGAAGTTGAAACCATCCATATCGAACAACCCAAAGAAAAACAAAATGGGGATTTTTCAACCAACTTAGCGATGAGTCTTGCGAAAACGTTAAAAACCAATCCTTTTAACATTGCACAAGAAATTGTAAAAAATATAGACAAACCTGATTTGGTAGAAACAATTGATGTCGCAAGACCGGGCTTCATTAACTTTTACTTATCAGAAACCGTCTTTAGCAACGTCTTAAAAGACATCTTAATTCAAAAAGATGATTACGGAACGTCTAAGGTGGGTGACGGTGAAAAAATTAATATTGAATTTGTCAGTGTCAACCCAACAGGCAATATGCATGTCGGTCACGCACGGGGGGCAGCCGCAGGCGATTCAATGAGTCGCATCATGGAAAAAGCAGGCTTTGATGTGACCAAAGAGTTTTATGTGAATGATGGAGGCAACCAAATTCATAACTTGGCTCAATCCATTAATGTAAGGTATCATGAATTATTTGGTCGCACCCTTGAAATGGGGAGTGATGGCTATCACGGACCTGAGATTTTAGAACTTGCCCAATCCATTAAAGATGAATACGGGGATACATTTTTATATGAAGATGGCTACCAGTATTTCCGTGAACATGGCGTGCAATACTTACTGAATGGCATTAAAAATGATTTGCATGCGTTTGGTGTGTCATTTGATGTATTCTTTAGTGAAAAAACGCTTTATGATAAAGGGGAAGTATCAAAAACCCTTAAGCATTTAAAAGAACAAGGCTATACGTATGAAAAAGACGATGCCTTATTTTTAAAAACGACCAATTACGGCGATGAAAAAGATCGTGTCATTGTTAAAAGAGATGGAACCTATACTTATTTACTCCCAGACATTGCCTACCACAAAAACAAAATGGACCGTGGGTTTACACAACTAATTGATATCTTAGGTGGTGATCATCACGGCTATATTGATCGTTTGAATGCGGCAGTACAAATGGTCGGGGGAACCGCTGATACTTTAAATGTTGATATTTTACAAATGGTTAAAGTGCTTCAAGATGGTGAAGAGATTAAAATGTCAAAACGGAGCGGAAAATCAATTACCTTAAGAGATTTAATTGATGAAGTTGGCAAAGATGCGATTCGTTACTTTTTTAGTAAACACTCTTTAAACACGCACATGGACCTTGATTTAGACTTAGCGATCAAAAAATCAAATGATAATCCAGTCTTTTATGTTCAATACGCCCACGCAAGAATTCATACATTATTTAATAAAGCTTTAGAACAAGGCCATCAAATAGATCGTACCCACCAAAATTATCAAACCTTAAACAATGAAAAAACGCTTGATTTATTAAAACTACTTAATAACTATCCACAAGTTGTATTGGATGCGGCGCTTAAACGTACACCTCATAAAATTACCAATTATGTCCACGCCTTAGCGAGTGCGTTACACAGTTTTTATAGTGCTGTCCCTATTTTAAAAGGTGAAGCTTTACACATCAAAGAACATCTTAATGTCTTAGAAGCAACCCGCATTGTTTTAAACGATGCGTTAAGTTTAATCGGTGTCGATGCACCAAAAAGTATGTAAGCCCTTTACTATGCACTGAGAAATAAGATTATGTTATAATGAATTTATCCTAAAAAAGTGGTGATTTAAATGAAACTTAAAGATTATATTAAAACGGTTCCAAACTTCCCTAAAGATGGGGTCATGTTTAAAGACATTACCCCTTTAATAGCGGATGGCAGTGCATTAAGATATGCAGTCAAACAAATGAGTGATTACGCACGCGATAAAGATGCGGATGTGATTGTTGGACCCGATGCAAGAGGGTTTATTTTTGGAACGCCTGTGGCGATTAATTTAGGGGTAGGATTCATCCCGGTTAGAAAGCCTGGTAAACTCCCTAGAGAAACCTACACAGAGCGCTTTGATTTAGAATATGATTCAACAGAGTTATGTTTGCATAAAGAAGATATTAAAACTGGTCAACGTGTCGTGATTGTTGATGATTTACTTGCCACAGGTGGCACCATTGAAGCGACGATTAAACTCGTTGAAAAAGCAGGCGGCAATGTGGTTGGAATTGTCTTTTTAATCGAACTTGCGCAGCTTAAGGGCCGCCATAAATTTAAAGATTATAAAATACATAGTCT
Organism: uncultured Candidatus Izemoplasmatales bacterium; assembly: GCA_964479895.1. GTDB lineage: Bacteria > Bacillota_I > Bacilli_A > Izemoplasmatales > Izemoplasmataceae > B1SED10-225. The sequence goes on along the minus strand of CAYZOR010000015.1, from coordinate 15,138 downwards.
CTTAACTTACTAATAAAGGGGGAGCGTCATATGAAGCGTCCAAAATTCAGTGACTTAATGGAAAACATCCAAACATACATTAACAACGAGAACGATTTAAAGCTTATCGAAGACGCTTATACCTTTGCGCTCACCCATCATGAGGGTCAAGAGAGAAAAAGCGGTGAAGCTTACATTGTTCATCCTATTAATGTGGCATATATTTTATCAGAATATCAAACCGACCCTACCACTTTAATGGCGGGGCTTTTGCATGACTGTATAGAAGATACTCAAGCCTCATTTGAAGATATCGAAGAACGGTTTGGTGAAGAGGTTGCCTTGGTGACTGAAGGGGTGACCAAACTGGGTCAATATAAATTTAAGGGCATCAGCGATGCCGAAGAAGAAAAACAAGTCATCCAAGCGAAAAATTATCAAAAAATGTTGCTTGCGATGGCAAAAGATATCCGTGTCATCATCGTTAAACTTGCGGACCGCCTTCACAATATGCGCACCTTAAGCAATTTAGCAGAAGAAAAACAAAAAAGAATCGCCCGCGAAACGTTAGATATTTTTGCACCCTTAGCGCATAGACTAGGGATGTATATCTTAAAAGCGGAATTGGAAGATACTTCATTTAAATATATCCATCCAGAAAAATATAGACGCATCGCGCAAATGATTAAAGATACCCGCCAATCAAGAGAATACGACTTGGATTCAATGAAAGAAAAGCTAGAAGGCCTTTTAAAAACGCATCAGTTTGAATTTGACGTTAAAGGTCGTGTAAAAAACATTTATTCCGTTTATAAAAAAATGCAAACACGAAATAAAGAGTTTGATGATATTTATGACCTTTTAGCCTTAAGAATCATTGTACGAAGTGTGGAAGCGTGCTATAGCGCCATTGGCGTTATTCACTCAAAATATACCCCGATTCCTAACCGCTTTAAAGATTATATTGCGATGCCTAAACCCAACCTTTATCAATCCTTACATACTTCAGTGATTGCCCAAGGTAAAATTTATGAAATCCAAATCAGAACCAAAGAAATGGACCGTATTGCGGAATACGGGATTGCGGCCCACTGGGCGTATAAAGAAAAAGGCTCGAATGTACCAATGACTGAAATGGTCAGTAAGAAGCTTAAGTGGTACGGTGAGTTGATCAAATTCACAGAAGAAAGCGAATCAGACGAAGAAGTGTTAAACCTTTTAAGAGACGATATATTTCATTCCAATGTCTATGTTTTTACGCCTGATGGCGATATTGTTGATTTGCCAAAAGGCTCTACCCCCCTTGATTTTGCGTTTCGGATTCACACCGAAGTAGGCATTAAAACCGTTGGGGCCATTGTCAATAGTAAAATCGTTCCCTTAGAATATGAACTAGAAACGGGCGATATTGTTCAAATTAAAACTTCTAAAAACTCGTTTGGTCCCAATGATAACTGGTTAAAACTGGTTAAAACATCGGGCGCTAAAAGTAAAATTAAAAATTATTTGAATAAACAGCGCCGCGATGTGTTAATTGAAATGGGGCGCGAAGAATTAAATAAAGAAATTGAACGACGCGGGAAAAAAATTCCATTAAATGATAAAACCTGTGAAGAACATTTTTCTCAAAAAGGGGTCAAATCGGTAGAAGACCTTTACTATGAAATTGGGAAAAATACTTTAACCGCTCAAAGCGCTTATAATGCGTTGGTGGAAAAAGAAGCGTTTGATGAATCACAATTAATTGAAAGCATCAATAAACGCGAAAAACGTCCCGCCCAGCATACAGATTCTAATATTACCGTTGAAGGGTTGGATAACCCTAGTGTGAAATTATCGAATTGTTGTATGCCCATTCCAGGTGATCCAATTAAGGGGTATATTACAAAGGGAACGGGCATTGCGGTTCACCGCAAAGAATGTAAAAACTTACAAAATCTTGATAACTCACGCTTTATTGATGTCAAGTGGGCTTCCCTTAATCATGATATCCACGGCGTTAATTTAAAACTCATTGTGATTAACCGGGACAATATTTTAGCAGAAATTATTAATACCACAACGACCCATACCGGTAAAGTCGATCAAGTCAGTGCTTCGACGAATAAACGTGGGGAAGGCGTCATTAAGATAAAAGTTGGGGTTAAAAATAAAAGCGAATTAGAAAACATCATTATTAACTTACAAAAAATTAATGGCATTTTAAACATAGAACGGTTGATGAAATAATGAAAATAGTCGTTCAACGTGTCAAACAAGCCGCGTGTTATGTGGATGATGAATTGATCAATCAAATTGAAAAGGGCTTTTGTTTATTTGTGTCGTTTAAAAAGGGCGATGACGCTTCACTTATTCCTTGGATGGCGAAGAAGATTGCCAATTTAAGAGTTTTTGAAGATGAAGATGGCAAAATGAATCGCTCTTTACTCGATAATAACTATGAGGTTTTATCCATTTCACAATTCACCTTAGAAGGCAACACCAAAAAAGGGAACCGTCCTTCATTTAGTGAAGCCTTAGCCCCAAGGGAAGCGAATGCGTTATATGAGCTATTTAACGAAGCATTAAAAGCGCAAGGACTAAGTGTATATCCCGGGGTTTTTAAAGCGCATATGGCTATTAAAATTATCAATGATGGTCCAGTGACATTACTCGTGGAAAGGGAGAATAGCGATGATTAGAGCATTAACGATTGAAGATAAAGAGGCAGTGCTTGCGTTTTTATATCACGAACCTGAAATTAACTTATATATTATTGGAGACATTTACAACGGGGCGTTTGAAAATGATTATCAACAACTATACGCCGAATTTAGAGACGATAAATTCTTTGCGGTTTTAAGCCGTAATATGTCAACTTTGACGTATTATGCGATAGAAAATGATTTTAACGAGGAATGGTTAAAGATTTTTAGTAAGTTCGATTGGATTTTCATTAGCAGCAAAGAAAAACTGATGGAACCTATTAAAAAGCATTTCCCTAAAATGCGTGAGGATAAAATGGATTTTATGAAATCTACGACCTTTAAACGCGATGAATCGATTGATTATTCAGGCATACGCATCTTAGAGACAAAACAAGACGCTTCGATGGTATTTGATTTACTTAAAACCATCCCGGAACTGTATACCGTTCACGCGAAAGGCAAAGCAGAAGCGATTCAGTATTTTTTACACAATTCTGGGGAAAACGGAACTACAGTTTTTATAGAAAAAGATAATCAAGTGGTTGCGACCGCATCTGCGGTTTATGAAAGTAAAAAAAGTGCGATGATTGTCGCGGTTGCCTCCCACGGTGATTATCGTGGGCATGGTTATGGAAAAACGGTTATGCATTATTTGATGGACCTATACATCAACCATAAAGAAAAAACGTTATGTCTTTATTATGATGACCCAATTGCAGAAAAGCTTTATAAAAAACTGAACTTCGTCGATATTGATCGGTGGAGTATGTTAGTTCCTGATAATGAGTCTACCCAATATTGAGACCAAAAGGCTTTTGTTAAGAGCAATTAAACGGTCTGATGCAAAAGCGATTTTTGATTATTCATGGCGTGATGATGTAGGGCCTAAAGCTGGATGGATGCCCCATCACAGCATCCAAGATACAAAAAGGTATATCGAATACGCAATCAATAAACCTAAAATGCATCAACCCGGTGTCTTCAGTGTTTTATTAAAAGAGAGTAAAACACTTATAGGCACCATCGAACTTCATGGTGTTGAAAAAAACTTTAAAGCCCATATTGGAATGGTCTGCAACCCCAAATATCAACGTAAAGGGTATATGTATGAAGCCGCGATGGCGGTGATGATTTATGGGTTTGAAACCCTTAATTTGCGCCGTATATCGTATGCGCATTTTCCAAATAACGTAGCAAGTGAAACATTGCGTGACAAACTAGGGTTTACCTACGAAGGCACCTTAAGAAATTATTATAAACGCTATGATGGCAACGTTTTTGATTTTGTGATGGCTTGTTACACAGATATTGATTATGCCAAAAACTACACAAAAGTTTTTGCGCCATTTAAACAAACGCTCACGTTTAAATAATTGCAATTAAAAATAATTATGCTATAATATAACTATATTCAAACTATTGTTCGAGTTTCTCTTAGACAATAAGTTTGACAAAGCCAAACCAAGAGTGATCTTGGGACGGAAAACTACAGGGTCTTACATTTAAGACAGCCAGTTGCCTAACTTAATGCCTTAAGGGGTGATGACGATGAAAAAATTTGTCTTCTCATTAGCAATAGTTTTTTTACTTGTTACAGCCAATATTACATTATTCGCTTATCATGAAGAGACACAATCCTATGATCATTACTTTTCAAGTGGGTTTAAGGTGCTCTATTCTGAACGATTAGATGATTCAAATAAAACGTTGGTTCCGATCAATCGCTTAACCACAAGCACCACAACCCATAGTATTGAATACTCTCACCACGTCGCGCATCAAGGCACATCGGTTCAAGGCATCGTCACTGTGACCCTTTCAAATGGGACGGTCATCGATGGAAGTGATTTATTCACAATAACCATTGAACAAACCAATGAAACCGATGCCTATAAAACGTATCATTCAAAACTTACTTTAAACCCAATGAACGAAGACAATGTATCACTCATTCGTTCTATTAACAAAGTAAGTTATACAATAATTCCATAATATTTGAATGGAAACTCGAATCATTTGATTCATCTCCCCCTAGAAGACGGACATCGTGTCCGTCTTTTTATTTTTCAAAGGAATATATTGGGGATTATTCATATTCGTGGTAAGATAAATTAAAGAGAAAAGGAGGGCATTATGGATTATAATAAAATCTTACCTTATTTGTTTGAAGGTGCTTATGTAGTGAACGAATCACGTGAAATTGTTGCTTGGAATCAAATCGCAGAAACAATTACTGGGTATAAAGCAAATGAAGTGATTGGGAAGCATTGTTTTGATAATATTTTAAGACATGTTAACGATGAAGGAAAATTATTATGCCATGAAGGATGTCCTTTAGAAAAAAGTATTCAAAGTGGTGATGTTTTAAATGCGGTGGTATCGCTTCATCATAAAGAAGGGTACCGGATTCCTGTTTCCGTTAGAACCATCCCATTTAAAGATGAAAAAACCAATAAACGAATGGCTTTTGAATTATTTATTGAACACTCTAAAACGTTGGATGCAAGCGAAGAGAATAAATCATTAAAGTTAGCACTTCAAAAGGATGGACTTACGAATTTATATAACCGAAAATTTCTAGATTATCAACTCGACATTTCAATCAATGAATATCATAAGTTTGGAACGTCTTTGGCCGTCTTATTTTTAGACATTGATCATTTTAAAAAAATCAATGATCACTATGGGCATGACTTTGGCGACCAAGCATTAAAGGCGCTTGCGAAAACTTTATCGTTAAACATAAGACATTCAGACTATGCAGTGCGTTATGGAGGGGAAGAGTTCATTGTTTTATTAAGGGGCATTGATTATGATACAATGCGTTTAATGGCATCGAGGTTACGTCGATTGGTAGAAAAAATGTCGATTCCTTTAAATGAAACAAAAAATGTTAACATGACGGTTTCTATTGGAGGAGCACTATATCATAAAGACCATACCGCTAAATCATTGTTGGATTTGGCAGATAAAAAAATGTATGAAGCAAAACAAAGCGGTAGAAATAAAGTGATATGTAGCACCGAATAAAAAGGAGCATTTTATGAATAAGAATAAATTGAAAACACGATGGATTAAATTTGGCATAAATCTCTTATTTTTTGTTGTGGTTGGGTATTTTATTGTCGCATTGGTGAGTGAAAATGTTGCTTTGTTTAACCGTTATCACCAAAAGGTCGTTGTCACCGATTCAATGGAGCCTACGATTAATGTAGGGTCATTGGTAATTGTGGATGAGACTATTAGCGTTGAAACGTTAAGTGAAGGAGACATTATTGCGTTTCACACAACGATTAACAACCAAGAAGTAGTGGTGATTCACTATATTTATTCTATGACGATAGAAGATGGTGAATATTTCATTGAAACGATTGCGGAAAATGCTGATGACCCTGATGATTGGTTGCTTCGTGAAGGCGATTATATTGGACAGTATCGCTTTCATATTTCACACATAGGAAGGGTATTATTGTTTACCCAAAGTTGGATTGGAAGAATCATCATTGTGGTAAATATAATAGGACTATACGTTATTTATAAATTATTATTGAAACCCTCTAAAAAAGCGCGTTAAAATGTGAATGAATATTGTTTAAAATTAAGGACTATCAATTGACAACGCCCCATAAGGGCGCTATAATAACACTAACTGTAGAAGAAACTGCGTAAGGGCTTAATTTGAAGAGAAGATGTGGGTGGTGTAAACATCTATTTAAGACTTACTTGACATTTCTGAGGGCTTTTTTGAAAGTAGTAAAAAAAGACGTATGACTGCGTTAAAGTTTAAGTGCCGGGTGTTCCCGGAAAAAAGGTGGTACCGCGGAATTTTTCGCCCTTGGCTTAAAGGGTGATTTTTTTATTTATTAGGAGGTTTACGTATGATCAGACGCATGAAAGGGACTTATGATATCACAGAGGATATCGAGTATTTTAAAGCGATCGAAAAACAAATAGACCGTGTCTCAAAACTATTTAATTTTAAAGAAATAAGAACCCCACACTTTGAAACCAGGGATCTTTTTCACCGTTCAGTAGGGGAAGATAGCGATATAGTTAGTAAAGAAACATATGATTTTAAAGATAGAGGGGACCGCATCAATACATTAAGACCTGAAGGAACGGCTGGGGTGGTTAGAGCGTTGATTGAAAATAAGCTATATGCTTCTAAGTTGACGCCTCAAAAATTTTATTATTATGGCAGCATGTTTCGTTATGAAAGACCTCAAAAAGGACGTTTTAGAGAGTTTAGACAATTTGGTGCAGAATGCTTTGGGTCAAATCATCCTTCGATGGACGCAGAAATCATTGCCTATGCGTTTACACTTTTAAAAGCGTTAAAAATTAAAGCTGTCAAGGTTCATTTAAATAGTTTGGGTGATTACGAATCTAAAACCATGTATGAAAAAGCGCTTAAAGCGCATTTTAAACCGCACTTAGACTCGCTTTGTAAAGACTGTAATCATCGCTATGAAAAAAATCCTTTAAGGATTTTGGATTGTAAGGTTGATCAAACCCATGAAAGTATGCTTAGTGCCCCTAAAACCCTTGATTATTTAAGTGATGATGCAAAACAACACTTTGAATCCGTTAAACATTATTTAGATCAAGCCAAAATCGATTACGAAGTTGATCATAATTTAGTAAGAGGCCTTGATTACTACACGCATACCGTATTTGAACTAAAAGTCAGTAAAGATTTGCTCGGCAATCAAAATGCGATTTGTGGAGGCGGTCGGTATAACCATTTAGTCGAAAGCTTAGACGGTCCCAATACGCCTGCGGTAGGGTTTGCTTATGGGATTGAGCGCTTAGTCGTTGCCTTAAAAGCCAATGAATATCAAATCACGAACCCTTACTTACACGCCTATATGCTTATTATGGGAGAAAGCGCGAGACAAAAAGCCTTTGCGCTGACTCAAAAAATGCGTTTAGGCGGCTTAATGGTCGATCAAGATTACATGGAAAAATCAATGAAGGCACAGTTCAAACAATCTGCCAATCATAATGCACGGTTTGTCATTATCATTGGTGATGAAGAAGTCAAAGCAAAAAAAGTTAATGTCAAAGACCAACAATTAAACACTGAAACGGAAGTTTCATTTGATGATTTATATATGTATTTAGTAGAAACGCTAACAAAAAACCAAAACGATTGTAAAGATTGCGAAAAAGGAGCTCAATCATGAAATATACCCATCATAACAATGCATTAACAATGAATGATATTGGTTCAACGGTTAAATTAAAAGGGTTTGTGGCTAAAAAAAGAGATTTAGGCAATTTAGTATTCATCGATTTAAGAGACCAAGAAGGGATTACACAGCTTGCGTTTTATAACGATAATCCTTTAAAAGAAGAAACCGAATCGATTAAAAATGAATATGTCATTGAAATCGAAGGGGTTGTTTCAGAAAGAAGCAGTAAAAACCCAAACATTAAAACGGGCGACATTGAAATCGATGTTAAACACTTAGCGGTTTTATCGAAAGCGGCGCAACCGCCTTTACTCATTCAAGATGATACGGATGCATTAGAAGATACGCGCCTTAAGTATCGCTATTTAGATTTAAGACGTCCTTATTTAAAAAATATTTTAAAAACCCGTCATTTAATCACTAAAACAGTCCGTGACTTTTTAAATGAAGAAGATTTCATGGATTTTGAAACGCCTATGCTTACAAAATCGACGCCTGAAGGCGCAAGAGATTATATCGTGCCTTCAAGAAATCACACAGGCAACTTTTATGCGCTTCCACAAAGCCCTCAGCTTTTTAAACAACTTTTAATGATTTCAGGCTTTGAAAAGTATTATCAAATTGCCAAATGTTTTAGAGATGAAGACTTAAGAAGTGATCGTCAACCTGAGTTTACGCAAATTGATATGGAAATGAGTTTTGTTGATCAAGACGATGTGTTAGATGTCAGTGAGCGTATGATTAAAGCGGTGATGAAAAAAGTTAAAGGCATTGATGTTAAAACGCCATTTAAACGTATTTCATATGCTGAGGCGATGGATAAATATGGCTCTGACAAACCAGACACTCGATTTGAAATGTTTTTAACCGATTTAAATGCAGTCTTTAAAAATAGTGATTTTAAAGTGTTTCAATCTACCATCGAACATGGCGGCGCTGTTCAAGCGATTAACGTTACGAATGGCGCAAGTTTTTATTCCCGCAAAAAGATTGATGCCTTAACCAAAGACGTTAAAAAATATGGCGCCAAAGGATTAGCCTGGGTTAAAAAAGATGAAACAGGATTAAGTGGCCCTACGGTGAAGTTTTTTAGTGAAGCAGAGTTAAGTGCGTTTGAAGCCAAACTTAGTATGGAAGCAGGCGATATTGCGTTTATCGTTGCCGATACCTTGAAAGTTGTGCGTCATAGTTTAGGATTTTTAAGAAATCATGTTGCCAAAACAATGGATTTAATCGATGATTCTATTTTTGATTTCCACTGGGTGGTTGATTGGCCAATGTTTGAATACGATGAAGAAGAAGGCCGTTATTACGCTTTGCATCATCCGTTTACTAAAGCGCATGATGAATTTAAAGAAACTTTAAAAGACGCCCCAGATAAAGCCTTGGCCCATGGGTATGATTTAGTGGTTCAAGGCCAAGAACTTGGCGGTGGATCGCTTAGAATTCACGATCCATCTATGCAGCAAGATGTCTTTGAAATCTTAGGAATGGATGAAGCGACGCAACACTCCCAATTTGGATTTTTACTCGATGCATTAAAATACGGAACGCCTCCCCACGGTGGCATTGCGTTTGGGCTAGATCGTTTGGTTATGATTTTAACCGGAACAAAAAACATCCGTGATGTGATTGCCTTCCCTAAAACCGCATCCGCCCACTGCTTATTAACAGAAGCGCCTTCTTTTGTAAGCGACGCACAATTAGAAACGTTAGGCCTTATTAAAAAACCGCGCGATGAATGATCAGTTTGAACGGTTAGTCCCCTTATATGGTGAAAATAAATTAAACATGCTTGCTGAAAAAACCGTTGCGGTGATTGGCTTAGGGGGCGTGGGCGCCATAGCGGCTGAATCGCTTTGTCGCATGGGTGTAGGAACGTTGATCATAATGGATAAAGACGTCATTACAAAAAGCAATATCAACCGCTTAATAACAGCGTCTTATGATACAATTGGTAAGAATAAAACTTGGATAAGTAAAGCTCGCTTATTAAGTATTAATCCAAACTGCAAAGTAATTGACTATAACACCATTTTCAACGACAATATGGTTGAACCCTTATTTGCACACCCCATCGATTTTATTTTCGATGCGATTGATTCCGTAAAAAGCAAAGCATTACTCATTGAACATGCGCAAAAAAATACCATTCCGATTATATCAAGTGTAGGTCAGGGGAATCGTAAAGATTCAAGTCAAATAGTCATTAAAAACTTATTTGATACATCGTATGATCCTTTGGCTAAAAAATTACGGATTGAATGTCGGAAAAAAGGAATCAATGAAGCTGTTCCTGTTGTCTTTTCTAAGGAACAGCCTTTAAAAGATTCAACCATTCCTTTTATTGCATCAAATCCTTTTGGGCCTGCCACCGCAGGCTTAAGAGCAGCAGAATATATATGTCTTACCCTTATGGAGGGATAGTATGGAAAAAATAGTGTTAGCCGGTGGATGTTTTTGGGGCGTTGAAGCATACTTTAAACAAATTGAAGGGGTTAAAGCGCTTACCAATGGGTATATTGATGGGCATAAAGCCAACCCTACATATGAAGAAGTTTGTACAGGCAGTGGGCACGCTGAAGCGGTAGAAGTGATTTATGATCCAAGTGTGGTCTCACTCAATTCCTTGTTAAAGCATTTTTTTAATATCATTGATCCCACTTTGATCAATAAACAAGGCAACGATATTGGTGCTCAGTATAGAACTGGGATTTATAATTACACCAATGCCCAAAAACGTGTCATAGACGATTTCGTTGAATCGGTTAAACCGAACTATAAAAAACCGCTTCAATTAACTTTTAAGACGGATGAACCTTTTTATGAAGCTGAAGCGTACCACCAAGATTACTTAGATAAAAACCCAAATGGGTATTGTCATGTGAACTTAGACAGTATTAAAAACGTAAAGGAGTAACGGGATGAAACGTCAAGATTATATTGATTGGGACACCTATTTCATGGGCGTTGCCAAACTTTCTGCGATGCGTAGTAAAGACCCGAACACTCAAGTTGGCGCCTGTATTGTGAATCAAAAAAAGCGGATCGTTGGGATTGGATATAATGGCTTTCCAATTGGCATTGACGATGATGTGTATCCATGGCAAAGTGATGGTGATTTTTTAAATACCAAATATCCTTACGTGGTTCACGCAGAACCTAATGCGATACTAAACGCCACCGTTTCTTTAGATGGCGCGACGCTTTATGTTACGCTCTTTCCGTGTCATGAATGTGCAAAATTAATCATTCAAAGTGGCATTAAAGAAATTGTTTTTATTGAAAACAAATACCAACAAGCAAGCAGCGTACAAGCGAGTACACGGATGTTAAAAGAATCGGGCATTGCCTTAAGACAAATCGAAAATACGCCATTGGCAATCTAATATGAAAAAAATGTTTAAAAACGCGCGCATTTTTATCTTGGTTTTAGCAATCCCTTACCTATTTATTATGTTTTTAATGCTTTATAGGGTCGATTATCGAATTTCTACCCCAGGCGATTTAACCGATGTTGGGCGCTATATTGAACTAGAAGCCTCGACTTACGAACAAGAAAATCCAATCAGTAGTATTTATGTGATGAGTGTGCCAAGGCCGACCTTTTTTCAGTTAATCGTTTCAACCTTATCGCCTTCTCATACGCAAACGATGATCTCACCACAGCAGCGGGAGATCAGTGACACTGCGAATTTTCGAAGTGGTCAAGTCGCAAGAAACACCTCGATTGATGCGTCGTTTATTACTTCACTAGAAGCGCTTGATATGAATATTGAGTATGAACGCCAACAAATTGTACGATTAATCTATAATTATACAGTAGGTGATATTGAAATTGGTGATATTGTCTTAAGTGTCAATGGCAATCCGAATATTCAAGAAGGCTTAAACGAAGTAGAATGCGAAAGTGAAGCATCGTTTGAAGTTGAGCGTGATGGAGAAATCAAAACACTCAAGGTTTTACGGCAAGAAAGAGAGGGGCAGTGTGTCTTTGGAATTTCACTGTCTACTTATTATAATATTATAGAGGCTGAAATTCCTTTAGAGGTAAGAACCTCTTTAGTAGGCGGGCCATCTGGTGGGCTCATGCAGACGCTTTATATTTATAATGCATTAAGTGAATTTGATTTTACGAGCGGACTAAATATTACTGGAACAGGCACGATAAATATCGATGGGTCTGTTGGGTCAGTAGGGTCCATCCGTGAAAAAGTATTTACGGCACACAATAAAAACGCTGATGTTTTCTTTGTGCCAATGACTGGGGCTTCAAACGATAATTACACCGTTGCGATGAATGCTTTAGAAGAGATTCCTTCTTCGAATTTAGAAATTGTCGGTGTGAGCGAATTTGTGGATGCTTTAAATTGGTTAATGGCTTATCATGGGGAGGATTTAGATGAATCTTCCTAAATTAAATGAAGTGTACACATTAAAAGAACGGTTCCTTTCCTTTTTAAGTGGTGTGATTCTTGGGTCTTTAATCGCCATCCCTTTTATGGCGCTTGCGATTAATCTTTTAATCTTATATATTTATTATTATTACGTTGTTACATTTTTCTTACTTATTACATTGATTGCGTGGGTTGTACTCATTGATTTATTGTATTATAAAACGCTTATGCATTATAAATTGCATCCAGCATTTAGTGTGAAAGCGCGGATGTTAAAACACAGTGTAATAACGAGTGTAATCATATTACTTTTGGGTGGAATCTTGATTGTATTTATCATCCCAAATTACATCTAGGAGGCTTTTATGCAACTAAAAACATTTATAAGCGGGATTTTGATTATACTTGGTGTAATTATACTCGATCAAATCACAAAAACTTTGACCGCTGATCATATTATATTTGGTCAACAAATAACTTTAATTGATGGGTTTTTATATTTAACTTACCATAGAAATACAGGTGCGGCTTGGGGCATGTTCCCAGGACAGATTTGGTTTTTTGTGATTGTGACGGTTATTGCACTGGGCGTTTTTTTAGTGTTGTCTTTAGAAATGAATTTTAAAACCAAACCGTTTTATTCGATTGGCGTTGTTTTATTAATTGGCGGAACCATCGGGAATTTTATAGACCGTCTTCGGTTTGGATATGTGATTGATATGATTGATGTCTATATTTTCACGTATGATTTTCCTGTGTTTAATATTGCCGATTCAGCATTAACGATTGGCTGGATTGCGCTTGCTATTGATATTATTTTTATTAATACGAAACGAAGTGATGGACGTGACGAAAAAAACGCTTAAAGTAACAGAGGATCATCAAAATACACGCTTAGACAAAGTCATAAGCGATTATTTAGATGATTATTCTAGAATGGAAATTAAAGCATTGTTAAAAAATGGTTTGGTTTTGGTCAATGGCCAAATAAAAAAACCATCTTTTTTAGTGCGCGGTGGGGAAACCATTGAAATTTCATTAGAAGAAAAAGAAGAAAAGGTTTTAACCTATCAGCCTTTAAATGTTTCGATTCTTTTTGAAGATGATGATTTAATGGTGGTTGAAAAACCCAGTGGACTGATTACCCATCCTTCGCCAAGTACCAAAGAACCAAGTTTGTTAGAAGGGCTTTTAGACCGCATTGATCCTAAAAAGTTTGACATTCCTTTTCGTGCAGGCGTTGTGCATCGTTTGGATAAAGATACGAGCGGACTTTTATTGTTTGCGAAAAACGAAGCGACTTTAACCGCTTTACAAGCATCGTTGCAAAAAAGAGAAGTCAAGCGTTATTATCAAGCAATCTGTGACGGCGTTATTGATCATAACCGTGGAAAGATTGATGCGCCGATTGGAAGACATCCTAAAAAAAGACATATGATGAGCGTTGTTGCAGGCGCGAAGGAAAGTGTTACGTTTTTCAATGTGTTGGAACGATTCAAAGAAAACACATTGATAGAATGTGAGCTTAAAAGTGGAAGGACCCATCAAATCCGTGTCCATATGCAATATATTGATAAACCCATTTTAGGGGACACTACGTATGGGAGACGCAAACAAGAAGCGCCCCATGGCCAATTTTTGCATGCCTATAAACTAACTTTCACCCACCCTCAAACATTTGAAACCATGGCTTTTGAAAGCGAATTGCCACAATTTTTCAAAGAAAAAATTGAAACGTTAAGGAGAGAGTCAAATGGCTGATATTTATATGCATCAGCGCATGGCGCATGATTTTATAAAACACCATCCCGATTTTTATGATCATGACACCTTGAAAAACGCCACCATCGTTGCCTCACAAGGGCCTGACCCACTTTATTACCGAATTTTTTCAAAACAACGCGCCCGTGCGATGGATATCGGCAACACATTTCATGATGAAAAAACCGCCGAGTTTTTAACGCGCATGGTACAGTATGTGAAAACCAACTACTCTAAAAGTTTGCACGCCTTTTTAATGGGATATGTTTTACACTATACTTTAGATGTTCAAATTCATCCTTATGTGTATCATCATGTAGGGGTTTTTGATAAAAACGACCCAAAAACCTATCATCAAAGAGGGCTGCATTTAAAGTTTGAAAGGCGTATGGACAAATGTTTAATTGAAAAAGACCATGCGATTAAAGCCCATAAATACCCGCTTAAAAAAGCGGTTCCTTTTAAAAAAGTTCCCAGGGCAATCACGAAAATGTTGGATGGCTTAGCAAAAGATATTTATGGGATCAATGATGTGGATACACACTATCAAAAAGGCTATCAAGGCATGCGATTTACGATTAAGCATTTTATCAATGACCGAAGTGGGGTTAAAAAGCGAATGTATCGTTTTCTTGACCGTTTTAGTACGTATAGAGATTTGTTTTTTGAAGATTTAAGCTTCTTTTACAAAAAACATTTACGGTATGATTATTTAAATGAAACAAATAGAACCTGGCACCACCCAGTAACCTCAGAAGCTTCCAAACAAAGTGTTCTATCCCTTTATGGTGAAGCGTTGAAAAAGGCGTTTACTATTACTGATACCATCAATCAATATTTAAACGATGGAAATGACGATCGTTTAACCGATTTATTTGAGAACCGTTCTTACAATAAAGGCGTTGATTGTGATGATGATCGTCCTATGAAAGATTTTAATATATTTACTGAAAATTAAGATTATAAAAATTTTAAAGAGCCGCCAAGATAGGTGGCTCTTTCTTTTCAAAAAATCACAACTTTGTCAACACTCCTTTTTTTAAAAAATTGCATTATAATGAAAGAAAAGGAGGAACATTCTATGGACGAATATAAAATTTATCGTGATATTATTTGTAT
>CAYZOR010000014.1:0-21942 GCA_964479895.1 uncultured Candidatus Izemoplasmatales bacterium | reverse complement strand
GGATTGACAGTGATTTATACTATTTTTTTCATAGTGTCTTTTTTTATATGGAATGTGTCTCTCGTTAGAGGATTTATGACGTTTATTTTCTTGTGTCTTATTATTTCTTTGGGTTGGATGCGTTATTCAGTGAAATCATTGAAACGTGAATTTGGGTATCAAATGTCACCGATAAGAAATTTTGCGCATCAATTATATAAAGAAACCTATATATGGGAACTTGACCGTAATGGAAAGATTACTTATATCAGTGATTCGGTGAATAAAATACTAGGATATGACCCCAATGAACTTACGGAACACAAATTTATTTGGGAATTAAACGCAAAAAGTGATCATTTAACAATTATAAGTGCTCTCATGGACTGTATGATTGTTGGGAAAACTATGGTTGGCTTTGAAAACACCGTTTACACTAAAGGTGGAACCGCTGTAACGGTTTTGAGTGCGACCATTCCAATGACCAATCAAAAAGGAGAAATTGTTGGGCTTCAAGGTTGGGATACAGACATTACAAAAGAGAAAAATATTGAGATAAGTTTAAAAGATAATGAAGCGCTGTTGCGTTCGTTGTTTGAAAATATGAATGAAGCATTTGTGGTCTATGAAATGCTTTATGATGACTTAGGGAATCCCTATAATTACGTGATTGTAGAATATAATAAAAATTATTTAAAGTTTATAAATAGTGATTTAGAGGATTCGTTAAAAGGCAAGAAGATTACCGATGTTTTCAACAGCGAAGATCCTCCGTTTTTTGATAAATTTAAAGAAGTTGAGAATAACAAATCTTCCCTCACTTTTAATCGCTATATTTCGGTTTTAAAAAAATATTTTAGAATATCATTGTTTTCCCCTTCTCCTTCTAAAGTTGCGGCAATATATACGGATATTACTCAGTCTAAAACATTGGACGAGACCATAGAAAATCTCAGTTACATCGACAAACAAACTACCCTTCATAATCGTCGGTATTTTGAAGAATCGATTCCCTTTTTTACAACCAATGATAAACTACCGTTGGCGATTATTTTAGCGGATTTAAATGCGTTAAAATTGACCAATGATGTTTTTGGACACACACAAGGTGATAAGCTTATTGAAGCGGCTGCGAATTTGTTGAATCAGTTTAAAGATAAAGCGGATTTGCTTGCGCGAATCGGCGGAGATGAGTTTGTTTTATTAAAACCTCTGACCAGTTATGAAGAAGGGGTAACAATTATAAAAGCCATCGCAAAAAAGGCTGAATCAATTGAAGTCGACTCAATTAATATGTCAATTTCTTTAGGGTTTGATGTTTTAAAAGGGGTGGGGGACGATACTTTTTATAAAGTTTTTAGTAAAGCAGAGAGTAAGTTATATGCCTATAAATTAAAAAGAAGTTTTGACACTAAAAAGATGATCTTTAATAAAATTACAAAGCTACTGTATGAAACGTATCCTCATGAAAAAAAACACGCCCAAAACGTGATGGAGTTAACGCTTTCGCTCGCTGAATACTTAAATATGGATTCTTTAGAAAAGTCTGTTTTAAAAGAAGCGGCTTATTACCACGATATTGGTAAAGTTCATTTAACAAGTGATATTTTAGCTTGTAAGACGTTTGAAAATGAAGACGAATGGTTAAAAATTAAAAGACATCCGGAGATTGGCTATAGAATTACCTCTTCAATTATTAACAAAGCAGCGTATAGTGAATATATATTGGCCCATCATGAAAACTATGATGGAACAGGTTACCCTAGACGAATTAAAGGAAAGGATATTCCGTTATTTTCTAGAATGATCCGAATTACTGAAGCGTATGATTCAATGGTGAATGGATATTATAAAGCTTCAAAAACTAAAGAAATAGCAATTGATATTTTGCTTGAACATAAGGGAACTTATTTTGATCCAAGCTTAGTAGATGCGTTTGTTAAGGTGATAGAATGAATGTAGATCTAGATGTAAAATATGAAAATGGATATGTGGTTGAAATCAATTTTAAAAAAGGGGATTTTAATGTAGAAAACGAAGCAGAAAAACAACTGCTCGAATACTTAAATGGTCATAGAAAAACATTGAGTTTTCCATATAAAATTAAAGGAACCGCTTTTCAAAAAAAAGTTTATGAAACGTTAATGACTTCCGAATATGGATCAACAATAACTTATAAATCATTAGCAGAAAAAGCAGGCCATGATAAAGCCTATCGCGCGGTTGGTTCTGCTATGAACAAAAATCCTTTGGCAATATTAATTCCTTGTCACAGAGTTTTACCAAGTGATTATTCACTGGGGAAATTTGGAGCGAGTGTTTCTATTAAAAAAACATTACTAGACTTAGAGCGGTCTGTGAAAAAAAGGAGTGAGTAACATGTTAAAAGAAGACGTAATGCTCGATAAAATCCTATCCGTCGCAAAGTCTTGCGATAATGTGAGATTGGTTATGATGAATGGTTCAAGAGTGAATCCTAAAGAAAAAGTTGATCTTTGTTCTGATTTTGATATTGTCTTTTTTGTCGATGATTTCAAAAAGGCTTTAGACGCGAAGTATGATGAATTTTTTGAAGGTAAAATGTTGCTTCATACAAGCGATGACATGATTTATTTAAAAGATGACCGCAAAGATGTTTTTATGTATCAAATGCTTTTTAAAGATAAAAACCGAATTGATCTATCTTTACGTCCTATCGAACACCTAAAAGATTATATAAAAGAAGAGCCGATATATGAGATTATTTTAGATAAGGACAATCATTCGATACCTAAAAAACAAGTGGACGATAACCCCTTTATCATCAAAAAGCCTTCTTTTGACTTATTTGAAAGCTGCATTAAAACGTTTTTGTGGTTAGAGCCTTATGTTGCGAAAGGGTTATATCGAAATGAACCTATTTATGCTTTAAAACATATTACTTTATTAAGGGATGCGTTTGAAACCATGTTGAAGTGGAAAGCAGGCATTAAAACAGATTTTGATAAAGTGATGGGTAAAGCTATGAAACATTTAAGGTATTATTTAGGGGAAGACGTCTATAAAATGTATTTAAAGACATATAGTGCTGGCGATATCAAAACACTTTGGAATACCTTGTTTTATCTTCATGATAAGTTTTTAAAGGTTTCAAAACATGTAGCAAAAGAATTAAATTACAGTGTAGATTTTTCATCGTTTGATGATGTGAAAACGTATTTAAGGGAACTCAAAGGGTTATCAATGAGTAATGTTGCTTATGATGAGTATGACATCGTTTAAAAATAGTGTTTTAAAACCCAAGGATTATGCAATTAAAAGTACAATGAAATAAAGGGGGGCATTCGATGAATGGATTTGAAAAACGAGCGCGTATCAAAAAAGAACAAATTATAAAAGCGGCGTATGATTTATTTTTAAATCAAGGCATTAAAAATACGACCATTCAAATGATCGCAAAAAATGCAAACGTTTCACAAGTAACCATTTACAATTATTACGAAAGCAAAGAAAACGTAATGGTTGAAGTGGCTAAAGTGTTTTTTGAAAAGTATGCACGAGAGTTTGAAGCGATTGTGTATGATTCATCTTATACTTTTAAAAATAAACTTGATACCCTTATTCAGTTTGAAATCGATTATGTAAAAAAACTAAATACGGATTTAATTGAAGGGTTTCATACCACCAAAAACAAGCAAATGAATGCTCTAAGAGCGTGGTATGACAATAATCGAATTTATGTAGGCATGGAACATTTAATTAGAGAAGGGAAAAATGAAGATATCATTGAACGAGATTTAGACAGTGATTCCATCATTTTATTCATTGAATTGATTCGTGGGGTAGGGGACCGACCTGAAATTAATAATAAGAAGCGATTAATCGATTTATTTCATTTAGTATTTTATGGTATTGGAGGAAAAAATTCATGAAGGTACAAGAATTAAATGTTTATGCGTCACTTGCTAAACAATGCACTAAACTTCTTAATGAAACGTTTGAAGCACACTACCCTAAAAACAAAGCAAAAGAAGAAATTATCCGGTTTTTAAAAGAGGATAATATTTTGTATATTGCCAAAGACAATGAGACCGTATTAGGGTTCGTCGGGGTTTCTAAAGCAAGAAGATATTTTACCGCATATCAACTTGATTTAATGGTGGTTAAAGCATCAAAAAGGTATCAAGGAATTGGGGCTAATTTATTAGATATTGTAGAACATCGTTTAAAAGAAAAAGGAATCATGACACTTTTTTTAGGGAGCGACGATCAAGGATATAAAACAAGTTTAAGTGGAAAAAATTTATATCAAGATGATCGCTTTGAACATTTAAAAAGTATTGAATCAGACAATCATCCTTATAGGTTCTACCAAAAACAAGGCTATCAAATCGTCGGTTTCATTCCTGATGTATATGGGCCTGGAAACCCTGATATTATTATGGCTAAACGTCTTAAGGAATAAGGAGAAAAGATGGATCTAAACAATAAAAATATTATTATAACTGGGGCTTCTAGTGGGATTGGAAAAGGGTTAATGAAAGCGTTATTGGATCAAGGAGCAAACGTTTATGCCGTGAGTAGAACCGTTGAAGCAGAACCTTTTCATCATGAACATTTAATCAAGAAAAATTATGATGTCTCTAAATTAAATGTTATCGATGCTCTGTTTAAAGATGCGCTACAAGCGATGGGAAAAATTGATATATTCATCGCAAATGCTGGCTTTGCATATTATGAAAAACTTGAAGATATTGATGCGGAGCACCTCGATAAAATCTATAATCTCAATACAAGAAGTGTGATTTATAGCGCGGTAAAATTTAGAAAACTCAATAAAGATAGGCCGTTTAGATTTATAACAACATTAAGCGCTGTAAGTTATATCTCAATGCCAGGCCATGCTTTATATAGTTCTACTAAAGCGGCGTTAAGAGGGTTTTTCGATGGTTTTAATTTAGAACTAGGTCCCAATCAAATGGCTCAAACTATCTATCCAGTTGCGACTGAAACTGAATTTTTTAATGTGGCCAACCAATCTAGAAAACCGTGGCCTGTTCAATCGGTGGATAAAGTGGTTCGATCTACCATTAAAGGCATTAAAAAAGATAAGAAAAAAATCTATCCATCGTTACTGTTTAAATTATCTTTTACATTTACGCCTTGGTTTTATTATTTTTATATAAAAAAAGAAACCAAAGCGTTTCACAAAATCATGAATAATCAAAAAGAAAAATAGGTGGATTTATGTTTGCATTCAATCAAGTGACGTATAAAGACATTTTGCATATCGATCATTTAGTCATTGATGATTCAAAAATTACGGTTTTAATCGGAGAAAGTGGTGGGGGTAAAACAACGCTTTTGAAACTGCTTAATAAAAGCATCTCTCCTACGAATGGAACCATTACTTATAACACCCAACCCTTAGAAACGTTAAATAGCGTAACACACAGGCGAAATGTAGTTTACTTAACTCAAAGTCCATATATATTTAAAGGGAGTATTAAAGATAATCTTATCAAAGGATTAAATTATCAAAAAAGAGCCATACCGGATGATGATGTTTTAAAGGATATGTTAAAAAAAGTCTCACTTAATAAAGCGTTAGATGCGGATTCATCAACGCTTTCTGGTGGAGAAAAACAAAGGCTGGCATTAGGAAGAGTGCTACTTTTGGACGCAGATGTTTATTTACTCGACGAACCATCAAGTGCTTTAGACGATGAGACTGAAGCATTGATTATTAATACGATCAGCGATATTTGTAAAAAAGCAGGAAAAGGTCTCATCATGATTTCGCATTCTAAAGCCATTGCGTTAAAAGTCGGCGATGATATTAAAGTTGTTAAAGACGGGAGGGTGAAAGATTATGAACAGTGATATTATTGAACTCTCCTACCTCCAAGTATTGCTTGGGTATGTGTTTGTGCTTTTTATATTGTTCATTTTAAAAAGACGAAATATTTCTAGAGAAAAAGCGCTAATTATTGCGACACTAAGAATGACGCTCCAGCTTTTAATTGTAGGATTTATTTTGGTTTTTTTAATTGAAAATGCCCATCCTTTACTTACTTTAAGTGTTATATTAATCATGATTTCTTTTGCGGTTTATACTGTATTTGATAAGTTTAAAGGGCAATTATCCCCCTCTTTAAAACGCGCTATTATGATTGCTTTACCTAGTGGTGGGTTAATTGCGTTGTTTTATTTCATGTTCGTTGTGATTCAAGTGACCCCTTATTATAACCCGCAATATTTTATACCAATTACTGGTATGATCATTGGAAATTCTATGACAGGGATATCTTTAGGCATCCATACCATGCTTAATCGTTTTACCAACGATAAAGCCGAAGTAGAAGAAGCTTTATTTTTAGGGGCTACGCCGAAAGACGCCAGTGAAACTATAATCAATGATGCTTTTGATGCCGCAATCATGCCTACCATTAACAATATGCTAGGCATGGGGATTATTTTCTTACCCGGCATGATGACAGGACAAATTTTATCAGGCGTTGATCCATCCACCGCAATTCTTTATCAAATAGGAATTATGCTAGGAATTTTAGGGGGCGTATCATTATCAACGTATTTCTTTTTAAGGTTAGGGTATAAAGCATTTTTTAATGCGTCAGATCAGTTAATAAATGACAATCTATAAGAATTTGTTAATCTTGTGATACAATACGCACACATAACAAGTTAAAAGGGTGTGGAAGTGTGAAATTAAAAAGTGATAATGTTTATGGGGTTTTAAAAAGCAATAAACGCCTTTTTTGGCTGTTAAACCTTTTTGCGGTTATTTCCGTTATAGTAACCGTTCTTTTTATTTATGCTTATGAGATGAAATATTCTGCGGTTACACATCTTATGTATATTCCTATCATTATTTTTGCGTTTTTATGGAAAAAAACTGGTGGGGTTATTGCGGGATTAATAAGTGGGTTTTTAGTCGGATTATCATTATTTATTTTAGAAGAAAATCCAGATATGACTTTATATATAAATTCGAGCATAAGAATATTGGCTTTTCTCCTTATTGGGTTATTAACGGGACATGTGGTTAATGAGCTTATTTCTCAAATTAAACACATTACGTTTTTTTCATCTCATCATCTAGACACAGAGCTTCCTAACTATAGACACTTTTTACTGACCCACCACCCTACTAAAAAAAGTACTGATCATGTTTCTGTTACATTACAAATCAATAATTATGAATCCCTCATTATACTCCTTGGATCCATCGCTTATGCTAAGACACTTAAAAATGTGTATGAGAAACTTAGTCAACTATTCCCTTCCCCCTCAACAATTGTTCAAGTGGATAATCGGCGGTTTTGGGTTGATATGGAGGTATCTACATATAAAGCAATGCGTAAAGACTTTAGTGACCATCTTGAAAAAATCTTGTTTTATCAAGATGAAATTCCACTGTACATTGACTTTTCATTAGGGATATCTTTACCCAATCAACCTAAAGATGTTTTCAAACGGTTTAGAGAGAGTGATATTGCGGCACTTCACGCAAAAAACAATCATTTAAAATATGTCGTTTTCCACGAAGAACACGAAAGAGATAAACTCTATATTCAAAGACTTGGAGAATTGCCTGAGGCGTTAAAAAAAGGTGAATTATTTTTAGTTTTTCAACCCGTAATGGATGTTGATGCTCAAAGAACTCATAGTATTGAAGCGCTTATTAGATGGAAAAAAGACGGTGAAATTTTAGAGCCTTCAGAGTTTATTCCGTTTGCCGAAGAAACAAGAGTCATCGATCAGATCACTGAATGGGTTTTGGATGAAGTATTAAAAGCATACGATCAATTTAAAGCCATTCGTAAAGATATCGTGATAGCGATGAATATTTCACAAAGAAACTTATTCAACCCTAATTTAATCCATTCTATGCGCCAAAAAATC
Organism: uncultured Candidatus Izemoplasmatales bacterium; assembly: GCA_964479895.1. Taxonomy (GTDB): domain Bacteria; phylum Bacillota_I; class Bacilli_A; order Izemoplasmatales; family Izemoplasmataceae; genus B1SED10-225. The sequence goes on along the minus strand of CAYZOR010000014.1, from coordinate 14,058 downwards.
CAATCGCATGGGATAAAAGCGGGTAAATTAGAACTTGAAATGACGGAATCGACTTTGATGTTAAATAGGAAACTTACCCAATCATTTTTAGAATCATTTCGTTCGATAGGCATCAAGAGTATATTGGATGATTTTGGGACAGGGTATTCATCTTTATCGTGTTTAAGAGATTTACCTGTCGATAAAGTCAAGATTGACCGTGACTTTACAATGCAAATCAATGAAAGTTCTACAACGAGAATGACGGTTAAAACCATTATTAATTTGGCCCATTATATGGGACTTGAAGTGATCGCAGAAGGCGTAGAAACAAAAGCCATCTTAAACACTTTAAAATCATTAGGATGTAATCATATCCAAGGATTTTATTTCGCTAAACCAATGCTTTTAGATGAAATGAAAGCGTGGTTAGAAAATGAAAAATCTTCTTAAAAATTTTCTCTTTTTTAAGAAGATTTTTTTATGAAAATATGTTGACAGATAAATCATTTAGGATTATAATATAATTGAATTAGCACTCAATGTATTAGAGTGCTAACAAGTAGATTTGTGTTAGGAGGGATTTTGATGTTTAAACTTACACCTTTTAGCGCATCACCACGTAGAAAAGATGACTTTGATCCGTTTACTGATTTCTTTGATGACTTCTTCTCCCCAATGCGTTCATTAAGAAATGATACCTTTAAAGTAGACGTAGAAGCCAAAGATGATAAGTACTTAATCACTGCGGATTTACCTGGTGTTAAGAAAAATGAATTAAAAGTATCTTACGATGAACAAACCTTGCATATTGCTGTAGAACGCGAAGAAAGTAAAGAAGAAGATGAGAAGAAGTATTTACACAAAGAAAGACGCTACACTTCTATGAGAAGAAGCTTATATTTACCTGACGTTGAGCCTTCAAGTATTAAAGCGTCTTTAAAGGATGGCATCTTACATATTGATGCGGCTAAATCTGAAAGTCAAACCGAAGGTTACTTAATTGATGTAGAGTAACCGAAGAGGCTTCAGGAAATCCTGAAGCCTTTTAAACGATAAGGAGATGATGATATGACCCCTGAAAAAATGACCGCAAAAATGCGTGAAGCATTTCAAGAAGCCCAAAATAGTGCGCTTCGTTACTCACATCAAAAGCTCATTGTATCCCATTTTCATATGGGACTTTTAAGCATCCAAGAATCTTTAATTGTTGATATCTTAAACCGTATGAATATAGATGTTGAGGCGTTAAAAAGTGATTTGGCTAATGTTTTACAAAAAGAACCAAGTGTCAGTGATGCGAAAGATTTATATATGAGTCGTGAGGCACAAACGTTACTTATCAAATCAGAAGATATTCAAAAATCATATAAAGATGCTTATTTGAGTGTAGAACATATGTATTTAGCATTATTTAAATCTTCTGATTCTGAGACTAAAGCCCTTTTAAAAAGTTATCAAATAGAGGAAAAAACTTTTAAAGAAACCCTAAACAATATTCGTAAGAATAAAAAGGTTGATTCTGATAATCCTGAAGCGAGCTATGAAGCATTGGATAAATACGGAAGAGATTTAGTCAAACAGGCGAAAGATGGAAAGTTAGACCCTGTGATCGGACGGGATAGTGAAATAAGAAGAGTCGTTAGAATTTTATCAAGAAGAACAAAAAATAACCCTGTTTTAGTTGGGGAAGCTGGGGTTGGTAAGACCGCTATTGCTGAAGGTTTAGCAATGCGGATTGTTAATGGTGATGTGCCTGAAGGATTAAAAAATAAAACAATATTCGCCCTAGATATGGGCGCGTTGGTGGCAGGGGCTAAATATCGCGGTGAGTTTGAAGAACGCCTTAAAAGTGTTTTAAAAGAAGTGTCTGATTCGGATGGAGAAATCATTTTATTTATCGATGAGCTTCATTTAATTGTTGGTGCCGGTAAAACGGATGGGGCAATGGATGCGTCAAATATTTTAAAACCAATGCTCGCAAGAGGAGAACTGCACTGTATAGGCGCCACAACAATTGATGAATATCGTAAATATATAGAAAAGGATGCGGCTTTAGAAAGACGGTTCCAACAAGTCATGATCGAACAACCTACCGTAGAGGATACCATTTCTATTTTAAGAGGCATTAAAGATAAGTTTGAAATTCATCATGGCGTGAGAATATCGGATCAAGCCTTAGTGGCGTGTGCAGAATTGTCGCATAAATATATATCAGATCGTTTCTTACCAGATAAAGCGATTGATTTAATGGATGAAGCAGCAGCTTTAATCCGTACAGAAATAGATTCTCAACCGAGTGAATTAGACGAACTTTCTCGTAAGTTATTACAACTAGAAATTGAAAAACATAGTCTACAAAAGGAGAAAGATCCGCAAAGTAAAAAGCGTTTATCGACTTTAGAAAAAGAAATCGCAGATATCAAAGATAAACATGATAGCTTAAAGACTCAGTGGGAAAATGAAAAAGCGTCACTTGGTGATTTAAAAACGTATAAACAACGCATTGAAGATATTAAAAGAGAAATCGATGAAGCATCAAGAAATTATGATTTAGATCGTTTGGCAAAATTAAAGTACGGTGACTTACCAAAAGCAGAGAAAACGTTAGAAAAAGCCAAGGAAAATGAAGGCAAAGAAACCCATCTCATTAAAGAAGAAGTGGGCGAAGAAGAAATTGCAGATATCATTTCAAAGTGGACGGGAATTCCCGTTAAAAAGCTGGTTGAAAGTGAGCGCGAAAAATTACTAAATTTAGATAAATACTTGCACCAAAGAGTGATTGGACAACAAAATGCTGTGAAAAGTGTATCTGATGCAGTTTTAAGAGCGAGAGCCTTTTTGAAAGACCCTAAAAAACCTGTGGGGAGCTTTATCTTTTTAGGGCCTACAGGGGTTGGAAAAACAGAACTAGCCAAAACATTAGCGGAGCACTTATTTGATAGTGAAGACCATCTCATTCGAATCGATATGTCGGAATATCAAGAACGTCATAGTGTTGCACGTTTAATCGGTGCACCGCCTGGATATGTTGGATATGAAGAAGGCGGACAGTTAACTGAAAGTGTACGCCGCAAACCTTATAGCGTCATTCTATTTGATGAAATAGAAAAAGCACATCCTGAAGTCTTCAACGCGTTATTACAAGTCTTAGATGATGGACATATGACGGATGGGAAAGGAAGAAATGTTAACTTTAAAAATACCGTTATCATTATGACTTCTAATATAGGCTCTGATTTATTACTAGACGGATTAAATAGTGCAGGTGAAATTGATGCGACGGTTGAAAACCAAGTTTTTGATCGACTGTATAAACATTTTAAACCAGAATTTTTAAATAGAGTTGATGATACAATCCTCTTTAAACCGTTAATGAGAGATGAACTAAAACAAATCATCAATCTACAAATAGAAGCACTCAATCAAAAGCTCAAAAAAGATGATATTGCGATAACTTTCAGTGATGTCGCTTTAGAACAAGTTTTAAATGAAGCCTATTCACCTCAATTTGGTGCACGTCCTATGAAACGCTACATTCAAAAACACATTGAGACTGAACTCGGTAGAGCCATCATTAAAGGTGAAGTAACGCCTGATAGTGATGTGCTTGTCGATTATGTGGATGAGCGTTTTGTCTTTAAAGATAAAACACCAATCACTTAAACCATTTGAAAAGACCAGCATTGGTCTTTTCTTTTTTATGGTTATTGGGTATAATTAAGTACTTAGTTAAGGAAGTGAAACCTATGGTTATATTTCATAATTTTATTTACGCAATAACTTTATTTATTATTATATCGATTGGTGTATATGCTTATATTTATCGGAGAAAACCTGGTGCAAAACCACTGATTGTGTTAATGGTATTTTCATTGCTTTGGAATTTAACTTCTTATTTAGAATTAATGGAACCTTCCTTAGATGGTAAAATATTTTGGCGAGATATCCAGCAGCTTAGTAGCTTTTTAATCCCTTTTACAATGTTTGTGTTTGTTCAAAGTTTTTTAGAGAATAAAAAAATGCTGAAATTTTCAAAGGTTTTAATCGTTGTTCCGATTTTTTTTATAGCATTAATTTTAACCAATTCATATCATGGACTCGTTAGGAGTGGGTATGCGTTAATTGAGGTTAATGAAAACTACACTTTTTTAAGTGTTCAACAAACCGTTTTAGGCGTATTTAATGTATTTTTGAATTTATCATTATTATTTTTTGCGGTCGTTAGTTTATTTATTCATTATCGAAAAGCCATTGGAGAAATCAAAAATCAAATAAAAATATCGATTATTGGACTTTTGACAATTTCTTTCTTATTGGTTTTAAATATGACGGTATTAAGAAATTTAGAAATTTATATCATGACATCAGCCTTTTATATGCCGGGTATATTCATGATGTTTTATGCGGTATTTAAATATCAATTTTTTAACATTTCATTGCTTTCTAAAGATCGTTTGTTAGAAGCGATTGATCAAATCATTATTATATTAAACAAAGATGGCATTATCATTGAGTTTAATCAAAAAGCCACAGAGTTTTTAAATCATTTAAGTCCTATAGAAATTGAAGAAGGCATGGCTTTTTATAACGTGTTTAGCCATACATTATTTGTCGATAATCAAACCATTAAAAGCAAGAAAGATTTACAGCGTATAAAAGTGGATCTAAACGGCACTGAAAAATATTACGCCATCAATTATCACCCTTTAGAAAATCAGGGTGTTTATGAGGGGATGATGTTGATTTTTGAGGATGTGACGATTAGTCAACTTTATGAAAAAACGTTAAAAGAAAAAGCTGATCAAGATTCATTAACAAATCTTTATAATAGAAGCGCTTTTGAAAAAAGGTATAATGATGAAATCGCATTGAATAAAGGAATGATTATGCTTGATATCGATGATTTTAAACACGTCAATGATACGTATGGTCACCATGTTGGTGATTTAGTCTTAAAAAAAATTGCGAATGCAATGCAGTCAGTCTTTAAACATAACGTGCTATGCGGACGTTTGGGTGGCGAAGAGTTTGCGGTGGGCATCTTTGATACCAATCAAGAGGAAATGTTGTTTATTGCAGAACGTATTAGAAAGACGATTGAGAAGAATAAAGTTGCTTTTGAAGGCACTAAAATATCAGTCACAGTAAGTGTTGGTGTTAGCTTTGATGATCAAGCCATAAAACCTTTTGACGATGTTAGGCATGAAGCTGATAAAGCGTTATATCAAGCCAAAGCAAGTCATAAAAACTGTGTAAAATTTTATAACCATTAAGCCATAACCATGTGGGGGACCATATGGTTATTTTTTTCTTAAATAGAAAATTAAATAACTGTTTTTTCATGAAAGCGCTTTATGGTATAATTGTTGGTGAGTGATGATTATTAGTGAGGTGGAATATGCGTATAAAAAAGCATCCAATATTGGATTTTGAATCAAAAGAAAAAGTATCTTTTCGTTTCAATGGAAAAACCCTACATGGAGTAAAAGGGGATACAATTGCCTCTGCGCTTCATGAAAACGGGATTAAGCAATTAAGTGAGAGTATTCACTTAAAAAGACCAAGAGGATTTTACTGCGCAATAGGAAACTGTGCTTCATGTAATATGGTTGTCGATGGCAAACCAAATGTTAGGACATGTATTACCCCTTTAAAAGAAGGTATGATTGTTGAAAATCAAGTTGGAAAGGGGAAGGTTTAAATGCAAGAAAAAGAAGTAATTATCGTAGGGGCTGGACCTGCAGGGTTAATGGCTGCTTATAAAATATTAGAAGCAGGCGCTAAAGTGACCATAATTGACCGTAACCGTAATTTAGGCGGACAACTCATTAAACAAACCCATAAATTTTTCGGAAGTGAAAAACAATATGCCTCAAAAAGAGGCATCGATATTATGAATATTTTAATAGACAACATAAAGGCTTATGAAAATCATTTAGAAATCTTAAATGAGACCAGTGTCGTTGGAATGTATAAAGACAAAGTCATTGCCTGTTTAAAAGGGGATACTTTTTTTAAGTTAAAAGGGAAAACTATTATTGTCGCTACAGGGGCAAGTGAAAAAAGTATTCCGTTTGAAAACAATGATTTACCTGGGGTTTACGCTGCTGGGGCTGTGCAAACGTTAATGAACGAATATGGGGTAAAACCTGGTGATAAAGTATTAATGGTCGGCAGTGGAAATATTGGTTTAATTGTAAGTTATCAATTGCTTCAAGCTGGGGTTAAAGTTGAAGCGCTGGTTGAAGCTGCGCCTAAAATAAGTGGATATTTAGTGCATGCCTCTAAGATTCAACGTTTAGGCGTTGATATTAAAACATCAACATCAATCAAAAAAGCGATTGGAAAAGATAGTGTTGAAAAAGTTGAAATATGGGATCTTGATCCAACATGGCAAGGGATTGAAGGAAGTGAACAAACTCTTGATGTCGATACGGTTTGTATATCTGTAGGATTAGCACCTTTAACAGAACTCATGCAGCAATTAGGCGCTGATGTTCGTTATATTAAAGAACTAGGTGGTAATGTGCCTGTCATTGACGCAAGATACCAAACCACCGTTAAAGGAGTTTATGCGTGTGGAGATGTGGTTGGAATCGAAGAAGCTTCTTCAGCGATGGTGGAAGGAAAGATTACTGGATTAAATGCTTTAGAAGATTTAGGATATACCGTTAAAGATTCTCGTAAAGCATTAAAAGCCTATTATGAAGAGTTAAAATTCTTAAGAGAGGGCCCCCATGCTTCTAAAGTACGTAGTGGGTATTTGAAAAGAGGGATGTTAACATGATCGAAAAAAATGGAATTGCCGCAATTGAACTTTATAAACAAGAATTTCCTGAAGATGAAAACACCCTATTGAACCCTAAAGCAATCATCGAATGTTATAAAGAGATACCATGTAATCCATGTGAAACAAGTTGTCCTTTTGATGCGATTCATATCGGTGAGGATATCAACGCAAGACCTCGAATTGATTTTGATAAATGCACAGGATGTGGGATTTGTGCGTATCGTTGTCCTGGGTTAGCTATCTCTATCAGAGCGCTTGATAAAAAAAGTGATAAGGCAGAAATGAAATTTCCTTATGAGTTTATCCCTAGACCTACTAAAGGTCAAATGATCAATATTGTTGACCGCGGGGGTCAAAAACTTACACAAGGAAAAGTTTTAAATGTGATTGATAAACCTAGACAAAATAAAACCGCCTTAATCCACGTTGAAATGGACAAAAAATATCTTTACGATGCCGCAACTGTAGAGGTGATTATATGAAAAATGAAGATGTAATTATTTGTAGGTGTTCCGATGTAACGCTTAAAGATCTTTATGATTTGTTTGAACAAGGGTATGAAACCTTTGAAGAGTTAAAAAGGGTTGCCCGCGTTGGTATGGGGCCTTGTCAGGCCAATACTTGCGGAAAAATGGTGCAATGGGAAATTGCTAAATATTTTGGAAAACCTTTAGATGCAGTAGAATTTCATAATATGCGTCCCTTTACCCTTGGTGTAAAACTCAATGCGATCAAGGAGGCTTCTTTAGATGAAGACGAATAATCCTTTTCCTAAGCACGCTGATTATGTCATTATTGGTGGGGGTATAAGCGGTGTTGCGATTGCGTGGAATTTAGCCAAAAAGGGCGCTAAAAATATTGTTGTTTTAGAAAAACACCATCTTTCTTGGGGGGCGACTGGGCGTTGCGGCGCTGGGATTCGTCAACAATGGGGAACCAAAGCGAACTGTTTACTCGCTAAAAAAAGTATTGAGTTTTTTGAAAAAGCGCAAAAAACCCTTGAATATGATGGCAATATTGAATTTAAACAAGAAGGCTATTTAATTGTTGGGACCAATGAATCAGAAGATGAGCAGTTTAAGAAAAACGTTAAACTGCAACAATCTTTAGGCATTCCAGCACAGCTTCTAACCCCACAAGAAGCAAAAGAAATTGTTCCGCATTTAAACATTGATGGTGTGACAAGTGCGACATTTTGTAAGACGGATGGTCACTTAAATCCTTTCACTACCACGGATGCTTTTTATAAAGCAGCGAAGCGATTAGGCGTAAATTTCTTCACTTATACGACGGTTTTTGATATAATTGTGGAAAACGGAAAAGTGAATGCAGTAAAAACCGACAAAGGCTTGATTGAAACGTCTCATGTAATTAATGCCGCAGGAGGCTTTGCTAAAGAGATAGGCAAGATGGCTGGTGTTGATATTCCTGTTCATTCACAAAACCGTGAAATTCTAGTAACTGAGCCAATTGAAAAAATTCAAGGGCCGATGGTTATTAGTTTTTCAAAAAATATTTACTGTCAACAAACGCCACATGGCGCCTTTATAATGGGGCGTGGTGATAAGCGGGCACCAGGGTATAGTATGGATTCAACCCATCAGTTTTTAGATAAAATGGCTCATACAGTGACCAATCTCTTACCACCGATTGGTGAACTTAGAGTCATTAGGCAATGGGGCGGACTTTATAACTTTTCACCTGATTCTCAGCCTATTATCTCTGATTCTAAAGAGGTAGAAGGGTTTTATATGGCGTGTGGTTTCTCAGGTCATGGGTTTATGTTAGCGCCGATGACTGGTTTGTTGCTCAGTGAAATGATTCTCGGGGAAGCCCCTTCATTACCCGTAGAAAATTTGAAGCTGACACGGTTTGAGGGAAAAGATTTAAGTGAAATGGAGACCAGTGTCGTATAAGGAGTAAAGCATGGCAATTTATGATTATCAGATGGAGCCTTTTACAGATTTTAGGGAAAAGGAAAACATCCAGCGTTACGAAGAAGGATTTAAAACCGTGGAATCGTATTTAGGGCAAGAATATCCTTTAATTATTAATGGGAAACGTGTCAAAACGAACCAATTATATGAGTCGTTAAATCCTGCTGAAAAAAGCCAAGTGATTGGCTCAATTCATCAAGCGTCTACTAAAGAAGCAAAATCCGCAATGGCATCAGCGCTTGATGCGTTTAAAACATGGTCAAAAACAGACCCTAAAACAAGAGCGGATGTTTTATTTAAAACCGCCGCGATTATTCGTAAAAGAAAATTCGAGTTTTCTGCGTTAATGACGAAAGAGGCTGGAAAACCATGGAATGAAGCGGATGCTGATACCGCTGAAGCGATTGATTTTTTAGAGTATTATGCAAGACAAATGGTAGAACTTGATCAAAATACGGATAATGTATTATCAAGAAAACATGTAGAAAGAAACGAGTTTAAATATATCCCAATGGGGGTTGGGGCTGTTATCACCCCTTGGAATTTCCCACTTGCGATTTTCACAGGGATGGTTTCTAGTGCGATTGTGACAGGGAATACTGTATTAGTAAAACCTGCGCTAACCACGCAAGTCATTGCGTATAAGCTTGTAGAAGCCTTAGAAGAAGCAGGGCTTCCTGATGGGGTTGTTAATTATATTCCAGGTAAAGGGAGTGAAGTAGGAGAGTTTATGGTAAAACATCCTAAAACTTCATTCATTTCATTTACAGGAAGCAAACAAGTTGGTCAAACCATTTATGAAGAGGCCGCAAAAGTTAGAGACGGTCAATTCCACTTAAAACGCGTCATTGCGGAAATGGGTGGTAAAGATGCGATCATTGTGGATGAAGGCTATGACGCAGAAGAAGCTGCTGAGATTTTACGAGGATCGGCTTTTGGGTTTAGCGGTCAAAAATGTTCAGCCGCCTCGCGTGCCATTGTTCATGAATCAATTTATGATGATGTGTTGGCGCATCTTAAAAAGAAAGTTGCCGCAATGGAAGTTGGGAATCCAGAAAATATCAATCATTCAATGGGGCCAGTGAACGATGATTTAGCGTTTGAAAAAATAAATAAATATATTGGTATAGGGAAAACAGAAGGCAAGTTATTGGTCGGTGGCGATAGCGATGATTCTAAAGGATACTTTATCCAACCGACGGTCTTTTACGATTTAGCACCGACTTCACGCATTATGCAAGAAGAGATTTTTGGCCCTGTGCTTGGGGTGACAAAGTTTAAGACATTTGAAGAAGGCTTGGATATTGCCAATCAAACAGAATATGGCCTAACCGGTGCGGTTTTATCTAAAAATAGAGCCCATTTAGAGCTGGCTAGAGAGCGTTTTGATGTTGGAAACTTATATTTTAACCGTAAATGTACGGGAGCAATTGTAGGCTACCAACCATTTGGAGGGTTTAAAATGAGTGGAACGGACTCAAAAGCAGGTGGCCCTGATTACTTGAAATTATTTATGTTAGGAAAAACCATTACCGAACAATTTTAATGCATTGCGCCACATAGTGTGGCGCTTTTTTATAGATTAAACGTGTTGTTTAAAAGTCGTATTTTTTGTATGATAGTGTTAAGTGGAGTGATTTTATGGAAAAACCAAGTTTATTAAGATTATTGTTAACGTTTATGAAAATCGGAGCCTTTACATTTGGTGGGGGCTATGCGATGATTCCTGTTTTTGAGCGTGAGTTTGTTAAACGATATGGATACATTAAAGAAGAAGAATTTGCGGATATTTTAGCAATGGTTCAATCATTACCCGGTGTGATTGCGATCAATTTCGCAGTCTTTATCGGACTTAGATTAAGAGGGTTAAAAGGTGCGTTAACCACAGCGTTTGGGATGGCGTTGCCGTCGTTTATAATCATTATTGTGATCGCAATCTTTTTCTTTCAATATATAGATAACCCAGCCATAGAAGCGATTTTTAATGGGGTTAGAATTAGTGTGGTTGCGTTAATTGGGACCGCAGGGGTTAAGTTATTCAAACAAAATAAACACCTTCAAGGGATTTTTATCGCGTCTTTAACCTTTGCGCTTGTTTTTTCCGTAGGGGTCCATCCATTCTTCGTGATTGTGTTTATGGCTTTATTTGGGTATATGATCTATAGTGTAAATGAGGTGAAAAACTATGATTCTGTTTAGTTTGTTTTTTACCTTTTTACTCATAGGAATGGTCTCTTTTGGTGGAGGCTATGCGATGCTTCCATTATTTGAACGTATGGTGGTCATTGAACAAGGCTGGCTTACAAGAAGTTTATTTATTGATATGATTGCATTATCGCAAGTGACGCCGGGACCGATTGCGATCAATAGTGCGACCTTTATAGGCTTTCAAATTGCGAGTGTGCCTGGGGCGATGGTTTCGACGGTTGGGGTTGTTTTTGTGCCGTTTTTCTTAGTTTTAACGGTTTCAAAATACACACAGAAGTTTAAAGAAAGTAAAGTGGTTAAAGGCATATTTATTGGATTAAAACCCGCATTGGTTGGGATGATTTTTTCATCGGTTGCGTCTATTGCGAGTGATGCGTTAATAGATTTTAAAGCATATATTATATTATTTCTATTAGTGTTTTTGCTTTGGAAAGTTAAAATGCATCCTATATTGGTGATAATTATTTCAGGGATCATTGGCTTTTTTGTCTATTAATTCCATTATTACTTGTTGAAAATAATTAAATTTGTTATCGTTTATTTACCTTATGAAAAGAGGATACTATTATGAGTGTATTCAAAAGTATAAAATCGTTATTTTTTGGAACCTATACAAGAATGTTTATTACATCATATTTAATATTTTTATTTGTGGGTGCTGGCTTATTATTTTTACCTTGGAGTATTCAAGAAGGAATCGATTTAAGTTTTGTTGATGCGATTTTCGTCTCCGCAAGTGCGCTGAGTACGACTGGTTTAAGTACTGTCACGGTAAGTGAAACGTTTAGTGTCTTTGGCCAAATCATGCTTTTATTGATTATTCAGGTGGGTGGAATAGGGCTTATTATGATGATTGCCTTATTTTGGCTTTTAATGAGAAAAAAAATTGGGTTTTCACAACGTACATTGATTATGACTGACCAAAACCAATTAACCAGACAAGGCATTGTTAAGTTCATCAGAGATGTGTTGATAGTTGTTTTTACGATCGAAATTATAGCGTTTTTAATTTTAGGATTTTATTTTTATTTTTCTGGATATTTTAATCTATCAACTTCTATCTTACAAAGTGTATTTTTAACGGTATCTTTCTTTACGAATGCGGGGTTTGATATTTCTCCTAGCGGGTCGTCGCTTTCTATGTTTGAAAACGATTATGTGGTTCAAGTAACGGGGATGGTCCTTATATTTATGGGGGCTGTTGGTTTTTGGTTATTGGTTGAACTTAAAGCGTTTATTAAAGCGAAACTTAAAAAAGAAACGTTTAAGTTTTCATTGTTTGTAAAAACACTTTTTGTTTTACATTTAACGATTTGGATTGTTAGTGCTATCGTTTTTTACCTTATTGAACGCGATGGGTATTTAGATTCTATGTCTTTAGGTAAAATGATTTATCATACCTTATTTATGTCGCTAACCCCTAGAAACGCTGGGTTTTCTTTGTTTGATATATCTGAATTAAAAGAATCGACCCATCTTGTATATATCTTTTTAATGTTTTTAGGCTCAAGCCCGAACAGTGCGGGTGGTGGAATTCGCACAACGACTTTGTTTTTGGCATTGTTAGGAGTAAGGGCTTTTTCTAGAGGATATGATGATGTCGTATTTAGAGAAAGAACCATTAAAAAAGAAACCGTTCATAAAGCGTTGATTACCGTTTTTATGGCATTGGTTTTTGTCTTTAGTGTGGTTTTGCTGATGAGTATATTAGGATCACACGAAATTAAATATTATGCGTTTGAAGTCATTAGTGCCTTTGGAACGACAGGGCTCTCTTTAGGGGTTACATCTGGTTTAAATGTGGTTTCTAAGATATTGTTGATCATCACAATGTTTGTAGGGCGCGTTGGAATTCTTGCGACATTACTCCTCTTTAAACCAAAAACAAAGAAACATAGTACGATTAGTTATCCGGAAACAGATTTTATTGTTGGATAAATGATATTGCCTAAATTTTTTAGGCAATATTTTTATGATATAATGTGATGAGGTGTTTTTATGAAAAAAGTTCATGTAATAGGGGCTGGGCTTGCTGGAAGTGAAGCGGCTTGGCAACTTGCGAAAAGAGATATAGAAGTTGTGCTTCATGAGATGCGTCCTAAGAAGATGACCGAAGCGCATCAAACCAAAAATTTTGCGGAAATGGTATGTTCGAATACCTTCCGTTCTAAAAAGCTTGTGAATGCGGCAGGGGTCTTAAAAGAAGAGATGAAATATTTTGATTCTTTAATCATGGAAGCCGCACTGCATGCAGAAATCCCTGCGGGTGGTGCGTTGGCGGTTGACCGTGAAAAGTTTTCTTTATATGTGAGTGAAACATTAACCCATCATCCGAAGATTGAAATTATTTATGGTGAGGTCACCGATATTCCTGATGAACCTACTATTATCGCAACTGGGCCATTAACGTCTAAAGGGTTAAACGATGCATTGACGAATCTTTTGGATGAAGCATCGCTGCATTTTTTTGATGCCGTGGCGCCGATTATTACCAAAGATAGTATTAATATGGACGTTTGTTATTACAAAAATAGATATGAAGATGATTTAAAGGGTGATTATATTAATTGTCCGATGAATGAAGAAGAATATAATGAATTTTACCGTATTTTAACAGGCGCTAAAACCGCTGAAATTAAAGACTTTGAAGAAAACGTCTTTGAAGGATGTATGCCGGTTGAAACCATGGCTTCTAGGGGCTATGATACATTAAGGTATGGACCCTTGAAACCTGTTGGGCTTAGAAGAGATCCTTCTCACAAACCATTTGCGGTGGTTCAACTAAGACAAGATGACGCACGAGAGACGATGTTTAATCTGGTTGGGTTTCAAACGCATCTAACCTTCGGTGAACAAAAAAGACTCATTAGAAGTATTCCAGGCTTAGAAGGAGCGGAAATTATACGGTATGGTGTGATGCATAAAAATAGTTTTATTAAAGCGCCTTCTCATCTTAAAAAAACGTATCAAACGATTCACCGTGATGATTTATTTATTGCCGGTCAATTAAGTGGGGTTGAAGGCTATATTGAAAGTGCTGGTAGTGGGTTAGTCGCCGGAATTAATATGGCACGTCTCATTCAAGAAAAACCATTATTAACGTTCCCTAAAGACTCTATTTTAGGCGCGCAAGCAGACTAT
>CAYZOR010000013.1:0-22670 GCA_964479895.1 uncultured Candidatus Izemoplasmatales bacterium | reverse complement strand
TAAGAAAAACAATTGAAAGTCATGATTATGCTTATCATGTGCTTGATGATCCTAAGATATCCGATGTTGATTATGATCAATTATTAAATGAGCTCATAGAACTTGAAGAAAAATATCCTGATTATAAGTCACAAACATCTCCTACGATGCGAGTGGGTGGAAAAGTTTTAGATGGCTTTAAAAAAGTGAATCATTCAATGCCTATGCTTTCTTTATCAAACGCCTTTAATGAAGATGATTTAAAAGCGTTTGATAAACGGTTAGGGAAGATTGTTAGTGATTATACGTATATGGTAGAAGCGAAAATTGATGGGCTTGCGGCGTCTTTAAAATACGAAGATGGAAAACTCATCCAAGCAGCGACTAGAGGAAACGGGGTTACAGGGGAAGATATTACCCATAATGTAAAAACGATTAAAAGTGTACCGCTCAGACTAAAAGAAAATAAAACGTTAGAAGTTCGTGGTGAGATTTTTATGCCTAAAAAGGCCTTTGTAAATCTTAATGTTTCACGCAGTGAAAATAATGAACCAACGTTTAAAAACCCAAGAAACGCTGCTGCAGGTACCATTCGTCAACTCGATAGCAATGTTGCGGCTAAGCGTGATATGGATATGTTTATCTATTCACGCAGTGAAAAGGATGAAGATGCTAAAAAGTCACACGGTGAAACGCTTCAAATGTTAAAAGAACTAGGGTTTAAAACCAATCCGGTTGCTTTTCATGTTGAAACGATCGAAGGCGCCATTCAAAAAGCGAAAATGATTGAAGAAAATAGAAGTGACTATCCTTATGATATTGATGGTGTGGTCATCAAGGTGAATGAACGCTCGCTTTATCAAACGATTGGCTACACCGCCAAAAGTCCAAAATGGGCAATGGCTTATAAATTTAAAGCCGAAGAAGTTATGAGTGTGATAAAAGATATCTTCTTTCAAGTGGGGAGAACCGGTCAAGTTACCCCTGTTGCGATTATGGATCCTGTTGAAATCGCAGGAAGTACCGTATCAAGAGCGACGCTTCATAACGAAAAATATATTCAACAAAAAGATATCCGCATTCATGATGCGGTAAGTGTTAAAAAAGCAGGCGATATTATTCCCGAAGTCGTGAGTGTGATTAAAGAAAACAGAAGTGGTAGTGAGACGCCTTTTACAATGATCGAAACCTGTCCTAAATGTCACACACTGCTAGAAAAAAGCGAATCAGAAGCAGACCATTTTTGTCCCAATCCAAACTGTCCTGCTAAACATTTGGAAACCATGATTCATTTCGCTTCAAGAGAAGCGATGAATATCGAAGGATTAGGCAATAAAATCATGGAGCTCTTTTATAACGAAGGCTATTTAAAACACATTGTAGATATTTACACACTAAAAAACCATAAAGACACTTTAATTAACTTAAGTGGATTTGGGAAAAAGAGTATTGAGAAACTGCTAGACCATATTGAAGCTTCAAAAGAGAATTCACTTGAGAATCTTTTGTTTGGCTTAGGGATTCGTTTTGTGGGCAAAAAGGTATCCAAAGTATTAGCGATGCATTTTAAAGATATTTTTGCTATAGTAAAGGCACGTGAAAATGATTTTACAGCGATTGATGATATAGGGAAAAAGATAGCAAAAAGCATTGTTAATTATTTTGACAAAGAACAAAACATTCAAACCATTGAACAATTAAAGGCGTTAGGCCTTAACATGGAATACAAAGGGGAAATCCCTAAAGAAGGCGCTTTTAATGGTGAAACATTTGTGTTAACTGGGAGCTTATCTTCCATGAGTCGAAGCGAAGCGAAAGATAAAATTGAAGCGCTTGGTGGAAAAGTTACAAGTGCAGTGAGTAAAAAAACGAATTATTTATGTGCTGGTGAAGCGCCGGGATCAAAATATGATAAAGCCAAAGATTTGGGCGTCACAATCATTACAGAAGAAGACCTATTAAAGATGCTTGAAAAATAAGGACGTGGAAAAATGAAAGACATCATCATTAAAGGGGCTAAAGAAAACAATTTAAAAAGCCTTGACATTACATTGCCAAAAAATAAGTTTATTGTTATGACAGGGTTGAGTGGTTCAGGAAAAACGTCTTTGGCATTTGATACACTCTACAAAGAAGGTCAAAGACGCTATGTAGAAAGTTTAAGTGCCTATGCAAGACAGTTTTTAGGCAATTTAGAAAAACCCGATGTTGAAAGCATTGAAGGCTTATCCCCTGCCATATCCATTGATCAAAAAACAACGTCTAAAAATCCGCGTTCCACCGTTGGAACAGTCACAGAGATATATGATTATTTAAGACTACTATATGCACGCATTGGAACGCCTTATTGTCCGACACACCATGAGCCAATCGCTTCACAAACCATCGAAGAAATGAGAAATAAAGTCTTTGATTATGAGGAAGGCTCACGCATCGAAGTCTTAGCACCAATTGTTCAAGGCAAAAAAGGCACGCATAAACAAACGATTGAACAATTAAAAAAAGATGGGTATGTGCGGGTTCGTTTGAACAAAGAAATTATGGACATCGACGATATAGAATCGCTTAATAAAAATAAAAAACATTCAATAGATGTGGTGATTGATCGTTTAAAATTAAGAGATAAAGTATCTTCAAGACTTTATGATTCGCTAGAAACTGCGTCTAAATTAGGAGATGGGAAAGTTTTTGTTTTAGTGAATAAAAAAGAACATACCTTTAGTGAACACTTTGCGTGTCCATATTGTGATTTTTCTATTGGGAAATTAGAAACGAGACTTTTTTCATTTAACGCACCCTTTGGAGCGTGTGAAGCGTGTAGCGGTTTAGGATATAAAAAGAAAATTGATGCGGATCTTTTGGTTCATAATGAGGATTTATCAGTCTATGAAGGGGCGATTAAAGGATGGCAAAACACGAGTACGTATCATTTTAAACAACTTGAAGTGCTTGCTGATCATTATGGCATTGATTTAAGAAAACCGTTTAAAACGTATACTAAAAAACAACGAGATTTAATTTTTTATGGATCTGATGAACCATTACGCTTTTTATTTCAAGGCAAAACCAGCAAAGTCAAACACGATAAACTTGATTATTATGAAGGCATTATCAATAATTTAGAACGCCGTTATATCGAAACGACTTCACGTTTTATGAGAGAATGGATTGAAACGTTGATGAACGAAAAAACGTGTGAAGTATGTCACGGGAAAAAGCTTAATGAAGCGGCGCTTAGTGTAAAAATAAAAAGTCTTGACATCATTGAACTTACCGATCTATCGGTTCAAGAGATGCTTAAGTTCATAGAAAATTTATCCCTTTCTGAAACCGACATGAAAATCTCAGAAATGATTTTAAAAGAAATTATTTCTCGGTTAACCTTTTTAAAAAATGTCGGGTTAGATTATCTGACCTTATCAAGAAGAGCCGCAACCCTCTCAGGGGGTGAATCACAACGTATCCGTCTAGCAACCCAAATTGGCTCACGTTTAACAGGGGTCCTTTATGTTTTGGATGAACCATCCATTGGACTTCATCAAAGAGATAATAATCGCTTGATTCAGACATTGAAAGATATGCGTGATTTAGGCAATACGTTAGTTGTTGTTGAACACGATGAAGAAACCATGGAACAAGCCGATCAAATCGTCGATATTGGACCGGGTGCTGGGGAATATGGTGGAGAACTTGTATTTCAAGGCACGTATGATGAAATTTTAACCGATGAATTCTCTATTACAGGGCATTATTTAAGTGGGAAACGTAAAATTGATGTGCCCTCAAAAAGACGTAAAGGGGATAAAACCTATATAGAAATCAAGGGTGCCAGTGAAAATAACTTAAAAAATATTGATGTGAAGTTTCCTAAAGGCTTACTCACTGTTGTAAGTGGTGTGAGTGGATCTGGAAAGAGTTCATTGATCAACGAATGTTTATACAAGGGGCTATATAATGAACTTTATCCTAAAAAGCTCATGAAAGGTGCGTTTAAAAGTATAAAAGGACACCATCATCTTAAAAAACTGATTAATATTGACCAATCCCCCATCGGTAGAACCCCAAGAAGTAACCCTGCGACTTATACGGGTGTTTTTGATGATATTCGTGATATTTTCGCAATGACGAATGAAGCGAAAATTAGAGGGTATCAAAAGGGGCGATTCAGCTTTAATGTTAAAGGTGGGCGTTGTGAAAGATGTAATGGTGATGGGGTATTAAAAATCGAAATGCACTTTTTACCCGATGTCTATGTCCCTTGTGAAGCGTGTGATGGGAAGCGTTATAATCATGAAACCCTTCAAGTGAAATATAAAGGGAAGACCATTGCGGATGTATTAGCGATGACGATAGAAGAAGCTGTGCAATTCTTTGAAAATATTCCCAAAGCCAAAAAGAAACTTTCTACCCTTTGTGATGTTGGACTCGGGTATTTAAAAATTGGTCAACCAGCCCCTACATTATCGGGAGGAGAAGCACAACGTGTGAAACTGGCGCGTGAATTGACGAAACAAATTACTTCAGATACTTTATACATATTAGATGAACCAACCACAGGCCTTCATTCTGATGATGTAAGACGGTTAATGGATGTGATTGATAATATTGTAGATTTCGGTGCCACAGTCATTATTATTGAACATAACTTAGATGTCATTAAAAAGGCCGATCATATTATAGATTTAGGGCCTGAGGGTGGAGACGCTGGTGGTAGCGTCATTGCTTATGGAACGCCTGAAAAAGTTCAAAATGTGGAAGCTTCCCATACGGGGAGATATCTTAAGAAGGTTTTAAAAGGAGCGTAGTTTATGAGTGAAAAGAAAAACAAAACTAACAAAAACCAAGATGATGTGAATGACAACGCTAAACAATCAGACGAGCAAGAAAATGAAAAATCTGATCGTGATAAAGAAAAAGAAATTGAAGCCCTTTTAAAACAGCTTAAAGATTTGGAAAAACAAAAACAGGCCTCTTCTAAGAAAAAGAAGCGTCCTCGTGGTATGATAATGGTAGAGTTTGGTTCGCGGTTCCATCCGAATGGTCTTTTAAATTTTGCGATGTATTTTATGGTGAACTTGCTCGTAATTTATGGGGTAAGTGAACTATTTGGTTTTGCGCAGTTTTCTGGAGATTTAATTGATATCATCGCCTTTGTAGGGGTCTATACGTTAATTGAAATTTTATTTAGACAATATGTGGTTTACAATCATTTCCGGTTTGTGATGCGTTCATTTGGGTTTATTTTCTTTTTTGGGTATTTAACGATTTTTTACTTACTAGAAAATTATATATTTGTCGATGTGTTTAATTTTAGACACGAAACGATGTTTGTGATATTTATCTCACTATTTATTGTGTTTAGATATCTGCTTTCACATATCATTAGAAACATTATTTTAAAGGCTATGAGGTGGTAATGTGACATTGGCTGTTGATGCGTTAATTAAAGAATTTAAATTAGAAGTGCACGCTGGAGAAAATGGATTAAAAGATCCTATTAAAAACTCACAACTTACAAGACCAGGGATTGAACTTGCTGGGTTGTTCGATTTTTTTGAACATGACCGTATTCAAATCTTTGGAAGTAAAGAAGTCACTTTTTTTGGGTGGCTTTCACAAGAAGACCAAGAAATAAGGGTTGAGATGTTATTTGAGAAAAAACCCCCAGCTTTTATTTTTTCCAAACATGTTGAAATCCCTGATGTATTCATTAGGATGGGGAATAAGTATGATATTCCAGTATTAAAAAGCTATCTAAGAACTTCAGACCTTTTTTCAAAACTTTATCAATATCTATTTAGTAAGTTAGCACCTAGACAAAGCATCCATGGAACATTGGTTGATATTAATGGAGTTGGTGTTTTAATCCGAGGGAAAAGTGGCGTTGGGAAAAGTGAGGTCGCTTTAGAACTTGTTAGAAGAGGCCATCAGTTGGTTGCGGATGATCGCGTTGATGTGTATCAAAGAGAAGTCGGTAGTTTAGTTGGTGAAGCGCCTGAAGTGTTGCGAGAACATTTAGAAATTCGTGGGATTGGGATTGTGAATGTGGTGAAACTCTTTGGGGCGTCAGCCTATAAAGATACCAAAGATGTGATGTTAATCATAGATTTAGAAAAATGGGATGATTCCCTAGATTATGATCGTCTAGGGCTCGATGAAGCAACCACGAGAATTTTTGAAACCGATGTTGTGAATGTTAAAGTCCCCATTACCGCAGCAAGAAGTGTGCCTTCTTTAATTGAAGTTGCGGCGATGAATACCCGGTTAAAATCCTTAGGGACTAACATGGCGAAAGACTTTACGGATTCGATTAGTGAAACGATAAAAAGAAAACAAAATATGAAAAAATAGAAAGAGGTATTTTATGTTTAGCTTATTAACACCAGCACATTTAGATCCAAATCATTCTCCTTTAACAAATGAATTATTTAGCATAGGGCCTATTACGGTGTATTTATATAGTTTTATGATTTTACTTGGAGTCTTAGGGGCTTTATTTATGGGCATTAAAGAAGGAAAGCGTTTAGGGATTAAATCAGATTACATCATTGATGGGCTGATCATTATTTTACCCTTAGCCATTATTGGTGCGCGCCTTTATTATGTAATTTTTGAATGGGAACGCTATAGTGGAGACTTAGGTAGAATCTTTAGAATTACAGAAGGTGGCCTTGCGATTCATGGAGGGTTTTTAGTCGCGGTGTTGGCGGCGTTTATTTATACGCGCGTTCGTAAAATTGATATTTATAAAGTGATGGATTTAATTGCGCCAGGGTTTTTAATTGGACAAATCTTTGGACGCTGGGGCAATTTCTTTAACCAAGAAGCCCATGGTGGCGTTGTTGGTGGCTTAAGCAATGGAAATCCTGAACTTTCACTCGATCAACAATACGAATTTTTAAGCAATACATTAAGAATTCCTGATTTTATAGTGAATAATATGTATTTTAGTGCTGATCATGGAATGAATTATTATCATCCTACGTTTTTATATGAATCTTTATGGAATATTTTAGGGTTAATTATTGTGCTGATTTTAAGACGGGTTAAGTTTACCCGTAGTGGCGATTTAATTGCCTTTTATCTAATATGGTATTCGGTGGGACGTTTCTTTATCGAATTTATGCGTACGGACGCCTTATATGTTGGAGGAACGGGGTTAAGAGCCGCTCAAATTATTGGGATCATTATGGCAATTGTAGGGGTAATAGTTTTAATCGCAAACCGATTTATTCGCCCTCGTAAGCGTTATGTAGATGTTTTAGATAAAAATGATGTAAAATAGGAAATCGAGGTGAATAGTTTATGTACGATGTAATTATTATCGGCGCTGGCCCAGGCGGTATGACTGCGGCTATATATACTCAGCGCGCCAATTTAAAAACCATGATGATCGAACGCGGTGCACCAGGTGGATACATGGTTGATACATACGAAATTGAAAATTATCCTGGTGTTGGAAAAGTAACAGGGTTTGAACTCAGTGAAAAGATGTTTAACCATACGCAAGACTTAGGGGTTAAATATCAATATGGGGATGTCGCTAAGATCGTTGATCAAAAAGACTATAAAGAAGTGCACACCCAAGATGGCAATGTGTTTAAAACCAAAACGGTTATTTTAGCGAGTGGAACCAATCCTAGAAAAGTCAATGCACCCAACGCTGATAAGTTTCAAAGTAGAGGGATTAGCTTTTGTGCAGTTTGTGATGGCGCCTTTTATAAAGACAAAGAAGTCGTTGTTTTAGGCGGAGGAAATAGTGCCTTAGATGAGGCGATTTATCTAACGAGTATGAATGTTAAAGTAACAGTAGTAAACATTTTAGACTCGCTTCAAGCTGACAAAGGAACGGTTGAAAAAGCCAAAGAGAATCCTATGATCGATTTTAAACTTGGTTATGAAGTCACGAGCTTCAATGGCGAAAAAAAATTAGAAAGCGTATCGCTTAAAAATGTTGAATCGCAAGAAGTTTCTGAGTTTAAAACCGATGGGGTATTTGTCTTTATCGGACAAATTCCAAATACGGATTTTATTAAAGATTTAGGCATTACCAATGAACAAGGATATATCAAAGCCAATGCTCAGATGGAAACATCCATTCCAGGCCTCTTTGCGATTGGTGATGTGATTGAAAAAACTTTACGTCAAATCGTAACCGCAACGTCTGATGGGGCGATTGGGGCTCAAAATGTTGCGGCTTATATTGAAAATTTAGAAAACTAGTATAAAACGGTGTCTTTAAGGCATCGTTTTTTCTTTTAAAATACGTTATAATAGTGAAGAATCAATTATATCCTTTGAAGGGGTTAATGTTTATGTTTAAAAGAAATGACTTTTTATTCATAGGGCTTATCATCATGGTGATTATTCTTTTAGTCATTCCTTATACCCATACCTTGTTTTTTGATTTCACGAGTGAATATGCGTTGTTTGGTGGATTTATTAAGTTTTTCTTATTTGCGTCTTTGGGTGATGTTATCTCAAGCCGCATTCGAAACCAAACGTACCAAGTCCTTGGATTATTTCGAAAAATGGTGGTGTGGGGGTTCATTGGAGTCGTTATCGTCATGGTGTTTGAGATTTTCCCTGCAGGGGTAGATCGTTTAAATCAAAGTGGAATGCTTTCTTATTTTGATAATACCTTTTTAAGAGCGCTTTATATCAGTGTGTTCATGAATTTATTATTTGCGCCAACAATGATGCTTTTTCATAGAATTACCGATGCATCGATAGAATTGCATGTTAAAGAAAAACACTATCATTTTTCGAAGGCTTTAGGTACAATAAATTTCCAAGCGTTTATAAAAATGTTGCTTAGAACGATTCCTTTATTTTGGATTCCAGCGCACACCATAACATTTTTATTGCCAGGCATGTACCGGGCATTTTTTGCGTCGGTGTTAGGCGTTATGCTTGGACTTTTCTTGAATCTTTTTAAGAAAAGTCAGTAAGGAGGAACCCTGTGTCATTTACATCAGATACAAAACAAGAATTATTGAATATAAAAACGAAACAATGTTGCAATGTAGCGATGCTTTCTTCAATGCTGGCAATCAGTGGGTATTTATCGCTAAGTAGTAAAGGCATGAGAGTGGTTTATCAAACGACGTCGCTTCCTATCGCAAGAAAAGCGATCACGATGATTAAAACCTTGTATCCCATCACTGTGGATGTATTGAGTAAGCAAAGTGTTCGGCTTCAAAAGAAAAATTCATACATGATGATCATTAAAGATAAAGTCAATATCATCATTCGAGAACTGGGGTTAATGGATGAAGAAAATGGCTATGGTCAAACGATTGATGAAACCATTATACAAAAAGAATGCTGCAAGCGTTCATACTTAAGAGGTGCCTTTTTGGCGGGTGGGTCAATTAATCATCCTCATTCTTCTTCCTATCATTTAGAAATCTCTTGTCCTAGTCTTTCATATGCGCATGATTTAATGGATTTAATGAATGAATTTTCTTTAAAAACCAAGGTTCATGAAAAAAAACGCGGGGTCTTGGTGTATATTAAAGACAGCGAAAAGATTGCGGACTTTTTAAGGCTTACCGGTGCGAACAATGCCTTATTAGTCTATGAAGATGAACGCATCAAAAGAGATTTTGTGAATTCGATTACCAGAGTGATGAACATGGAGATTGCCAATCAAAATAAAACCTTTGAAGCGGCCAACAAACAATTAAAAAGTATTGAAATTATCGATAAACTTTTAGATGAATCCAAACTTCCAAAAAGTGTTAAAGAAGCGATGTTTTTAAGAAAAACCTATCCCGAAGCATCGTTAGTGGAGTTAAGTGATCTCAGTGAAAAACACTACCCAAAGCGCATTTCTAAATCCGGATTAAATCACCGGTTTAGAAATATTAATCAGTTGGCTAAGGAGGCGATTGAATCGTATGAACAATGATGGTTTAGGCATTGATATTGTTGAAATTAACCGTATTGAAACGCTTCATAGTGAAACATTTGTAAAACGCATTTTATCTATGGATGAAATTAAACTTTATGATAAAATGACAAATAAGAAAAGAAAACTAGCGTTTTTAGCGGGACGGTTTGCGGCTAAAGAAGCGTATGTGAAAGCCTACCAACATATAGATGGGGCTTTAAACTTTAATGAAGTCTCCATTTTAAATGATGGGTTTGGTGCCCCTTATTTAGATACACCAAAAACGAACGATCACGTGCTTATAAGCATTTCCCATAGTGATGCCTACGCAGTTGCGGTTTGTAGTTTAAAACGAGGTGGAAAATAATGAAACGTCTTTATATATTTAGCTCAATCATATTCGCGGCGCTTTTCTTAGTGTCTTGTGATTCAGATTATGGTGGGTATAGTTATAGTGATTTTGATCAATTTAACGACTGGGATGAACTTGACACGATAGGGCAAGGGGAATATGAGTTTATATACATCGTTGATCGTGACTTTGTAGGATGTGAATCACATGGGACACATCGTATAAACGAACCACTCTTTACGTTTGCTCAAGAAAGCGATGATGTGCCCAATATGCGTATCGCAAACTTTCGAACGATGAGTGGACAAAGGCCACTAAATGTCGCATCAAGAGGCCCTAAATTACTCGTTGTTTATGAAGGAGAAATACAGGATAAATACTATGGTGCCAACCCGATTTATGCGTTTATTGAAGGGTTTGAAGCCGATGATTATTGGATGCCTGATACACGAGGGCAATTAGATGCTTACAGTGAAACGTATGGTGAGTATACGTATGATGATTTTGATCATTTAGATAATTGGGATGATATTCGTGATATGGCATGGGAAGAGACTGAACTCATCTATGTGTATGGACGCAATTTAGAAGGATCAACCGACGCATCCAAAACCTTAAACGAAACGATGTTTGATTTTGGAATGCACAACAGCCAAGAGATAAAATTGAATGTGGCCAATTTATATGACATGGTAGGTTTAAGACTAGATGATTTAGTATTTAAAGAGCCTGCGCTTTTATTTATTGGTCATGATCAAATTCAACGCGCTATTTATGGCGTCACAGATATTATGGCATTTATGGAAGACGCAGAGAATCATGATTATGAACAATACATGGTTTTAGAGAACTAAATTATAAAGTATTGTTAATAGATTGCATGCTTTTTAAATATCTTATAAAATGAGTAAAACCTTTTAGGAGCGATTATATGAAATTCAAATTATTAGGAACCTTTGTATTATTAACCATTGTTAGCTTTACCCTTATAGCGTGTGATGGGTCTCAAGATTATGATCAATTCTCACATATTGATAATTATAGTGAATTAGATACGTATGATGCCACAGGCGATATGTATTTAGTGTATTTTTACTTACCTGATTGCCCTGCGTGTCAAGATTTATTTGATGATATAGAAGATTTTTATCATGATTATTCTGATGAATATCCAATGGTATTTTCTTATCGTACACAAGGAACCCCCCCAGCCAATGTCAGTCATGTACCAAGTATACTTGTTATGCAAGATGGAGAAGTGCTCGATGGCCCAATTACGGGCGTTAGTCCAATCAGAGATTTATTCACAGAACTATCATCAGGTGATTACACCCCTTAATGGAGGATATTATGGATCAAACAATTATTAAAGAACTCTCAAAACGTTTAAGCATTAAAGAATCAACCGTAAACACAGTGTTGTCTTTGTTAAAAGACAACACTGTGCCTTTTATTGCGCGTTATAGAAAAGAAATGACAGGCGGTTTAGATGAAGCAGAAATTCGTGAAATTGATAAGGCTTATCAATATCAAAAACAATTAAAGGATAGAAAAGAAGATGTCATTCGTTTAATTGATGAAAAAGGCTTATTAGATGACGAACTTAAAACCGCTATTATATCGGCTAAACAACTCATTGAAGTAGAAGATTTATATCGTCCGTTTAAAGAGAAAAAGAAAACCAAAGCAACCATGGCGATTAAAAAAGGACTTGAGCCTTTAGCAGAGAAAATCTTAGCGTTTGAGCCTGATTTTGACCCTGCTTTAACCGCAGAAGCATTTTTAAGCGATGAAGTAAATGATACTGAAGACGCTTTAGAAGGCGCACGTCATATTATTTCTGAACGGATTAGCGATGATGCGAAAATCCGTAAATGGATTAGAAATCAAACCTTTTCGAATGGGGTCATTGTGACGAAGGTAAAGAAAAAGGCTGAAGATGCGCAAAAAATCTATGAGATGTATTATGATTATAAAGAACCGATTAAGCGCATTAAACTGTTTAGGGTCTTAGCGATTAATCGAGGAGAAAAAGAAAAAGTGTTATCGGTAAAAGTTGATATCGATGAAACGCTTATTCATAACTATTTAGCGCGTCAAACCATACAAAGCGATGCGCCCTCTAAAGAACACGTAGAACTTGCTTATAAAGATGCGTATAAACGCTTAATTGCGCCTTCTATTGAACGTGAATTAAGAAGTGAATTAAGTGAAAAAGCTGAAGATAATGCCATTCATATTTTCAGTGAAAACTTAAATGCCTTACTCTTAAGCCCACCCCTTAAAGGGAAGAAAGTATTGGGGATTGACCCCGCTTACCGTACAGGCTGTAAATTATCAGCGTTAGATGAAATGGGGACTTTAAAGGCAGTCGATGTCATTTATCCACACCCTAAAAAGCCAGGAGAAAATGTCAAAGAAGATTTATTGAAGGCGTCTAAATATAAAGTGTTAACAATGCTAAAAACGTATGCGATTGATGTTATTGCCATAGGAAACGGGACCGCTTCAAGAGAAACCGAAGCATTTATTGTTGATTTATTAAAAAATAACGATACCAAAGCACTCTATACCATTGTTAATGAAGCGGGTGCTTCAGTATATAGCGCAAGTGAGCTTGCTAAAAAAGAGTTCCCAGATCTACAAGTTGAACAAAGAAGTGCCGTCTCAATTGCAAGAAGACTACAAGATCCTTTAAGCGAACTCGTTAAAATTGATCCTAAAAGCATTGGAGTTGGCCAGTATCAACACGATGTTTCCCAATCAAAACTAGGGGACTCTTTAGATTTTACCGTAGAAACTGCGGTGAATAAAGTTGGGGTCGATATTAATGTGGCGTCTCCTTCATTGCTCACCTACATTTCAGGGTTAAGCAAAAAATCAGCTCAAAATATCTTGGACCATAAAACGATGCATGGTGCTTTTAAAAACCGAAAAGAAATCAAAGATGTTAAAGGCATTGGCGCAAAAAGCTATGAACAAGCCGTTGGATTTTTAAGAATTACTGATGGTGAAAACCCCTTAGATAAAACATCAATTCATCCTGAGAGTTATAGTGTTGCCTTAGCGATATTAAATAGTGTGGATGCTGATCTTCAAATGATTGGAACGGCTGAACTAAGAGATAAAATCAAACCATTAAACCCTAAAGATTTCACCGAAAAAACTAATGCTGGCCTTCCAACGATTCAAGATATTTTTGATGATCTAATGAAACCTTTAAGAGACCCTAGAGACGATGCCCCAGCCCCCATTTTAAAAAGCGATATTTTATCATTAGAAGATTTAAAAAAAGGCATGAAACTCAAAGGAACGGTAAGAAACGTTGTTGACTTTGGTGCGTTCATTGATTGTGGTGTCAAAGAAGATGGTCTTGTCCACATTTCTAAGCTAACAAAATCCTTTGTTAAACACCCTTTAGATATTGTATCTGTTGGAGATATTGTGGATGTATGGGTTGATGGGGTTGACATAGAGCGTCAACGCCTACAGCTTACAATGGTAGACCCTACAAAAGGGTAATTAGAACTTCATATAAATAGCGAAAACTTACTTAAGTAACATTGACAGTCACATGAAAATATATTATTATATAGTGGCTGTGAAACGGAGTAGTACTCAAGTTGGCTGAAGAGGTGCCCCTGCTAAGGGCATAGGTCGGGTAACCGGCGCGAGGGTTCAAATCCCTCCTACTCCGCCATTATGGCCCGTTGGAGAAGCGGTTTAACTCACTAGCCTTTCACGCTAGCATTCACGGGTTCGAATCCCGTACGGGTCACCAGTAGAGAGAAATGTCATAGTCCAATAAGTTTTATTGGATTATGACTTTTTTTGATATTCAAACAATATACTTGAAAAAAATTTAATATTGTGTAAAATATAACTACAAAACATCATGAAATGCAAATATAATATGTAAACTGCAAAATTTTTTTCAAAAAAAGCGACATATTTTCAAAAATCTAACATTCACTTAACAATCATAAGCGATAATGACGGTACAAAAATATCATGGAGGTGGTTTCTTCAAAGTGAGAAGAAACAATAAATTTAACACTATCGACATTTAAACTATTCAATCAAACATAACTTGACTATATATGAAACGCCAATAAAAGGAGGCGGTACCATGGAATTCAATGATAAAAATTTAAATTTAAAGCCATGTACCAAAGAAGATATCGATAAAATTTACGCATTAAGCCTAGCGAATTTAGATCGATACGAAAAGTTCGAGGATAAAAAACGTACGAGAGTTTTAAACGTATTAAAAGAAAACGTTGAAAAGAATATCTCTAATTACCGTAAAATTTATAAAGATGATAAACATGTTGGATATTACTTACTAGAAAATAAAGATGATAATTTAGAAATTGATGATTTGTTATTGTTGAAAGATGATGAAACGAAAAACATTGGTCAATTCATCGTTGATTACTGGAAAAAACTTTCAGAAAACTACGGGAAACCATTAATACTAAATGTCTTCAAATATAATATTGAAGCGATCAATCTATATTTCTCAAAAGGATTTAATGTTGTAGAAGTGAAAAAAGATACACGTGTAAAATTAGGATACTTCAGCAAATAGTTTTTAAAGAGCCGGTCTTCGGCTCTTTTTTATTTGTAAAATATAGCTTTATTTATATTATTATTTTGATAAAATATAGACGAGGAGGGATACAATGGAAAAAGCAAAAATTGCTCAATTAGGCCCATACAAAGTGAAAGTTGAAAAAGGAAAATCGTATGCGTGGTGTCGATGTGGGCGCAGTAGTGACCAACCATTTTGCGATGGAAGTCATAAAGTTACACACTTTAAACCAGTCATATTCGAAGCTGAGGAAACGAAAGAAGTCTTTTTATGTGGGTGTAAACAAACATCGAATCAACCATATTGCGATGGCACACACAATAAATTATAAAAAAAGGGCTTGGTCCTTTTTTTTATTCAGTTTTAAAGCCGTTAAGTGGTATACTTTAAATGAGATAAATTTAATGACTAAAAGGAGGAATCAAAATGATTACTAGACGTGAACTTTATACCATCGATACTGTGGATGGGTATGATGTGGAAGTTTTAGGTTATGTGAAAGGTTCTGTTGTACAAACCAAACATTTAGGAAAAGATATTGCCTCAAAGTTTAAATCCTTAGTGGGTGGTGAAGTCAGAGGGTATTCTGATATGATGAATGAAGCCAGACAAATTGCGACGGAGCGTTTATTAAAAGACGCGGACGATTTAGGAGCAAATGCTGTTTTAGGTTTTAGGCTTCAAACGTCTGGATTAATGGGGAACGCTGCTGAAATCATAGCGTATGGAACGGCCGTTAAACTTACCAAAAAGGCAAAACAAGATGGTAAATGATACGTCCCGTATTATGACCATCATTGGATTGGTGGTTGAAGGTATTGTTCTTGTCATTCTTTTATTTACAGGAATGCTTTTCATATCCCAGGAAGGATTTTTTGAGTCAATTATCCAAGCTGAGAACTTACCGCGTTCTCAAGAAGCGCTATTGCTTGCGATCATTAATATTTTAGGGTATGTTTTAGTTGTTTTAGGAGTTATTGTATTCATTGTTTTTATGATTAATTTGTTTTTATTCATTAAGCTTGTTCAAAATAGATATGATGAAAAGACGCTGAGAAAAGTTTTAATTTATCAATCTGTTTGGGGTGGCATTAATTTATTATTTAATCAAGTGAGTGGTATTCTTTATTTGATTAGTGGATTGCATGGTATGAATACATTACAAAAAGAAAAAGAAACGATAAGGGATGGATTATAAAATGGAAGATTATGTTTTAATTATTTTACTTTTGAGTCCTATTATTTTACTAGATTTTGGGTTTAAAATATATTCAGTTATAGATATTTTTAAAGTGGAAAGAGAGGTGCGCCATATTAGTAAAATCGCTTGGGCAGTCATTGTTTTAATTATTAGTTTTGCTTGGATTGTCTATTTGCTAATTGGTAGAGACGATGTCACTATTAAAGATTGAAAACTTAACCAAAAATTACGGCACCTTCAAAGCGCTTAATCGTTTAAATTTAGAAGTCAAAGAAAAAGAGATATATGGTTTTATTGGAAGAAATGGTGCGGGGAAAACCACTACACTAAATAGTATTATGCAGTTTATTGACTATGATGAAGGGGTTATTACCTTTGATGGGAAACCCCTAAATAAAGACCAAAATGACTATAAAGAAGCTGTTTCTTTTGTGCCTGATGTTCCTTCTTTTCCTGAATATTTAAAAGGCAAAGAAGTCTTAATGTTAACTGCTGATTTCATTGGTATTAAAAAAGAAAATCAAAAACAATTAATAGAGTCTATTATTGAAAAAACGGCTTTGCCTTATCCCAATAAAAAAGTCTCACAATACTCCAGAGGAATGAAGCAACGTTTGGCTATTGCTTGTGGGCTTTTAAAACAACCCAAGTTACTCATTATGGATGAGCCTACTAGTGCACTCGATCCAATTGGTAGGAAGTCATTACTTGATTTAATTAAATCTTTAAAAAACGAAATGACAATTCTTTATTCTACGCACATACTATCAGATGCTCAAAATGTGTGTGATCGTATCGGGTTGATTGAAGAAGGAACCCTATTATTAGAGGGTGACATTCATGAGGTATTGAATCACAAAACAACCAATAAATTTGTGATTGAAAGTGATAAAATTCAAGAAGTACATAAACTGTTTTCTAAACATGCGAAATTTGTAAAAGAGGTAGATTTAGTTGATAATCAGGTACACTTTAGTTTAAAAGAAAACGCTAAACAAAGAGATATCCATGCGCTTTTAGCAACGTATGAGTTATCTATAAACAAACTATATAAACAATCAAAAAGTTTAGAAGATGTATTTATGGAGGTGTTAGATAATGAAAACGCTGCTTAAGTATGATTGGCTTTATTTCATTAAAACCCCTCGTTTAATCATTTTCATTGTGCTTCCCATATTTTTAAGCGCCTTAAGTGCATTAAGCGCAAGGTATATGAATGTCCTTTTAGAATATGCGATGGCTTCTGAAGGGATTGAAGGGATCACATTTCCTGATCCTACGGTGCAAGATGCATATGTCCAGTTTTATTCCAATTATAGTCAAATCTTTATGATTGTTTTTGTGTTTATAGGCGTTGGTTTATTTACGATTGGAATTACTAAAAATCATTACCCTTTTATTTTCACCCATGCAATTTCTAAAAAGGAATTTCTTTTATCAAAAATAGTTGTTTTAATAAGTGTAACTCTGGTAGGAATTTTAGGGGGCGCTTTGGTTTTTGCAGGCTATACCTATTTATTATTCGAAACGTTTAATGGGATGTATTTTAGTTTAAGTCTATTAATGTTTCTATTAAATATTATATTTGTTCTCAGTATCATGAGTTTAGTGAGTTTTGCGTTTAAAAGCTATATAGCCGCAATCAGTTTAAGTATTATTATTTATATTCTCTTAAGTAGTTTGACTGGGTTAAAATATGGTGTTTTTGAATATTTCCCACATCGTATTTTTGAGTTTCCAATCTTAGTGACTCAAAAAGAATTAGATATCCCCATGCTAGTCGCTTCACTCATTGCTTTATCCATATCAATACTGATGATCTTTATGAGTATAAAAGTATTTAAGAAGCGTTCTTTAATGTAAAAAAGCCTGTTTAAAGGCTTTTTTTATTGAAATCTCTAAGTTTGACAAACCAACCAATCAATGATATAGTACGACTTGACCCCCTATACAGGGGGGGGGTGACCTTAAAAGGAGTGTTAAAATGAAAACGTTAAACGTAAAAATAGAAGGGATTTCTTGTGCCACTTGCGTCAATACAATAGAATCATCATTGAATAAAACAAAGGGCGTTGAAGAAGTATCTGTGAATTTTGCCAATGAAAAAGGAAAAGTCGTATATGATGAATCGAAAATTGATCAAAACGATATTTTATCGGTGATAAAGTCTTCAGGGTATGAAGGTCATGTTATTGATGATACTTACATAAAACGTTCAATGCGTGTAGAAGGCATGACGTGTGCAGCGTGTGTTAATCGCGTTGATCAAGCAGTCAATAAACTTGAAGGTGTTAAAGATGTCAATGTGAACATTGGAAACGATAAATTAACGCTATCTTATAATAGAGATATGGTTTCGCTTAGAGACATTAAAGAAGCCGTCAGTGATGCAGGTTATAAGTTAGATGTTGAATCGGCTCAAAGCGACGAGACAGATTACGAACTTAAAAAGATGGAAAAAGCTAAAGATAAAATGATTAAAAGTGCAGTGATTGCAGGATTAATGATGATTTTAATGGTAATCAATATGTTTATTATTGAGATCCCCTTTTATACAATCATTGTGGCTTTGATGGCTATCCCTGTTATCTTTTATTTTGGATTGCATGTCCATCAAGCCAGTATCAAATCCATTCAAGCTTTGAAACCCAATATGGATGTCTTAGTTTCAATGGGGTCTATCCCGCCTTATCTTATAGGGTTAATGGGGATTTTTTTCCCAATTACAACCTTTGTTGAGATGGCAACGGCTATTATGACTTTTCATTTAATTGGTAAATTCTTAGAAACAAGAGCCAAAGGGAAAGCCTCTCAAGCCATTAAGAAACTGATAGAACTCGGAGCAAAAACTGCCAATATATTAGTCGATGATAAAGAAGTTGAAGTGCATGTTAACGAACTAAAACAAGGCGATATCATGGTTGTTAGACCAGGAGAGAAGATTCCAACTGATGGCGTTGTTGTGGATGGAGAGAGTATGATTGATGAATCCATCGCTACTGGAGAATCAATGCCGGTTAATAGACGAGTTAATGACGAAGTCATTGGCGCAACGTTAAACAAACAAGGATTATTAAAAATAAAAGTCACCAAAACGGGGGATGAGACATTTTTATCTCAAGTTATTAAATTGGTTGAAGAAGCGCAAGGCTCTAAAGTTCCGATTCAAGAGTTTGCTGATCGCATTACAGGATATTTCGTGCCTGCCATACTGGTGATTACAGTATTCACCTTTAGTTCCTATTTACTGTTTGCTGATTTTCACCGTTCTATTTTAGAGACCTTTTCACCTTATCTTCCATGGATTCCAGTTGATCAATCCCCATTAACGATTGCTTTTATCACCGCAACCGCAGTCTTAGTTATTGCTTGTCCATGTGCTTTAGGCTTAGGGACGCCTACGGCTTTAATGGTAGGCAGTGGAAAAGGTGCAGATAATGGGATTTTAATTCGTAGTGGTGAAGCCGTTCAAACGTTAAAAGATATCAAAGCAATTGCTTTTGATAAAACAGGAACCTTAACATATGGAAAACCAAGCGTAACGAATATTAAAGCTTTAACGGATGAATCAAAGCTTATTTATACCGCCGCAGCCTTAGAAAAAGGTTCTGAACATCCGCTTGCTAAAGCGGTATTAGAATATAGTGAATCAAAAGAAATCCACCCTAAATCCGTGAAAAATTTTGAAGCGATTAGCGGTCAAGGGGTCAAAGGAGATCTAGAGGATGAAACCTTACTTATTGGAAGTAGAAAACTTTTTAATCAATACAACTTAGATTATAAATCCCTAGAAGATACTATGGAAAAATGGGAAGATGAAGCGAAAACAGTTGTACTAGTTGGAACCACTAAAAACGTTCATGGAATCATTGCGATTGCTGACCAACTCAAAGATAATGCGTTATCTATCATTCAACAGTTAGAAAATATGGGTATTAAAACCGCCATGATTACAGGAGATAATGAAAGAACGGCGAAAGCGATTGCTAAGAAAGCTGGCGTAAGTCGAGTACTGGCAAATGTTATGCCGGATGAAAAAGTCAATGAAGTCAAGCGTCTACAAGAAGAATACGGATTGGTGGCGATGGTTGGTGATGGAATCAATGATGCTCCAGCTTTAAAACAAGCCAATGTAGGTATGGCAATTGGGACAGGGACAGACGTTGCGATTGAAGCCGCGGATGTTACGCTGGTTCGCGGCGATTTAGAAACGGTTGTATCATCGATTATTCTTTCAAACGCAATCTTCAAAAAAATTAAAGAGAACTATTTTTGGGCATGGTTTTATAACGGTGTTGCCATTCCATTTGCCGTTTTAGGATTACTCCACCCAATGATTGGTGCCGCTGCAATGTCCATTAGTTCATTAAACGTTGTTTATAACTCTTTAAGGCTTAAAAAAATCTCACTAAAAAGCGAGGTAGCCTAAATGAAAGATGCGCATAAAAATGCAATTAACTTACTTAAAACAGCCCGTGGCCAAATTGATGCGGTCATCAACATGACCGAAAAGGAACGCTACTGTGTAGACATCGCTGTACAAATCACAGCGATTGAATCGTTATTAAAAAAAGCCAACTTGGATATCCTCAAAAATCACATAGAAACATGCGTCAGAGATTCTTTCCAAGATGGCTCTAAAGATGAAAAAATCGAAGAAGTTATTAAAGTGTTAGGAAAATACATGAAATAATTAAAGTTTGTGAAGAAACAAAGACGCAGTCACTTTATTAGATGCTAAAGGAATCATATAGACATCACTCAAACGAAATAAGGCACTCACATCAGGTTCATGGGGTTGAGCCGTTAAGGGATCACGGAAAAAAAGAATCATATCAACGTTTCCGCTTGCGACTCTCGCCCCAATTTCTTGGTCGCCACCAAGCGGTCCAGATTTTAAACATTCAATCTTTAATTTGGTGGCTTTAGAAACTTTCGATCCTGTTGTACCAGTTGCGATTAATGTATGCTTTTTTAACAGTTCTACATTTTCTTTACAAAATGTAATCATATCTTGTTTTTTCTTATCATGTGCAATAAGTGCTATATTCATAAACTTCACCTCACAATCATTATACTAAACCAGCCATTAATTTCATAGGGACTATGCTATAATAACACTCGAGGTGAGACGATGTATTATAAAACGTACACAATACAAAGATTCAATACAGACACAAACGATCAATTAACACCGTCGAGTTTATTTCATTTACTCAACGACATTATGGAAAGAAATGCTGAGTCTTATGGGATGGGGGCTGATTATCACATTCAAAGAGATTTAGCTTGGGTTTTAATCGAATATCAAGTAGATATTCATAGACTGCCTAACAGTGATGAAACCATTAAAGTAGGGACAATTCCTTATTCCTTTAAACGCTTTTATGGCTTTAGAAAGTATGAGATTCTTGATGAAGAAGGACAAACAATCATCAAAGGCAAAGGAAAATTCACATTGATTAACCTAAAAACAAAACAATTTGTTAAACCAAGTGAAACGATGCTTAAAAAATTTAGTGACGCACTTCCTTATCCTGAAACCCTTCCGTTTGATAAATGGAGAGTAGATACTTCCAATAAAATCACAGAAAAGAAACGAATTGTTTCCAGTGCACATATTGATGTGAATAATCATTTGAACAATGCATATTATCCTTTATATGCTTATGAAGCGTTAGAACAAGCAAATATAGACACCTTTAACCCTGAGAAAATCTATGTTAAATTCAAAAAGGAAGTCTTTGCTTCAGATGAATTAAGGGTACAAGTGTATCAAAAAGCATCTTATACATATGTGCAGTTAAAAAAAGATGATGACATAATGAGCGAAGTATTGATCCAACAAAAAAACAGTAAAGCTTAACTTCACTGTTTGGCCATATCAAGTAAACGATTGATTTTTGTGACATCAATAAATCTTGATTCACGCAACAATTCTTTACCGTTTGAATAAATGAGCACTGTTGGCACGCTAAATACGACGTATTCACCGCGAAATGCTTCAACATCATCCACAAATACTTGTGCGACATTTAACCTATCGAAATCATTAATTGTATTTTCTAAATGCGTGTTGATCATTTTACAGGTTGAACAATTATGACTCTTCGCAATAATCATTGATAACTCTTCATTCATTAATGTTTTTATGGCATCAATATTATCTAATGTTTTCAAGTTTTTCACCCCTTAACAAAAATTATTATACATTTAGTTTGTATTCTAATCAAGTAGAACGAACTTATAAAAATACATATTTAAAAAGGAGGTATAAAATGCTCTTTAAAGTAGAAGGTATGAGCTGTGGACACTGCAAAATGACTGTTGAGAAAGCTTTAGAATCACTTGGTTATGATAAAGTAAAAGTCAACCTTAAAAAAGGCGAAGTAAAAGTTAAAAATGGCGATTATGACCAAATTAAAAAAGCCATTGAAGAGAGTGGCTATAAAGTTTTAAATTGATCTTTAACTAGGTATGGAAACATACCTAGTTTCTTATAAATTAGCGTTCAATATTTTTTAATTATACATATTGATTTTATAGTGAAGCTTTGCTATAATGTATAAGCGCTTAATTAATGCGCTTTTTATGTATGATGGAGGGGTAGCGAAGTGGCTAAACGCGGCAGACTGTAAATCTGCTCCCT
>CAYZOR010000012.1:0-23060 GCA_964479895.1 uncultured Candidatus Izemoplasmatales bacterium | reverse complement strand
AAAAAATAAGTCATTAAAAAACACTTCGCAAGGAGTGTTTTTTAAAGAAATGAGGGCTATATGATTAAACTGGCAGTTTTTGACTTAGATAACACATTATTAAAAAGCGATAAAACGCTAGACAATAAAACCATTGATGCGCTTAAAACGCTAGATCAGATGAACATAAAGACCGTTTTAGCCACTGGTAGAATCTATCAAATGGCAAAACCATTTGCACAAGTATTAAAACTGAATGGACCAATTGTTTGTAATAATGGTGCACAAATTGTCACGTTAGACGATGAAACACCGATTCATGAGCATATAGTCTCTAAACGTGCACAATCTAAAGCGATTGATTATGCGATTGAAAACAATTATACGCATATTGTTTATACAAAAGAAGGGATTTATACATCGAGTAAAAACCGCTTAGATGTTTATAACGAGTGGAATCATAAATATCCGATTTCCAAAATTTCGCTTACCTTAAGTGATGATGTCAAAAAACTGAAATCGCTCGATGCGTTTAAAGTGCTTATAGTCATTGATGAACCAAGCCAATTTCAAGTGGCAAAAGACTATTTCAAATCGTTTGATTATATGAATGCGACCCAAAGTTCAGAAAACTTTTTAGACATCATCCCAAAAGGGATTAACAAAGGACAAGCCTTAGATGTGTTAATGCAACATTATAAGGTCCACAATGATGAAGTGTTGGTTTTTGGCGATTCCGATAATGACGCTGAGATGCTTAAAAAAGCTGGCCTTTCATTTGCGATGAAAAATGGAACCAAAAAAGCATTAGCTTCCGCAAAATATCAAACCGACTTTACGACGGATGAAGGTGGCGTAAGAAAGACCATCAACCGATTAATAGCGGATAAAATACTCATCAATAATTCGCCTTAATTAAGCAAAAACCATCAATCCGCTTGTTTGAGTGTTTAAATTGAAAGAAACACAAAAATACGGTATTATATATTAGAAATAAGCAAGCATACTATGCTTCGTTCAAAGAAGAGGTGAACATTATGTTTAATGCAACAGATAAAAAAACTGGAAGTTTACCAGGCATTGCAATTAGAGGTCTGGCACCTTTCCCAAATACAGATGTACGGACTGAAGTAGGACGTAATCTATCAAAAACAGCGCTTTTAGAAGCCGAAAGAAATCACGATTCACACGTATTATTACTTGTTCAAAAGAATCCAAACGTTGAAAACCCAACCGAAGAAGATATGTTAAGTTATGGAATTATCGCAAAAATCGGGATTAAAATTAAATTGCCTAATGGAAATTTCAAGGTAAAATTTGATCCTATAGTTCGTGCTGAAATTTCATCTTTTGAAGAGAAAGATCCTTTCTTCATGGTTAATTTTGAAACGAGACCTTCTTATCAAGACAATATTGATGAAGAGGTTGCTTTAGTAAGAATGATTGTTAAACAAGTCATGGAAAACGCCCAATCAATTTTACATAATCCAAAACAAAGTATTGAAGCCGTTCAATCAGGAATTTCTTCTGATAAACTTGCGGATAAATTGGCAAGCAACCTAAAAATTTCAGAAAACCATAAATTTAAGTATATCGAAACATCTTCTATTGAAAAACGGTTAAATTACTTACTTCAAGACATCGAAAAAGAACGTCATATGAGTGAGATTGAAGAAAAAATTAATCGTACCGTTAAAAAGAATATTGATGAAAACCAACGAGAATATTACTTAAGAGAGAAATTGCGAGCGATTCAAGAAGAACTTGGTGATAAAGCGAAAAAAGAAAGCGAAATTGAAACCCTTCGCAAACAAATCAAAGAAAAGAAAATGCCAGCACATATTGAAGAAAAAGCGTTATACGAGTTATCACGCTATGAAACTTTACCTTCTTCAAGCGGAGAAAGTGGCGTTATTCGCACATATTTAGATTTCTTGATTGAACTGCCTTGGTATGAGACCAGTGAAGATGAAACCGACATCAACAAAGCCGAAGGGACATTAGAAGAAACCCACTATGGACTTGAAAAAGTAAAAGAAAGAATCATTGAGTATTTAGCGGTAAAATTATTAACCGGTAAAAACCCTCAAACCATTCTTTGTTTGGTTGGCCCACCTGGGGTTGGGAAAACATCGTTGGCTCAATCAATTGCGAAAGCATTAAATCGTGCCTTTGTTAAGCAATCCCTTGGTGGAATTAAGGATGAAAGCGAAATTCGTGGTCATAGAAGAACATATTTAGGCGCACTCCCTGGACGCATTTTAATGGGCATGAAAAAAGCACAAGTCATGAATCCATTATTCTTACTCGATGAAATTGATAAACTCGGCAGCGATTATAAAGGGGATCCAAATTCAGCAATGTTAGAGGTATTAGACCCTGAACAAAACGCTAAGTTCTCAGACCACTATTTAGAAGACACCTATGATTTATCTCAAGTTTTATTCATCACAACCGCAAACTATTTAGGCAATATTCCTGGTCCCTTAAGAGATCGTATGGAAATTATTGAACTTTCTAGTTATACTGAAATTGAAAAGTATAATATTTCGAAAAAACATTTACTGAAAAAACAACTACAAAGTCATGGATTAGAAGATAAAAAACTAACCATTGATGACGAAGCAATTATGAGAATGGTTCGCGAATATACAAGAGAAGCGGGCGTTCGTCAACTTGATCGGTTATTTGGAACCATTGTTCGAAAAGCGATTAAACAAATTTTAGGCGATAAAGTTAAACATGTTGAAGTGAACAAAGACAATATTACTGACTATTTAGGGAAACCTAAATTCAAAAACCATATGGCCGATAAAGAAGCTCAAGTTGGAGTCGCAACTGGACTTGCCTATACCCAATTTGGAGGGGACACGCTCCCTGTTGAGGTTGCTTATTATAAAGGCAATGGAAAATTATCCTTAACGGGTTCC
This sequence comes from uncultured Candidatus Izemoplasmatales bacterium, assembly GCA_964479895.1. Classification (GTDB taxonomy): domain Bacteria; phylum Bacillota_I; class Bacilli_A; order Izemoplasmatales; family Izemoplasmataceae; genus B1SED10-225. The sequence continues at coordinate 20,151 of CAYZOR010000012.1, read as the reverse complement.
CTTGGCGATGTCATGAAAGAAAGTGCATATGCTGCATTGTCTTATATTAAAGCCAATCATAAAACCTATAACATTGATAAAGATCTTTTTGATAATACCAATGTTCATGTTCACGTCCCAGAAGGTGCGATTCCTAAAGACGGACCGTCTGCAGGAGTAACGATTGCTTTAGCATTAATTAGTGCATTAACCAACCGCAAAGTAGAACATACCATTGGTATGACCGGTGAAATTACTTTACGCGGTAGGGTATTGCCAATTGGTGGATTAAAAGAAAAAGCAATTGCTGCACATCGCAGCGGACTTAAGAAAATTTTAATTCCAAAAGATAATGAACGCGATATTGACGATATTCCAGATGAAGTTAGAAAACATATAGATATCGTGCTTGTTGAACAACTAGAAGATGTTATTAAAGAAGCGTTGCATAATTAATTAAACTAGGCGGAATATTTCCGCCTTTTTTAGTTGCGAAAAGATTTTATAGTATGTACAATTACCTTGAGGTGAAATCGATGAAAATTACTGAAGTAGAAAAACCAATTACAATTGTTGAAGAAAAAGACTATCCAGAAGGCTCCACCCCTGAATTTTTATTCGTTGGGAGAAGCAATGTTGGAAAAAGCTCTTTAATCAACTCTTTATTGTCTCGTAAAAATATAGCCTACACATCACAAAACCCTGGTAAAACGCAAACCCTGAATTTTTATAAAATTAATCAGCGCTTTTTTATTGTCGATGTTCCAGGATATGGGTACGCTAGAGTAAGTAAAACAAAACGCGAAGAATTTGCGAAAATGATTGAACATTATTTGACCAATCGTTCAAACTTAAAGCACATCTTTGTCTTGATTGATATGCGTCATGATATTAGTGAAGATGATGTTGTGATGGTTGAGTATTTAAACTATTTAGATTTACCTTATACCATTTTAGCAACCAAAGCGGATAAGATTTCTAAGAATAAAAGAATGCGTCATTTAAAACAATTAAAGACGCAATTAGCCTTGGATTCCATCGAATCAATCATTCCTTATTCCGCAGTTACGCACGAAAACAAAGAGAAAGTTTTAAGTGAAATAGAAGCACAATTATAATCACTTGAAAAGCCTTATAAGCTATGATAATATAATGTTAACTACAAGGAACAAGAAGAGTAAATGGCAACATTTTTAAGAGAGCCAGTGGTGCTGAGAACTGGTAAATGAACCCATTGAATGTAGCTTGGGAGTAGATAGGGTGAAACAAATTAGCCTTATCCGTCGACGGCGTTAACGTAAGAGAGTCAGTAATCTTTGATTGCTGAAATTAAGGTGGTACCGCGATTAATCGTCCTTGGAATCAAGGGCGTTTTTTTTTATTTTAAAAGGAGTGTTTAGTATGGAGAAGAAATACAATCACAAAAATGTTGAAGCCAACACTTATGAAAATTGGAAGACAAAAGGCTATTTTAAAAGTGGCGATACGTCTAAAAAACCTTATACCATCGTTATTCCTCCACCGAATGTAACAGGGAAGTTACATCTTGGCCATGCTTGGGATAACACATTACAAGATATCATCATTCGTAAAAAACGAATGGAAGGCTATGATGCCCTATATTTACCTGGTATGGATCACGCTGGAATCGCAACGCAAGCCAAAGTTGATGCAAAATTAAAAGAACGCGGAGAAGATCGTTTTTCTTTAGGACGCGAAAAATTCTTAGAAGAAGCCTGGGCATGGAAAGAAGAATACGCCGAATTTATTCGCGAGCAATGGGCGGCTTTAGGCATCAGTGTTGATTATGATAAAGAACGGTTCACCCTCGATGAAGGCTTATCGGATGCCGTTAAACATGTTTTCTTCAAACTCTATGAAAAGGGCTTAGTTTACCGAAAAGAACGTATTATTAACTGGGATGTCCACGCCAAAACGGCATTGAGTAATATCGAAGTAGAGCATAAAGAACTCAAGGGCGCACTTTATTATTTTAAATACTTTTTAAGCGACAACAGTGATTATATTTTAATCGCAACAACACGTCCAGAAACCATTTTTGCGGATACCGCTATCATTGTCCATCCCGATGATGAAACCCGCAAGAAATTTGTCGGTCAAAAAGTATATATTCCAGGAACCAACACGTTAATACCAATCATTGAAGATGCTTATGTGGATAGAGAATTTGGAACGGGCGCATTAAAAGTTACACCCGCTCACGATCCAAATGACTTTGAGATTGGTGAAAGACACAATTTAAGCATGCCACATTGTATGCAAGAAGATGGTACAATGAATCATCTTGCGCATAAATATGAAGGCATGGAGCGCTTTGAATGCAGAAAAGCGTTGGTTAAAGATTTAGACGACGCGGGATTAATGACAAAAAAAGAAGACCATGTTCATAGTGTGGGACATTCAGAACGAACCGGCGTCATCGTTGAACCAAGACTTTCTAAACAGTGGTTTGTCGATATGAAACCTTTAGCGCAAAAAGCATTAAAAGATTCCAATGCGTCATTCATTCCACCCCGTTTTGAAAAAATATTTAAACGCTGGATGGAAGCCATTCAAGATTGGTGTATTTCAAGACAGCTTTGGTGGGGACATCGTATTCCTGCTTATTATAAGGGTGACGATATTTATGTTGGAGACAATCCACCTGCAGGCTACATTCAAGATGAAGATGTTTTAGACACATGGTTTTCTAGTGCTTTATGGCCTTTTTCAACATTAGGATGGCCAAATCAGACTGAAGATTTTAACAGATATTATCCAACCGATACGATGGTCACAGGCTATGATATAATCTTCTTTTGGGTCGCTAGAATGATTTTCCAAGGATTAGAGTTTACGGGGAAAACACCATTTAAACATGTTTTAATTCATGGATTGATACGCGATGAGCATGGTAGAAAAATGTCTAAATCATTAGGCAATGGAGTCGATCCGATGGATATCAAAGAAAAATATGGAATTGATACATTAAGGTATTTTTTAACCACAAATAGTGCCCCTGGTCAAGACTTACGATTCGAAATTGAAAAAGTAGAATCAAGTTGGAACTACATTAATAAAATATGGAACATTTCAAGATTCATTTTAATGCATATAAAAAATATGGACCAAAAAGAAACAGCGATTATTAAAGAAAATTTGGAGTTAAAAGACCGCTATATTTTATCGCGTCTTAACACGACCATTGAAGAAGTCAATAAAAATTATGATCGTTTTGAATTTGGTGAAGCTGCCAAAGCTTTATACAAATTTAGCTGGGATGAAGTGGCTTCATGGTATGTTGAAACCTCTAAAGTATCGCTAGAAAGCGATGATTCTTTAAGACAAGTTACCACAAAAAGTGTTTTAAGACATGTTTTGGATAATGTATTAAGGTTATTGCATCCATTTATGCCGTTTGTGACCGAAGAAATTTATCAACTATTGCCCCATCCAAGCAGCGAAAGCATTATGATCAGCGAATGGCCTAAAGTAAATCACGCCTTGATCGACCATAAGAGCGTCAATGAAGCAGAAATCCTAAAAGCATTGATCACAAGAGTGCGAAATGTTCGCAGTCAATATGATGTTTCAATGAAAGAAACCATTGATTTGTTAATCGAAACAAACGAAGCAACCATCAAAGTTTTTAACGATAACTTAGATATCATAAAACGGTTTACAAACCCCGATCAATTAATTTTAGATGAAAGGTTAGCACACGATGACGATAACTTATCATTCGTTGAGTCAAACTTTACATTATATATTCCACTCGGTGATTTAGTCGATTTAGAAAAAGAACTTCAAAAACAACTGGATGAAAAAAAGCGTTTAAACGGTGAAATAAAAAGAGCAAACGGTATGTTAAATAACGAAAACTTTGTCCATAAAGCCCCCAAAGAAAAAGTCGATGCAGAAAGGGAAAAACTTAAAGGGTATGAATTCCAACTCAAACAAGTTGAAAAGCGAATTGAAGAACTTAAATCATCCGTTTAACACGATAAAAGACGCCCAAGCATGGATTGAATCCGTAGAAAAATTTGGAGAAAAATATGATTTAACAAGAATGAACAATGCATGTAAAATGCTTAACCATCCTGAAAAGTCATTTAAAACGGTTCATATAGGGGGAACCAACGGAAAAGGCTCAACGCTTCAGTATATTCATCAATCGCTCCTTTTAAGCAATGTCACGGTTGGAACATTTACAAGCCCTTATATCGTCCATTTTAACGAACGAATAACCCTAAATGGTCAAATGATTAGTGATTCAGACTTACTTTTTTATATCAATCAAATCTATCAACTTCAAGCGAATTATAAAAAAATCTATCACGATCAAATTACGTTTTTTGAATTAGTCACACTCATTAGTTTCTTATATTTTAAAGACCAATCTGTAGATTTAGTCCTTTATGAAGTTGGCTTAGGCGGAACTTTGGATGCGACCAATGTGATCGAACCGATTTTAAGTATTATTGTAAGCATTGGATATGATCATATGAATGTCTTAGGCAATACGTTAGAAAGTATTGCCCAAAATAAATTAGGCATTGTAAAACCAAACACCCCATTGGTAAGTGGCATTACACAAAAAACCCTTTATAAACAGTTTGAAACGCATTGTAAAAGAAATAATGCACCGTTATACCTTACCGATGCGTATCCTTTAAAGCATGTTGAATTCAATGCTTTAACAACCTTTATATATAATAAAGAATCTTACACATTATCGATGCAAGGACTCCATCAAATTAACAATGCCAAAGTTGCTTTAAAAGCATTAGAACTATTAAATGAATTAGGGGTTAATATCCCAAAAGAAGCGATTAAAAAAGGACTGAAACAAGCGGCTATGCCCGGTAGATTTGAACATGTTGGTGGCGCAATTTTAGATGGTGCACACAACATCAACGGTTTAGCATCCGCATTAAAAACGCTTGATGCGCTTTACCCAAAAACGCATAAAACCATTATTTTTACCGTGATGGCTGATAAAGCGTATGGGCCAATGTTAACTTTGCTTGAACAACACGCAGATAAAGTTGTGTTTAGCGAAATTCCTTATTTTAGAAGTGAAAAAGCCGATATTTTATACGACAAGATTCAACACCCCAACAAATATAAAGAACCAAATTATTTAGACGCATTAACCCATATAGACAAAGCACCACACAATATTACTTTAATCACAGGATCATTATATTTTATATCATTAGTCCGTAAAGCATTAACCAATGGTTAAGTAAAATGTAGCGTTTTCATACGCTGCATTTTTTTATATTACCAAACAATAGCGTTTTCATTGATTGAAAATTTGCCTAAAAAGTTAAATTTAATTATAATAGTGCTCAAACATAAAAAGTAGGTGATTCAATGAGTGCTAACGTTGTAGGATTTACGATTTTACTGGTCGGTATCGGTTTGGTAATCGGTAAAATCCTTAGATTAAATATTAAGTTTTTTTCAACATTCTTTTTACCAAGTAGTGTTATTGCAGGATTGTTATTTTTATTGCTTGGCCCTGAAGTATTAGGAAGGGTAATCCCTAATGAATATGGTGTTTTTACAGCGCCCATTATTGAAGTGATGGCGTCGATGCCTGGTATGTTAATTTCTGTTATATTTGCAGGGTTATTTATTGGTAAAACCATTCCAAATGTCAAAGAAATATGGTTAACCGCTGGGCCGCAAATTTCTTTTGGTCAAACCCTTGCTTGGGGACAATACGTATTTGGAATTATCGTGACTGCTTTACTACTCACCCCGGTATTTGGTATCTCTCCAATGGCTGGGGCATTAATAGAAATAGGATTTGAAGGCGGACACGGAACCGCAGCGGGGTTGGCTTCTACATTTGAAGATTTAGGCTTTGAAGCAGGCGCTGATTTAGCGATGGCCTTGCGACTGTTGGTGTTATTTCTGGGGTTATGTTTGGGGTTTTACTCATAAACTGGGGCGTACGCAGTCAAAAAACTGCTTACTTAAGTGAACCCGCATCTTTTAATGAAAATGAACTGCGTGGCGTCATCGATTTAGAAAACCGTCCTTCTAGTGGACAGATGACTGTAAGTCCACAATCGATTGAGCCCTTAGCCTTGCATGTTGGGGTTATAGGAATCGCAATTATTATTGGTAAATTATTATTAGAAGGGCTAATTTTAATTGAAAATGCAACGTGGGCCAGTGATGGTGGCATGGCAATATTTGCTTATATTCCCTTGTTTCCAATGGCAATGTTAGGGGGAGTCTTACTGCAACTTATCTTAGATAAATTTGATAAAGATCATCTAATCGATCGTGAAATGATTAAACGCCTTCAAGGGTTGGCTTTAGACTTTTTAGTGTTAACGGCCATAGCGACGCTTTCTCTTAGAGTAATTGGCGCAAATATAGGGCCTTTCTTAATATTGGCTTTAGTCGGAATAACTTGGAATATTTTCGGCTTTTTGATTCTTGCTAGAAAAATGATTCCAAAAAATTGGTTTGAAAGAGGGATAGGAGATTTTGGTCAATCTATGGGAATGACTGCGATTGGTTTAATGCTTATAAGAATTGTTGACAGTGAAAATCAAACCAAAGCTATGGAAGCATTTGGTTATAAACAATTATTGTTTGAACCATTTGTAGGCGGCGGCGTTATGACAGCAATCAGTGTGCCTTTAATTTATAACTTTGGAGTCGTTCCAGTATTTATTTTTGTCAGTATTATGCTCATTTTTTGGCTTGTATTAGGCATCTTTTATTTCGGTAGGAAAGAACTAAAATAGTTTTTAAAGCACCGCTTTACGCGGTGCTTATTTTATGATCAGTGAATGAAATTTATTAACATTATTTTCATATTTATATGGTACAATAAAATCGCTAGTATGGGGGTGATGCCATGAAAAGAGTCTTGAAAATTATAAGTTTGGCTATATTACTATATATCAGTTATGGGTTTGTTTTTGGGATCCTTATTTTTAATTTGCCTATAGTGGTCGAATCGGATGTTGAATACAACTATGAAGAGATTTTAAGTGAAAGTGACACTGATACTTATGCTTATATACTTGATGATCTTAAAATGTCTTTGGATGCGAGGTTGGCTTTAATTGACCAAGCAACCGAAACCATCAATATTTCTTATTACACGATTCATGGCGGGATTTCAAGGGATTTGTTTTTTGGCGCATTATTAGAAAAAGCGGATGAAGGGGTAGAAGTTAATGTCATCATTGATTATGTATTTTACTATCAAACGCGTGATGAAGCGATTTATTACAATGCTTTAGCAGCGCATGAGAATGTCGAATTTAAATTGTATGAACCCTATCACTTATTAAAACCTTATACCATGCAAAACAGATTACACGACAAGTTGCTTATGGTCGATGACACTTATGGTATAATAGGCGGAAGAAATATCGGAGATCGCTATTATGATGTTGGGGTGGATACTGGCGTAAAAACCTATGATTTAGATGTTTTGGTGTTTGGAAAAACCAACCATCCAACGGTAGAATCGATGAATGATTATTATCATACGCTATTTAATCATGATTTTTCTAAGTGTCTCGAAGCGACTTATACCGAAGAAAAAATGATAGTTGCTGAAAATATGAAAGATGCGTTTAATGATTATAAACGAACGCACTCAATGCGTGAAACCCTTGATACACTTTATGCCGATGCAAAAACAGTCTCAAATGCAACGTTTATAAGAAGTCCTTTGACTAGGTTTCATAAAGACCCCGTCGTTTTAAATACTTTATCTGAAGTCGCAAACGATTATGATGAATGGTTTGCGATGTCTCCTTACATTATATTTTCATCGCTAATGCAAGACCATTTTCCTTCCAGCGAAGGCAAAGACATTAAAGTTTTAACAAATAATCCTGCCTTAAGTACAAACCTTTTTGCGATGAGTGGGTATATGCGTTATAAACCAGCAATTGCTGAGACAACGACACTTTATGAGTTTAATGGTGAACATTCTATTCATGGAAAAGGGATGATTTTTGGCGATGAAGTGAGTGTGATTGGTTCTTATAACCTTGATCCTAGAAGCACAACGTTATCGACAGAAAGCGTCATGATTCTATATGGAGAAGAATTTACCAATGCGTTTAATGTAGTCATTGATGAGTTTATAGACCATTCAATCCGTGTGGATCATGAAGGAGATTATGTAACAGATAATATGGACTTAGTTGAAATGAATTTTTTTCACCGACAAGCTTTACGCATTGTTGGAATCTTCACCTATTTTTTTGATGCAATGTTATAAGATGACGTAGTTAGGATGTGGCCCATGAAACCAATGAACACCCCAAAAAAGTTTGCACACGATTTATGTGATTGGTATAGAGAAAACAAAAGAGATCTGCCCTTTAGAAAATCCAAAGATCCCTACCATATCTTCGTTTCTGAATTGATGTTACAACAAACGCAAATTAAAACTATGTTGCCGTATTATGATAGATTTATAGAAAAATTCCCTACCATTGAAGCCCTCGCAACCGCAAAAAGCGAGACCGTTTTAAAATATTGGGAGGGTCTAGGTTATTATTCGCGGGCACGATACTTACATGAATCCGCGAATACGATAGTTAACCGTTTTAATGGGATGTTTCCATCAGACTTAAAAGATATTGAAGCACTTAAAGGTGTCGGGCGTTATACAGCACGCGCCATTCATTCAATTGCTTACAATCAACCCTCGGTTGCGGTTGATGGAAATGTGATGCGAGTTATGAGTCGTGTGTTGCTTTACGATAAAGATATTCGTAAAACCAAACATATGCGAGAAATTGAATCCATACTAAAGCCTGTTATTATTCATGAAACCCCAAGTGATTTCACACAAGCTTTAATGGAACTTGGTGCGCTCGTATGTAAAAAGACCCCAGAATGCGAAAAGTGTCCTTTAAAAGATAAATGTTTCGCATACAAAGAAAATAAACAAGAAACCTATCCTGTAAGTTCTAAATTAAAAGCCAAAACCCTTCATAATTTTAAAACCTTTGTAATCCATTACAACCATCATTATTTACTAACCAAAAGGCCTTCTAAAGGATTACTTGCGAACATGTATGAGTTCCCACAATTTGAAACGTCTTACCTTGACGCAGAGATTAAAGTTAAAAACCTTAGCCCATCACCCGTACAATCGGTTAATAAACTAACGACGATAAAGCATGTTTTCACCCATAAAATTTGGACGATGGATGTCTATGAAGTTGTTTTAACCCATCCAAATGAAACATTGGTTCCCTTAGACGCATTCCCCCATGCAATAAGTAAAGCGCATCAAAAAATAATTGATGCCATAAAAGAAAAAAACCTCCCTTTTTAGAATCATATAAACGAGGAGGTTTTAAAATGTATATAATTAAAGAAATGCCTAGAAACGAAAGACCTAGAGAACGGTTTTTGAAATATGGAAAGAGTGCATTATCAGAAAAAGAGTTACTTGCGATAATTTTAAGAACCGGGACAAGTGCGTTAAATGTTTTAGATATGGCCAACATGGTACTAAAAAAATTTGAAACCATTAAAAGCTTAAACGCATGTGAAGTGAGTGATCTGACAAAGATAAGAGGATTAGGTCCAACTAAAGCAATTCAAATATTAGCAGCACTAGAACTAGGTAAAAGGTTGTACGATGAAAAACAATTAACGGTTAAACAAACGTTTAACAATCCTAAAACCGTCTACCAATACATGCGCAGCAAAATAGAAATGGAAAAACAAGAAAACTTTTATGCGATTTACTTAGATACCAAAGGACAACTCTTAAAAGCAGTTAAAATATACGTAGGGACATTAAATAGTGCAATTGTCCATCCAAGGGAAATCTTTAAACATGCAGTAAGTTTGAGCGCCGCTTCAATCATCATTGTACACAATCACCCTTCAGGCGATCCTCATCCTTCAAACAGTGATGAAGCGATCACTAAAATTTTAATTAAAAATGGAAAATTAATGGATATTCCGATAGTTGATCACATTATTGTAGGCGATGGTCAATATTATTCATTTAAAGAACATCGTAAATTCTAATAAAATGGCTTTTATAAGACGAAAATCCTTTACAAAAATAATGCGTTTGTGTATAATACTAAAGAATGCAATCTGAACGCTCTAATATTGACAAAACGAGTGATTTTTGTTATTATTTAGACGCTTAGCAGCATACCGCACAAAACGGGTTTTAAGTATAGGTTAACTATCACCCTTATGGCGAGTCTTAAAATTATGAGGAGGTGCTCAAGCATGTATGCAGTAATCGAGACAGGTGGAAAACAAATGCGTGTCACTGAAGGTGAAGAAGTCTTTGTTGAAAAGATGGATGTTGCTGAAGGTGAAGAAGTTTCATTTGATAATGTTCTAATGGTCGGTGGCGATAAATTAACTGTAGGAAACCCTACCGTTGATGGCGCTAAAGTCACCGCAAAAGTTGTAAAACACGGTAAACAACGCAAAATCATCGTGTTCAAATACAAACCTAAAAAGAACTACCGCCGCAAACAAGGACACAGACAGCCTTATACAAAATTAGAAATTACAAAAATTGAACAATAATTTATATTCTTAAACGTATTCACTATCGGAGGTGACGAAACCATGTTGTTAAATATTCAATTTCAACCGTTGATGGCATCTAAAAAAGGTGTTGGGTCAACAAAAAACGGCCGTGATTCAGAGGCGAAACGCCTTGGAGCTAAACGTGCAGATGGACAAAAATGTAAAGCGGGCGCTATTATTTATCGTCAACGCGGAACTAAAATCCATCCAGGGACTAATGTAGGCATTGGTGGCGATGATACTTTATTCAGTAAAGTTGATGGCATCGTGAAGTTTGAACGTTTCGGACGCGACAAAAAACGTGCGTCAGTATATCCAGAATAAGACTATGGCAAACAGTGAATCTGTTTGCCATTTTTATTGACTACGTGTACAATTAATATTAGATTATTCTTTGGGTGATGTTATGATAAGAAAAGCTAAATACAGTGATTTAGACGATTTAGATCAACTCAGTTTAAAAACGATTGATGCGATGAATACACTAGGGATAAAACAATGGGATCATTCTTACCCTAGAAAAACCCATTTCAAAAAAGATATCGATTCTGAACATCTTTATGTATATGTTGAAAATAACATCCTAAAAGGGGTTATGGCATTGATGGATGAGTTTGAAGAGGCTTACAAAATAATTTCATGGGACAAGCAAAATTCTATGGTTGTTCATCGAATGATGGTTGCCCCAGTTTATCAAAAACAAGGCATTGCACGTAAGCTATTAACCTTTGCCATAGAACAAAGCAAAACATTAAATAAAGCATCATTAAAAATTGATACCTTACCAGATAATTTTAAAATGCAGCGTTTATTAAAGTCGATGGCCTTTAAATCACAAGGTTATTTGTCTAACATTAATAGAGATGCTTTTGAATTTATAATTTAAATACATGAAAAGTAATAAGTCTTTTAGAGACTTGAGGTGAAGATATGTTTGTAGATTTAGTAAAAATAAACATCAAAAGCGGAAAAGGCGGAGATGGCATGAGTGCCTTTAGACGTGAAAAATACGTTCCTAGAGGCGGCCCTTCAGGAGGCGATGGTGGCCGTGGGGGTCATGTTGTCTTTGAAGGCGATGAAGGCTTATCGACGCTTTTAGAATTTCGCTATAACAAAATTCGACAAGCTGAAGATGGCAAACCAGGCCAAAATAAAAAGATGCATGGCGCAAACGGGAAAGACTTAGTGTTAAAAGTTCCCGTTGGAACAACCGTTTTTAATGAATCGAACGGAAAAGTCATCGCCGATATCACAGAACACAAACAAAAAGCGACCGTTCTTCATGGTGGACGCGGTGGCCGTGGAAATGTAAAATTTACGACCTCTAAAAATACGGCACCTGATATTGCGGAAAAAGGGGAGCCTGCTAAGGAACTAGACATACGCATTGAACTTAAGTTGCTTGCAGACGTAGGGCTCGTTGGAATGCCTAGTGTTGGTAAATCTACATTGATTAGTGTCATTAGTGCTTCAAAGCCAAAAATCGCAGATTATCATTTCACTACCATTACGCCTAACTTAGGGGTTGTTGGTACGAACGATCAAAGAAGTTTTGTGGCCGCAGATCTTCCAGGTTTAATTGAAGGCGCTGCGCAGGGACAAGGGTTAGGGATTCAGTTCTTAAGACATATTGAAAGAACGCGAGTGATTTTACACATCGTTGATATGTCCGGTTTTGAAGGGAGAGACCCTTATGAGGATTTTGAAAACATTAACCAAGAATTATTTGCTTATCGCGAAGATTTAAAAAACCGTCCACAAATTATTGTTGCGAATAAAATGGATATGCCAAACGCTCAAGAAAATTTAGTAGCATTTAAAAAGCGTTATAATGGGGAGAGTGAAATTATTCCGATTAGTGCTTATACTAAAGAAAACTTAGATTATTTGGTATTGAAAACCGCAGACTTATTAGAAGAAATCCCAGTCCATAGTCTCTATGATTCTGAAGAATTTGAAGAAATGGTAACTTACCAGTTTGAAGGGCATGAATCGCCATATACTATCAAAAAAGGCGATGATGGCATTTATGAAATTGGTGGCGAAGGCCTTAGACGTTTATTTGAAATGACTGACTTTTCTAAAGATCAATCCGTTAAACGCTTTGCCAGACAATTAAGAGGCTTAGGCATCGACCGTGAACTACGTGAAAAAGGGGTAGAGCATGGAGATACCGTACGAATTTTTGATGTCAGCTTTGAATTTTTAGATTAAGATAAAACCAGCAAACCTGGTTTTATTTTTATATAAATAATTCGTATAAAAACTATAAGACAGTTTTGAATAGAGAATAAATCCGATTTGACAAAGAATATATACTGACTTAAGGGCTTGGAATATGGTATAATGCATTTTGAAAGGATGTGTTAAGATGAATGAAAATTATAATGACATTATAAAAATTATTCAAGAAGGTTCGCCAAGAACCATGCAAAATGAATTGGAAAAATATCATCCTTCTGATGTTGCTGAAACATTTAATGCCTTAGATTATGATGATCAAATGCATGTGTTAATGACGCTAAACCATCATTTATTGGCAGATATCTTCTCACATTTAAAACCTAAACGAGCCGCTTCATTGCTTTTTAAAATTGACCGCGCTAAAGTTGGCAGAATTTTAGAAGTCATGGAACGTGATGACGCAACCGATGTTTTAAAAGTTGTTAATATTCACAAACGCAGTGAATACTTAAATACATTGGATGATGAAACACGGATTGAACTTGAACATCTGATTCATTACCAAGAAGAAACTGCTGGGTCTATAATGACGACTGATTATATCGCATTGAATAAAGGCATGGATGTTAAAGATGCGATGAAAGAAACCGTTCATAATGCTGAGACTACAGAAGGAATTCAACGGTTGTTTGTATTGGATGATAAAAAATTTTTAGAAGGGGTTATTGAATTAAAAACATTGATTCAAGCAAGAAGCCCTAAAAAGATAGAAGAACTTATGTTTTCTGATGTCATCACAGCCAAAGTCAATGACGATATTGAAGACGTTGCTAGAAAAATGCAAAATTATGGAATTTATTTGCTGCCGGTTGTAGATGATCATAACCAATTACAAGGGGTCATTACCATGGATGATGCTGCGGATATCTTAGATATGGAAACTGATGAAGACTACGCACGATTTGCATCGATCTCTAAAGATGAAAATATTAATAGAAGTGTCTTTAAATCAGCGCTCCATCGTCTACCTTGGCTTTCGTTATTATTAGCGATTGGGCTTTTGGTTGGTGGGATTATGTCTACTTTCGAAGAAACCATCGAACAAGTCACCGTTTTAGTCTTCTTTTTACCATTAATTATGGATATGGGAGGAAATACTGGAACGCAATCGCTAGCGGTAACCGTACGTGGAATTTCAAGACAACACTATTTAGATAAAGAAGCTCGAAAAAAACATATTATAAAAGAATTTAAAGTCGGTATACTAAATGGGGTAGGGATTGGACTACTCGCTTTTGTGACCGCGGGGATATTTTTAACGGTTATCGGACAAATGGGTATTATTGAGCCTACCCACCCTGCTTTCTTAGTATCCTTTGCGATTGGATTAAGTGTTGGGGTCGCACTCATTATTACCACTGTCTTTGGTGCCATTGTTCCTTTGACTTTACATCGCTTAAAATTTGATCCTGCCGTTGCAAGTGGACCGTTTATTACTACAGTGAATGACGTTTTAGGATTATTAATTTATTTCTTGATAGCAGGGGCTATTATTTTATGGTTGCCTGATGTCATTACTGGATGGGGTGCTTAAAAATGCCTAAAATTACACTATTAAAACGCAACAAACCAAAAGAAATTGTTGCAAGCGTACGCCATGAAAAACGTCATAAAATGTTAAAAACCAAACTTAACCGCTATCATGCTTTTGATATATCAGAAGCTATAATGGTGATGAATACAAATGAAAGACTAAAGTTATACCAATATATTTCCGATGAAAAAATGGCCAGTGTATTTGAACATATCAGCGATGAAAAAGGCGCTGAATTTATACTAGAGTTGGACCGTTCTGATGCGGCCAAATTACTGACGAATATGGAAATTGATGATGCGGTAGATATTTTACAGCATTTAAAATATGAAGATTCTACTGAACTTCTTTTATTAGTAGATGAAACAAAACGTGATGCGATTCATCGATTGTCTAAATATAAAAACCAAACTGCTGGTTCAGAAATGAACAGTGCCTTCATTAAATTTAGTCCAGAAATGGATATTAAAGAAGCAATGCGTAAAATGGTATCTTTAGCCAATGAAGTAGAATTAATCGATACTTTATTTGTGACCGATCATGATGATGTATTAATAGGCGTTATTGATTTAAAAGATTTAATAGTTGCAAAACATCCAATAAAAATTAAAGATATCATGAATGAAAATTATTATGCCGTTCATGTTTTAGATGGTATTCAAGAAGTCGTAAGAGATATTCAAAAATACGATACCTTAGCCATGCCTGTATTAGATGATGATGGAAAAATTGAGGGTGTCATCACAATGTATGATGCGATGGACATCATCGAAGAAACCGCGCATGATGATTATGCTAAACTTGCAGGGCTCCCCACAGAAGATGATGTTTATGATACCGCAATGGTTAGTGCTAAGAAACGCTTTCCATGGCTTGCTTTACTCCTATTTTTAAATATTATTGTCTCTACCGTCTTGGCCTCATATGAAGAAACCATTGCCGCAATTGCTGTGCTTGTGCTATTTCAGCCAATGATTTTAGATATGGCGGGTAATATTGGTACACAATCATTAGCGGTTACCATTTTGAGAATATCAAGAGAGACATTAAGAACAAGAGTGAATGTTTTAAAGCACCTTGTGAGTGAAACGTTGATTGGCGTTGTTAATGGGATTATTTTAGGCACCTTATCTTTTCTAACTTCGTGGGCTCTATTAACCGTGTTACCTATTGGTGAAGTTGGAGGATCAATTACACCAGTGCGTGTCGCAATGGTCGTAGGTGTCTCTATATTCTCAGCCTTAAGTGTTTCATCATTTTTAGGAAGTGCCATCCCAATGGTTTTAAACAAAATGAAAGTCGATCCCGCTGTTGCGAGCGGACCATTTATTACAACCATTAATGACGTCACAGCACTCATGGTATACTTTGGCTTAGCCAGCGCATTTTTAATGGTACTTTTATAAGCATTAAGGAGAATATTTATGTATAGTTACTTAAGAGGTTATGTCACCGAAATTGAACCCGAAAAAATCAGTTTAGAAGTTCATAATATTGGGTATCACATTGTGGTACCCAATCCCTTTGAGTTTAAGAAAGACACATTATTACAAGTCTATATTTACCAACATATTCGTGAAGATGCGCATACGCTTTATGGATTTATTGACATCAAACAAAAAAGACTATTCGAACAATTAATTAGTGTTAAAGGGATTGGTCCAAAAAGCGCTTTGGCTGTTTTAGCAGCGGCAAAAACAGATGAAGTCATTCGTGCCATTGAAATGAGCGATACAAAATATTTAAATAGGTTCCCCGGTATTGGACCAAAAGCAAGTCAACAAATAGTTTTAGATCTTAAAGGAAAAATCCAAATGGACGCGAAAACCTTCAAAACAGCTTCAACGCTTGGTGAAGTTGAAGATGCTTTAAGGGCTTTAGGCTATAAAGTTAAAGAAATCGATCGAGTGACTAAAGATTTAGATACGTCAAAAGATACCGCTTCATTAATTAAAGATGCCCTTAGAAAGATAGCAAAAAAATGAGTTCTAAAAACGAAGCCTTTTTAAAACCACTCATCGATTACAATTACTTAATATATAGCCGCAATCAATCAACCCCCACAAAAGATACCTTTGACCAAATCGCTTATCATGTCTATAAAAATTTGAAAACACTAAAATTAGAAACGCCTTTTCACAAAGAAACGATGATTAATTTTGATGAATATGTATATCATTTTAGAAATAAACTAATGACCATTGATGAAGAGAAAGATTTAAAAATATACAATAAAACAGTGTTAAATTTATTACAACATTTGGATAAAGCTGCCAAAAAACAAGACTACAAAAACTATAAAGATGCTATCTTTGAACTCGATAATTTAAAAGAAACCCCAATCAGAAACGGATTGCTACAGTTAATCGGAATTCACGGAAAATTTCAACAAAAAACTGTTAAAACAAAGCACATATCATTCGATAATTTTTTCGAAAAATTAAGTGAAATTGGACATCCAGCAATTCATAGAAATAAGTTATCTATTATCGATAAGATAATGCGTCAATTTGATAATGATTCTTTCTTGATGAATATCGATTTTGAAGATTCAAAGTGTCAAAAAGACATTTACACAGGAATGATAGATCAAAATAAAATAATTGTTCGCACTCCAAAAATAAAAACGTTATTTGACCTTAAATTGTTTTTGGGCGAACTATCTAAAGCTATCTTAATTTTCTACCGTTTATTAGATTCAGAATTTTCAGATGTCCGAGATGGAAAATTAAGAGCACTTGGTGTCATGGTTGAACAATCGCTAATAGAATTAGTTTGCACTAAAACCGAAAGACATTTTATCACACGTATTCAGATGTTAGAAAATTCTTATTATTCAACCTTAGCGTTATTTGAATTTGACTTACAAGAAAAAAGAAAAAGTCCTAGAGATTTATTTAAGGATATTATGAACCCTGTATTTAAGGTTAAAGACTCTGATATATGGGGACCAGCAATCACTTATCATGGAAACGTCATGATGAGTCATTATGTTCCAATTGGTTATATCATGTATCAAAATCTAAAAACCATTCAAAAATCCGAAAAACTTCGTAAGAAAAACCTTGGTAAATGGTTGAAAGACTCTGTATTAATACGTTTTAAAGATATAGGCATTGATGCCTTGATCTAATAAACCAAACAAAAAGCCTCGAAATGAGGCTTTTTTTTATGAGAAAATGGTGCGTATTTCTTCATGAGAGAGTTTATTGAGCAATGCCAACATTAATAATATTCTTGCTTTTGGTGCTTTTAAGTTTCCCCCCATAATACAGCCGTTACGGACCAAATCTTTTCCCCCGCCAATATATCCGTATGTATCTAAGACTCTACCAGCTAAAGCCCGCGATACAATGACGATTTCCATCCCAGAGGCTCTTGCGCGTTTAATGCCATCCATCATCATAGCCGGCAAATTCCCGCGTCCTAAAGCCGCGATTACTAAGCCTTTATAGCCGTTATCAGTAAAAAAATCAATAATATCACTATGCATACCAGCATAAGCTTCAATTAACCCTACTTTATCGTTAAACCCTGGTCGCAATCCGTACGCTTTTCTTAACGTTTGCAATCTATAATAGATAACATCATCCGCATCGATAATACCTAGTGGACCAAATTCAGTACTTTTAAAGGTATCTAAGTTAAGTGTATGTGTTTTCGTAACTTCACACGCAGCATGAATCTGATAATTCATAACCACTAAAACGCCACGGCCTTTTGAGTTATCATCCATAACTACTTTAATGCTAGAATCTAAATTGGTTAAGCCATCATACCCAAGTTCACTAGCATTTTTCATAGAGCCCGTTAACACAATCGGTTTAGATGCGTTATTCACCGCATCCAAATAAAAGGCAGTTTCCTCTAAAGTATCTGTCCCATGGACAACCACCACACCATAAAACGCATCATTATCTAAATATTGATCTACCAATAATTTAAGATCATACATTTTATCAGGCGTAATTGAAGGAGAGGGCAATTTCGAAAAATCTATGCCTACTAAATTATCATAATCAGTTTCAGCTTTCAAAGTATCAATTAATTCATTAGGAGCCATACTTGGAACCGCACCTTGAAGTTTAGAGTTAACTTTCATAGAGATTGTTCCACCTGTAAAAATTAACGCAACCTTTTTCATGTAATCACCTCATTAACAATTGTATCATGTTATGAAATTTTACTCATTTAAAAATCTAACAATCTAGACAATTATGTTTAATTTGCATTTTTGACTTTCGAATATCTAGCCAATCACTTTGTTAAGAAAAGTAAATATCCTTAATAAACATTTACACCCTAATAGTGAATAACACTTTTGTTACGGCATTATATTAAGTTAACATAATATATATTATAGGAAGTTATAAGTGTTAAACAAAAAACACTGCTTTTACAGTGTAATGATGTTTAATGAATATAATTGTTATATTAAACGAGATGTTTCGCTTTCTTTCGCCATGTTAAACATACTCATAAAATATGAATGACTATGTTTTTTAAGAGCTTCTACTGTTGTTGAAATACGCGTGAATTATTTCTTCATAATTGAACTTTTATACAAGGGCCTTTATGAAATCTCCTATAAATTAAAAATGCGCTTAGAGCGCAAATTTTGATAGGTTATTTGATTTCTAGTTTTTCGACTAATGTTAGATTTAATGAATCTGCAAATTTCAATGCTTCTTTAAAAGCTTCATCATTTAAATGATTCGGTTGATGTGCATCTGAACCAACCATAAATGTTGCGCCTAATTCTTTAGCACGTTTGAAAAATTCTTTTCTTGGGTATCTATAGTGAATTCCATCTTTTGATTCAATTAACCCTTTTCTAATCCCTTGTGCATTTATCTCTAAAGGTAAATTGTGTTTGATAGCGGCTTTAATGATTTGATCGGCAACGTTTAAAGCTGTCTCATCAAACGACTCATACCCGCTCATATATACATCAGGATGAGCGATTGCTACATAGTAGCCACTTGCAATGGCTTTTTCTACGATGTTTCCATATTCGATGATTTGTTTCTTTGTAGTTAAATTAAACCCAGATTTAAAGGGTTTCTTACCGTTTTTCCATGGGACATAGTGTTGGCCTAATATCATATAGTCTACATGAGCAAGTAAATTTTCGTAATAAGCATCATCTGGTTCGGTAAATTCTGTTTCTAAGCCAATATATACTTTGATTTTATCTTTATAATGGATTTTAGCTTGTTTTAGCTCTTGAATGTAGTCGGTGAACTTACTAAAAGGCATCCGCACAAATTTGTGTTTGTGTAATTCTGAAGGCGCATGGTCTGATATCCCTAATTCAGTGAAGCCTTCTTTGACTGCGGATTCGATATAATCTTTAGCTTTGCCTTTGGCGTGACCACAAAGTTCGTGATGGGTGTGGTAGTTGGTTTTGATAGGTTGCATATATGATACCTCTCTTCTGTCCAAATTTGTTGTTGACTGCCTTTTGTTATTATTTTAGGGGAAACCCCTACTTGGTTTAAATCTTTTACATTATATCAGTTTTCTTCATTTTATGCGAACACTACGCCATGATAAGTGATATAATGATTGTCGAGGTGATTGCATGCAAAACCGACCTTTAGCATTTCGTTTAAGACCTAAGACGCTTGATCAGGTAGTAGGTCAATCGCATTTAGTTGGTCCGAATGGCGTCATTAGAAAGATGGTTGAAGCCAAACAATATTTTTCACTAGTGTTATATGGTCCACCAGGCATTGGAAAAACGACTATTGCGAATATTGTAGCAAATGAATTTGGACTAAATACGTTCACTTTTAATGCCTCTACAGATTCTAAAGCAA
>CAYZOR010000011.1:1271-23258 GCA_964479895.1 uncultured Candidatus Izemoplasmatales bacterium | reverse complement strand
CGTAATGATATACATGATGAAGACTCTATTGATCACTATATATTAAGAAATATGACCAAGTATTTGAAGAAAAATAATAGAGCTGACTTCATTGAAAAATATGAATTATCTCTATTTGTAATGCCAATACAAACAATGGGAAGAACAATTATTGATAAACTTTTTGCTATTTGTGATTACCATTTACAAAAAAGTATAATCGTTACTCAAGACACATTTACGATATACATATGATTTGGAACAGTGGAAAACTAGAGAAAGATATCATGCAAAGCATAGTTCCAGAAGGTATTAAAGATCGATAACTATTTGGCAAGAAAAATTTCTCGTGTCAACCAAGAACAGCACCAAATGATATATTGAAGGAAATCGTTACCCTAAAAGTATATGAAGAGGATTATAACGATATTACTGCAAAATATATTTATAAACCTGTTGATTATAATATTTGCAGTGAGAGTTTAAATAAAATTACTGATTCAAAAATCATCCCTAATCAGATAAAAGAAGATTAAATAATGGGTAAACCTCCATAATAAAGCCACAATAGTTAATTTAAAACCGCTAAATATAGCGGTTTTTTTAGTGGATATAATATAGTTGTTATTTAAGTTATGTGATTTTGCTTGATTCAATATGTTTCATGAGATGAGATAAGATTTCTTTTGCATCTCCTATAATGCCTAAATCCGCAACATCAAAGATGGGTGCTTCAGGGTCGTTGTTAATCGCAATTATCGTTTCTGATTTATCCATACCGGCGGTATGTTGTAAAGCACCTGATATTCCACACGCCATATAGAGTAAAGGGCGTACCGTTGAACCGGTTTGGCCAACTTGTGAAGGTTTGGTTATGACGCCTTCATCGACCAATGCGCGCGAGGCACCTAGTTCTGCATTGAGTGAATTGGCTACCAATTTCACCATATCTAAACAATCCTTTACCCCACGGCCCGCTGAAACAATTAATTTTGCATCTGCGATTGATGCACCATCATGTTTTGAAGGAATGACTTTTTCTATTTCTATGGGAGAAGTTAACGACTTTTTAGTCGTATGGGTAATGATATCAATTGAAGGATTCTTTACCTTCTTTTTTTCAAAAACACCGGGTCTAATGGTTGCCATTTGGGGAACGTGATCAGGAGTAATGATGGTTGCGAATAAATTGCCACCAAAGGCTGGACGCGTAATGGCTAAGGAATGAGACTCACCATCTTTTGAATCACGTTCAATCTTTGTCGCATCGGCGGTGAGACCGGTGTGAACGCGTGCACTAATTCTTGGAGCGAGTTCGCGTCCGCGAATACTGCCAGCAAATAAAAACGATTTAGGATGAAAGGTTTCTATGATTTCACTAATCACTGTGCTATGGGTTAAAACATCGTAGGGTTTTACGCTTTCATTTTTGCAAACAATCATGGTATCGGCGCCATAGCTTGCGATGGTTTCTGTGAGTGTTTCACTGGGGTCTCCTAAGTATATCGCGACAACTTTTTCATCTGTTTCATTTAACAGTGATTTGGCTTTAGTGATCAATTCAAGGGAGCCTTGTTCTATGGTGTCATTTTCATGTTGAATATAGACAAAACAATCTTTTCCATCCTTATATCGCATGGGGCATACCTCCTAATTCTTTAAGCACTTTTAAGATTTGCTCGGTTGCGTCTTCGGGGCTAAGTTTTTGGGCGCGTGTTTTTTGCGTGATGGTTTTCGCAAAGGTTTTTTTAACTTTGGTAGGTGAGCCTTTAATGCCTAAGTTATTTTCATCAATGCCAAGCGTGTCATTGGTTAAGATATTGACTTCTTTATGAGCGGTATTGAAAATGTGGAACATATTCATATAGCGCGGTTTATCAATGTCATCAAGCACGGTGATAAGCATCGGGAAGGGACACTTAATATGTAATGACTGGGTCTCTTCTTTTTTTCTTAAAAAACAATGGGTGTTGCTGACGTCTCTGATTTGATCAACGTATGAAACATGTGGAATGTTTAAAAATTCAGCGACTTGTGGGCCGACTTGGGCAGTATCCCCGTCAATGGCTTGTCTCCCAGCAATGATCAAATCAAATGAGTGGCGTTTTAATGCTTCTGAAAGGACTAGTGATGTTGACCATGTATCTGAACCGGCGAAGACTTTATCGCATAGTAGGGTTGCTTGATCAACCCCGCGTGCGTAAAGTTCTTTCATCATGCTTTGAGCACTCTTTGGCCCCATCGTGAAGACATGGACTATCCCGCCGTGTTGTGATTTGAGTTTTAAAGCAGTTTCTACGGCGCTTAAATCATCAGGGTTAATAATGGTTGGAATCCCTTTTCGTATGAGTGCGCCGGTTTCCTTATCCACTTTAATTTCTGTTGTGTTTGGAACTTGTTTGACCAATACCGCTATATTCATTGCCTAGCCTCCTTGATCATCATGTTGGCAATTACCATTTTTTGCGCTTCGTTTGTGCCTTCATAAATTTCTGTGATTTTCGCATCGCGCATCATGCGCTCGACATCATATTCTCTTGTATATCCATAGCCACCAAAAAGTTGGACAGCTTGTTGGGTGATTTCTGTTGCGATGGTTCCAGCGTATAGTTTTGCCATTGCGGCTTCTTTGGCGTAAGGGCGTCCTTGGTCTTTATAAAGCGCGGCTTTAAACAAAAGCTGTTTGGCGGCTTCTTTTTTGGTTTCCATCTCAGCGAGTGTAAATTGTGTGTTTTGAAAAGCAATGATAGGGTTTCCGAATTGTTTGCGTTGTTTTGTATAATGCAAAGCTTCTTCAATGGCCCCTTCAGCAATGCCTACAGCTTGAGCGGCAATACCGATTCTCCCACCGGATAAAATTTCCATAATCATCGAAAAGCCTTTATCGCGTTGACCAAGCAAATTTTCTTTTGGGACTTTGACGTTGTCTAAGATAAGTTCTCTTGTAGAAGACCCTCTAATGCCTAATTTCATTTCTTTTTTGCCAACGCTAAAGCCTTCACTATTCGCTTCAACAATAAAAAGCGATATCCCTTTATGTTTTGCTTCGGGGGTCGTTAAGGCGCTAATAATATAAACATCTGCTTCACCAGCATTGGTAATGAAAATTTTATTGCCGTTTAAAAGAAAATGATCATCATACGCTTTTGCGGTTGTTTTTTGAGCGCCTGCATCGGTTCCTGCATTGGGTTCTGTTAAGCCAAACGCACCTAATGTTTTGCCGCTTAAGAGATTGGGAAGATACATCGCTTTTTGTGCCTCACTTCCAAACATTTCGATGGGCGCAGCACAAAGCGAAACATGCGCGCTTAAGATAACCCCTGTTGTGGCGCAAGCTTTAGAAAGCTCCATCACCGCAATCGCATAACTGATGGTATCGCCCCCTGAACCATTATACTTGGTGTCAAACGGTAACCCTAAAAGATTCATTTTAGCCATTTTTTCGACAGTTTCTCTTGGAAACCTTTCGCTTTCATCAATCACTTTAGCCAGAGGTTTGACTTCGTTTTTTGTAAAATCACGTAGCGTTTTTTGTACTAAGGTGTGTTGCGTGTTTAATAGATGATTCATGCAATTCATTCCTTTCTTTTAAAGCTGGATAAAGCACCATTGCTTTGCCTTTTAATACGGTATCATGGTTTTGATTCTTAGCAGTAGTAGATAAGACAATCCGCTTTTTTTCATAATCGATGGATTCAATTTGAACGGTTGCGGTAATGCTATCTCCTATAAAGACTGGTTGCGTAAAACGGGTTTCTTGATTGCAATAAATAGAACCTTCTCCTGGAAGGTGGGTTCCAAGAAGCGATGAAAACATCGCATTTATTAATGCTCCATGAACCACCCGTCTTTTAAAGATGGTTGTTTTGGCATACTCTTTATCAAGATGGAGCGGATTATAATCTCCACTGATTTTAGAAAAGCGCTCAACATCTTCTTTGTTAAATGTTCTTGTTGCGTGTTTTGCATCACCGATGCGAAAGATTTTGGTTTGCATAATAGCCTCCTAATGAATGAGTATTCATAAACTGAACATATATTCATATTACAATATAATTGTATTACAGGTTTTTATAATATGCAAGTATTTTTGATGAATTTATAATACAGATTTATTCAAAGTAAATGCATACAATTGTTTTAAAATATCGCTTAAGAAGACAAACTCTTTTTCTAATGCATTAATAGTAGGACATATCGTTAAAAATAAAAGAATCAACAAACAAAAGAAAAACAGCCAATTTATGGAAAAAATAGATGGTTTTTAAAAACTACGACATATCCGCGCTGTTTTTAAATTTTAATATATGTTAAATTTAAGAGATTTTATATGCATGAGTCTAGTGATTTAAAGTTATGTGTTTAGTTTGCATCGTATGAAGTGCTATAATGATAGTGAATATATAAACTATGATAACGAGGGTTAAGATGAAAACTGACCATTTTAAAGTAAACGTTGAAAAAGATTTAGATCTGTTTGTGAGAGTTTGGAAACCTGATGTATCTACTAAGAAAGTCATTCATATTTTGCATGGAATGAGTGAACATAGTGAAAGATATCATGATTTTGCGAAGGCTTGCGTTAAAGAAGGGTACACTGTCTATGCGCATGATCATAGAAACCATGGGTATTCTTTGCGTAAAAACAAAAACTTAGGAATGTTCGATAAAAAAGATACCTTTGAACAAATTGTTCAAGATGTTTTGTTGGTTCAAAATGAAATTTATTATAGAGAAGATACCAGTAAAATCATAACGTTAGGGCATAGTATGGGATCTATCATATTAAGACGGTTTTTACAAACCAATCCACCACTGGTTTCTAAGGCTATTATTATGGGGACCTTACCTAGATATCCAAGTTATTATAGTGGTTTAATGGTTAGTATGGCTTATATAAGTAGTTTATTTGTTAAAGAAGATAAAAGACACTATTTTATTGCGAATAATCTTAAAAAAAATACGGCTAAAGGTGTTGGGTCAAACGTTAAAAACGCTTGGATTAGTAACGATGAAAGGGTCGTTAAAAAGTATAACGACGATCCCTTATGCGGTTTTGTTTATAATAAGTACTTTTACCGTTATTTTTTCAAATGTATTCACACAGTCAATAAACTTAAAACCATCGCAATGAGCAAAAATGTGCCCTATTTATTCATCAGCGGAACCCAAGATTCCCTATTAAATTCTGTGGATGAGATTGACCGTTTAAACGCTGATTATCATCGTGTCATTCCGAATTTTAACTCGACTGTGATGTTAATTAAAGATTCACGCCACGAAGTATTAAATGATCTGGATAAAGAAAGTAGCTATCAAAAAATACTTGAGTGGCTATAAGGATGTGGTTTGATGCAAAATACTTTGTATCATAAAGAAAACTTAAAAGTATTAGGAAAACTGTTTAAAAAACATAGAGAACAAACCGGGTATTCAATTAGAGGGGTCTCTAGAAGTATCAACATTTCCCATGCCGTGATTTCTGATATTGAAAACTGTAAAATTCATCCGAATGAAGATACATTAAAAGACCTTTACAGAGCCATAGACATTCATTTATGCATTGATGAAAAATTATTAAAAGAGTGTCAATATTTAATCAATGATCTAAATGAAGCCATCTATTTTTGGGAAACCAAAAAAATAGAAGCGTTATTTAAAACACTCGCATCACATGAACATAAACTGCTTTACTCTCCGCTAAGAATTGAGTATTTACTCACTAGGAAAATGGTAGATGTCATGTATTACGAGCTTTATGATTATAAAGACTTTTCAATCTTTGATGATGATCTTAAATATATGTCAAAAAACCAACAAGCGACATTATATTTTATTAAAGGGATTAATGCTTTTTATAATAAAAGCTATGAAATAGCGATTGATTACTTCGCTAAAAATGCAAAACATTTTAAAGAAGATAAAACGTATACTTTAAGTATTTATTATCTTTCGTTTGCTTATCATAAAATTTTTAGAAGTTATGAGGCGTTGCATTACGCTGATATTGCTGAGGATTTATTAACCAAACAAAGCAATCTCAAATTAAAGATTGAAATCGATTTTTTAAAAGCTCAAAAATATATTGACCAAGGCTACATCGATGAAGCAAAGCGTATTTTGGATTCGTTAGAGACAGCGATGGAGTTTCAAAATGAGTTATCGGATATGTCAAAGCGTTTTAGGTCATTCAAGATATACTTGCTGTATAGTGAAAAAAAGTATGAAACCTTATTATCAGAATTGAAAAACGTTCACCCATTGCCTACAAGTTTATTACTATTTAAAGCCATTACAGGGTATAAATTAAATGACGAATCAGTCATTGAAACGGCATTAAATCAATTGATCAATATTCAGAAAGACGATCAATATGTTATGATAGGAAAGCTTTTTGCTTATGTACAAGGCTTAGCAATAAACAAAAAAGAAATCTATAGAATTATTGATGACATCTTAGCTTTCCCTTACCGGTTTATCAGTGTTCATCTTTTTCACATGGCGTTTGATTTGATGTTTGATATCTTCATCCAAGAAAATGATCAAAAACGCTTAGTTGAAGCATTGAACCGTTATAAAAGGATTCAAAAATTAAGGGATCGACATGGGATAGACTTTGCGTTATAACCCTTTAAGACTAATATTTATAAGTTTGTAAACTAACAGTGGTAACTTGTATAATTGGTGTGTTTGTTGCATAATAAATATGTAACATAGGGCGGATTAAGGAAATGGAAAACTCTCGAAAAAATACTCCTTTTATTTTTACCACCAAGGATTAAATATCCTTGGTGGTTTTTTTTGATTTTGTAGTGTATCATAGAACGAATATGTTATAATACATAATGATGTAAGCGTTATTAAATCATAAACAAGGAGTTTAATTATGGATGATAAAAATATTACGATGACGGCTGTTTTAAAAGACAAGCCAACCAAAGGGTTTACGATTACAAAAAAAGAATTATCGACAGATCTAAAAAACGATGAAGTTTTAATTAAAGTCAAGACAGCGTCTTTTTGTGGAACAGATTATCATATTTATGAGTACGATGAGTGGGCGCAAAAGCGGTTAAACCTACCGTTAACTGCTGGCCATGAATTTAGTGGTGAGATTGTAAAAATAGGAAGCGCGGTTAATGATGTGAACGTTGGGGATTTAGTAAGCGCTGAGACGCATATTATTTGCGGAGAATGTGAGTTTTGTTTAAGAGATGAAGGGCATATTTGTGAAAATACTCAAATCATAGGTGTTGATACGGATGGCTGTTTTGCTGGGTATGTAAAAATACCGGCTGCGAACTGTTTTATAAATTCAAAAGATGCGGATAACTTACATCTTTCTGTTCAAGAACCTTTGGGAAATGTTGTTCATACGATGAGCCATTTCGATATTAAGGATAAAGACGTTGTTATTTTAGGATGCGGACCGCTTGGATTAATGGGGGTTGATGTTTCTAAAGTGTATGGCGCTAAAAAAATTATTGCGATTGAAATTAATGAATATCGTCGGAATTTAGCGAAAGAATTAGGCGCAGATATAATCATCAATCCTTTAGAAGAAGATGTGATTGAAACGGTCTTAAAACACACTAATGGTCGCGGAGCTGATGTGATTGGTGAATTTAGCGGGAATAAAACGGCGATTGAACAATCATTTAAATATATAAAACCTGGCGGTGGGTTATCGTTACTTGGGATTCCTTCAAAAGCGATCACGATTGACCTTGCGAATGATGTCGTGTTTAAAGGCATTGAAATTTATGGGGTTGTGGGGAGAAAGATTTATGATACATGGCATCAAACCAAAGCACTCATTGATCGTAATGTTTTAAACTTAGATAAAATCATTACCCATGTGATGCCGCTTAAGGATGTTGAAAAAGCAGCGGAGATTATGAAAACTGGAAATAGTGGTAAAATTGTACTTATACCTGAGGAGGATGATTATGTCAGATAATTTAAAATATATTGATGAGTTGGTCGATGGGTTAAAACAAGATGGCGTATATCGTAAATTGCCTGTAAATGAAGGGCCTTGTGAAAATGTGATTACCCTAAACGGTAAACGTGTCATTAACTTATCGTCTAATAATTATTTAGGCCTTGCAACCCACCCAAGAGTGAAAGAAGCGTCTAAAAAAGCAATCGATAAATATGGCGTAGGGGCAGGCAGTGTTCGTACGATTGTAGGGAATCAAGATTTATTAGAGTCGTTAGAAGATTTATTGGCTGAGTTTAAACAAGAAGAAGCGGTAATGTGTTTTCAAAGTGGGTTAAACTGTAATATTGGAACAATTCCTGCTATTGTTAAAAAAGGGGATTTAATCATCAGCGATGCATTAAATCATGCGTCCATTATTGATGGAGTCCGTTTAGCAAAAGCAGATAAAGCGGTCTATAAACATAATGATATGGAAGATTTAGAAAATATTTTAAAAGAAAAAAGAGATGATTATGAAACGGTTTTAATTATTACCGATGGTGTGTTTTCTATGGATGGAGACTTAGCCCCACTTGAAGCGCTTGTTAAACTTGCGAAAAAGTATAATGCGTTAACGTATGTTGATGATGCGCATGGTAGTGGCGTATTGGGTAAAAGTGGACGCGGAACCGTTGATCATTTTCATCTTCACGGTGAAATAGATTTTATTGTTGGAACATTATCAAAAGCAATTGGTGTGATTGGTGGTTATGTTGCGACCAAAGCCAATGTAAAAGAATGGCTCCTTCATAGAGGAAGACCGCTTTTATTTTCAACGGCACTCCCACCAAGCGCGACTGCGGCAACCATTGAAAGTGTGAAGATGTTGATGGAAAGTGAAGAACATACGAATAAATTATGGGAAAACGCGAAGTATTTTAAAAAAGCGATGAAGGATTTAGGGTTTGATATCGGAATTTCTGAAACGCCTATTACACCTGTGATGATTGGTGATGATGCGAAGACGATGGCGTTTTCTAAAGCCTTATTAGATGAAGGGGTATTTGTCTCTGGCATTGTCTTCCCAACCGTCCCAAAAGGCAAAGGGCGCTGCAGAGTAATGATTAGTGCATCACACACCAAAGAAGATTTAGATCAAGCGATTGACGCGTTTGAGAAGGTAGGAAAAGCATTGAGCGTTATTTAACGCTCAATGTGCTTTGATGCGGAAATATATAGGGTTTTCCATATTATCGTTTATTACTTTGGTGTTATTTTTATCATCGACCATTAATCTCTTTATGATCAATCCAGTGCTTATTTTTCCATTGATAATATTGATGGGCTTTGCAGGATACACAATGCTTATAGAATTAAGAAAGACACCGACATACAGCGAAAGTTATTCCCTGTTTTCAAAGGCTTCATGGTATGATTTTTCAGCAACCTTCATAGGCGCGATTTTAACGTATTTTATCAGCATTAATTTAGGCCTTGGCGCAGTGCTTGCGTCTAGTATCATTGGCATGTTAGCGGTCCTATTTATTAAGCCCTATGCAGTCCCTGCTTTTTGTGGGTCCTTTATCGGGATGAGTTCGCCTGAGTTGCTTGGTCCTATGGCTTTTTTATTGTCGTCTATAGCGGTTAGTGTCATTTTTGTGTTTGTCAAAGATGTTTTTAACGGTTATGGAGGAAAATTAGGAACAACAGCACTATCTGCGGCTTTAATCATTAGTTTCATGAGCGGCGCAACGTTTTTAGAAGCGACGATTTATGATAATTTAGAAATGTTTTTAATTGTTTCATTTAGTATTATTGGTGCGTTACTTACCTATATTGTTAGTGTTCGGTTTAAAGAAGGTCCAGTCATGGCAAGTGGATTGATTGGGCTTTTGGCGGGTGCTTTTTTACCGTTATTCTTAGATGAGCTCGGAGAAATGTTAGCGGTTGTGACTTTTGGGGCTTCATTTGTTGGAATGAGTGCCTCTAAAAAAATGCCAGAAGAAACGTTGATAATTTTTTCTGGATTGGTGTTTGGATTGATTTTTATTGTAAGTGCGCCTTACTTTGGCGGTGCAGGTGGTAAGTTAGGAACCACTGCATTCGCAAGTGTCTTAAGTGTCTATGGGCTGCGGCATTTCTTGAAACAATATATCTTTAAAAAACCATAAAAAGTTGTCATTGATTGACAACTTTTTTCGCGTGTTTCTTTAATATAAGGTATAATAAATCTTAAAAAGGGGAGGCTTATATGACTCAAAATATTGTGGATGTGATCAATCAAGAACCATATCGTCAAAAATTTGGTATTATCGTGCGTATCTTAAGGGTTAGAAATCGCTTTACCCTTCGAGGATTAGGGAACCTTGTGAATCTTTCTCATGCCCATTTAAGAAAGATTGAACTTGGGAAAACTTCGATCAGTGAAAATGTTTTTCACCGATTAATGAATGTTTATCATTTTGAGTTAAAGTATGACCCTAAAATTGAAGAAGAATTTGAGGAACTGTGGGAATTATTTCACGAAAGCATCATTCAACTTAATAATATAAATATGAAAAAGTATTATGCTTTGATTCAAAAAAAAGCCGACGTTCATAAAACGTCTTTATGGATGTTTGAATACCAAATTGTTGAAATGGCCTATCAGTGTCAAGCGCTTGATCGCTTAGTAGATAATTTAACGCTTTTGTACGATGAGCTTTACGCAATTGAACCGCTGATCAATGCCGAGCAAAAACCTTTATATTATATTTACATGGCGAATTATTATTTTCATATAGGGTTGCCTGAAAAAAGTGCTAAAAGTGTCCAAAATATATTTGATTTAAATACATGGGATAAATATACGGCAATGGCCAATTATTTAATCGGAATGGCCTATTCTAAAACGTTTTCCTTACAAAAATCAAATCTTTATTTTAAGTCGGCTTTAACCATGTTTGAAGATCTTAACTATCATATTCAAGTCAAAGCCACCCATGTTTTTATTGCGGCCAATAATGTTAAAATGAGTGTTTATGACGGGACTTTGGATAAATTGATTGGCGGCATTAAACTCTCTTTAGATTATGAGCTGCGTGATTTACTGGAGTTTATATACATGCACATAGGGATTTATTATATTAAACAAAGTAATCCTTTAAAAGCGTTAGAGTATATCAATAAATTAAATGTTAAAACCAACCAAAGTTATTTTTATAAAGCGTATGCCTATTATATGATTAAAGATTATGAAACATTACGTGCACTCATTAAAGAATCTTTTATGACGTCTAAGGCTCCAAGGAAATCCGATCTTTTATACCACTATGCGTTAAAAGCGCTTTTGGTGATTACTGAGAAACATGATGCCTTAAAAAATGATGTCTTAAAAAACTTTTTTGAAGAATGCAAATCGCAATCCATGTTTTTTGAAATTGATATAGCCTATGATTTGTATAAATCTACTTTGATAGAACAAAGACGGCATAAAGATGCTTACTATTTAACCAAAACAATGGTCGATATCACAAAAAATGCTTTTGATTAGGAGAATGAACGATGTGTATATTTTGTGAAAAGCCTCAAACCGTGATCGTTGAAAATGATTATTTTTATGCCATGTATGATGGGTTTCCAGTGAGTGAGGGTCATGGGTTAATCATTTCTAAAAGACACGTGGAAACGTATTTTGATTTAGAGAAAAAAGAACATGATGCCTTATATGCGATGATCCATTACATAAAAAAACATCTGGATGAAAGATTTCATCCAGATGGCTATAATATTGGAAATAATAATGGGGAATATGCAGGCCAAAGCATCATGCATTTTCATCTACACATCATCCCAAGATATAAAGGGGATGTGTTACACCCTAAAGGCGGCGTTCGTGGGGTCATTCCTTCTAAAAGGTCGTATTAATTTTTTAATGATTTAGGCGTGCATGTTGATTGTTCAATGCTTCTTACGATAAAGAAAAAGCCTACTGCCATAATCCCTAGTAATATGATTTTCCAAGGCAGGTTACCAAATGGTAAAATAATCGGTGTAAAGGTAATGCCGATTGCGCCAAGCATTGCGACTACGCACGGTGCACACCCAAAAGTTAATAACCCAAAGATAAATGAGAAAAATGGAATGGATGTCGCGCCTTTAGGCTCTACGCTTGTAAGACGTAATTTAATTTGAGAAAGGGACACCATTAAAGCCGCAATCATTGCTAAAATGACATTAAATGCTTGATGCACTAAAAACAGTGGCGTTCCAAGGGTGTCAAATAAAACCGCAAAAGAGCCATGCGCTAGCCAATCTAAAAATAAGTATAGTCCATAAATGAAAACGAAAATTCCAGAAAAGATTAATATATTTTTTGTTTCTTTTTGTTTTTGTAAAACGATACTTAACATAATTTTCACCTCAATATAATCATAGCATAAAAAAAAACAATTCGTAGTCGAACGCTCAAAGAATGGTTTGTTTTACGAAGGATAAAGGCGTGGTCCAATGGAAAAAACAAATAAAAGTGACTATAAAGTAGGCATCATCATTAAAATTGCCCGTAAACAAGCAGACTTAACGCTTCGTATGCTTTCACAGAAAGCATCCATATCTCCGAGTAATTTAAGTCGAATAGAAAAAGGGACCATAGAACCATCTCAGCAAGTTATTGATAAACTTTTAAAGGTTTTAAATACAAGTATCAACCATGATCATAAAAAAAATACCTGGTTTGATCAAAAAACCAAACGCTTTTATAATTTATTAATGTATATGAAGTATAATGAAGCGCGAACAATATACTTTGAGATCATCAAAGAAGAAGCCTATTTAAAAACTTCATCAAGAATACTTGAATATTATTTTTTCCGTTATGTTGGGATAGTGAATTTACGCATTGATATTCCGTTGCTTGATGAATGTGACGCCTTGCTTACCTTTATGGAAGCGGCGTTAGACGAACGATTAAAACCACTCTATATTGTATCGAAAAGTATTTATTACTTACTCAAAAGTGAGTTTATTAAAGCGAGAGAATTTTTACTTTCACACGTTGCGCATGTGAATGATTTAAATACACTTGGAAGAATGCATTATACAATTGCGTTTACACTGACAAATGATTACAAATACTACCATAAAGCATTGTCGTACTATCAAAAGGCCTTAAAGTATTTCGAACAAACCTTAAATTATGAACGCGTCAATCGGTGTAAGGCAATGCAACAAGTTTTGTATGTGTACTTACATCAATTCAATGCGTTTAAAGAAACGTTTGAAGCAACCAAAAAATATACCCATTCTGTTAAGAATATGGCCCTTTATCATTTTACTTTGGTCACTCAAGCAAAGTATCATATTATAAAAGAAGAATATAGTAAGGCCCTAGACCTTTTAGAAACGTTTGAAGTAGACTTAGCGCAGTATTACTTTTATAAAATATTTAGTTATTTTCGTTTGAATAGAACCTTAGAAGCCCTCAATGAAATTAAACGGTTTAAACATAAAGAAGGCATTATCATTAGTGATTTAGACAAAGAATTTATTAATCTCTTAGAATATGGGATGACCAAAGGGTATGATCAATTATATTTAACACTTGCTAAGCAGCTGCTTGATTTTGCCCATGAACAACGAGACGTTTTAACAATCCAATTGGCATCTTTGGTGTATACGTACGTGCTTGAGAAAAACCGGATGTACAAAGAAGCGAATCGCGTGATGGAACGATTTTTAAATGTCTTATATAATATTCAATAAAGAGGTGGTTTCATGAAACATTATCGTAAAGAATTATGGTTTAATACTTCCAAAAGAAGAGAACTTATTAATATTACCCATGAAGTGTCTAAAGCAGTCAATGAAAGTCACATTCAAAATGGGTTTGTGCTTGTGAACGCCATGCATATTAGCGCATCTGTTTTTATTAATGATGATGAAAGTGGGCTTCATAATGATTTTGAACGGTTTTTAGAGCGCTTAGCGCCAGAAAAACCCTATGATCAATATGATCATAATAACTTTACGTACGAAGACAATGCGGATGCCCATATTAAGCGTCAAATCATGGGTCGCGAAGTGATGGTTGCGCTGAGTGATGGGGCTTTAGATTTTGGGCCTTGGGAACAAATCTTTTACGGGGAGTTTGATGGCATGCGAAAAAAACGTGTGCTCATTAAAATTATTGGCGAATGAGTTTTTTGTTAAGTCTGTTTGCCTTTTTAAGTGTTGCCTTTTTAATGGGTGAGAGTGTGTTGATTGGTTTAAATTTAAGGATGCCTTCAAGACGCTATGTTTATGTTTCACAGATTAGGCGCATAAGTTTTAGAATATTTATGATTGTTTTTATATTGACGGTATATTACAATGATTTAAGGCTTTTGCCTTTTTTAAGTATTGCGTTTATTATAGGGCTTATCATGTTTGAACTTTTCAGGGTTAAAGGCATTAAATATATCATCGTTAATCTGGGTCAATCGATGGGGAAACTTGGGGTTTTCATAGTGGTCTTTGGACTTTTTCAACTCGGCTTTTTTGTGTTGATTCACCCTATATTATTGGTTGGTTTATTAGTGGTTACGTTGTTTTTAATGATCGCTATCATCGTGCCTAAAACCCTGAATTCTCTTAAAAAGAAGTTCAAGTTCACACCCTTTATACATAACTTAGAAGATTCCTTTTTTAAAGGGGTTATGAATAAGCGTGATGTCTATATGATTGACTCACGTAAAATGTTTTTAGGAACGAACGCTCTTTTATTTAATATCAGACATTTTACGGCGATGTTTTTATCTAAAGGATTACTCATCCGCATGCCTTCAAAGAAAGTTGAAGGGATTATGGCGCATGAAATTGGCCATGGCGTGAACAACCATCTTAGAAAACGAGTGGTCGTTTCAGGTATTATGCTTGTTTTATTGTTAGCGAAAAATATTATATTTCATGAATTTTTTTATGAAACGCTCTTTGATGTTACGTTTTGGGTTACCGTTTCTTTGATGAATTATGTGGCGTTGCGTCTTTTTAGCATTGTGTTTTTAAGACTTTTACATCATCAAGAATTTGAAGCGGATGCCCATGCGTTTCATACACCCTATGAGAAGGGACTCTATCAAGCGTTAATACAATTAAATAAAACAACCGATGATAAATATTATCACGCACTTTACACTCAATTCTTCAGATCGCATCCTTCGCTTTTAGTGCGCATAAAACAATTCCCCCTAATGAAATGATAAAAAGCTTTGTTTTTTTAAAACAGGGCATTATAATGAAAGTATAAAATAAAGGAGGGATCCTCCATGTTTGATGTCACAAGAAGAGTATCATATCGTTTCAATGCGCCATATTTATTAATCGGGTATAAAAAACCTAAAAACACCTTAGAGCTTGTCAATGGTGTGGTGTTACCGGATTCGAACAACCATTTTCTTTTGAAGTTTTATGAAAGTGATATTGCTCAAAGAATCAACGAAAGAGATCACATTTCATTATCATTTGTTCATAAGATGGATAATGAAAAACAATTTAGAAGAGATATAAAAAACCACTTAATAACGCATTCAAGAATGCAACTTCCGATCCATAAAGAAGTGGATTATGCTTTAAAAATGGAAGTCGTCTTAAAACAAACGATTGATGAAAGTGAAATCATTTATGTAAGACCGCTTTATTCAGTATGCAAACATGAAAGCAAATGCGATATTGAGCTCAGTGAATTAAAAACTAAATCGATTGTAAGAGTGTATAATATGACCGCATCTAATATGAAAAGTAGACAAAATAAAAATCAAGCCTACCATTTTAATTTTAAATATAAGATTTGTAGGTTAAAAGAAGAAGGGAAAACCTATAAAGACTTAGCGAAAGATTATGGCGTTTACCATGAGACGATTAAAGACTGGTATTTATTATACAAAGTATTTGGTCGTGAAGGCTTGACGAAGAAAATGGCAAAAGAACTAGCCATCAAAAAACTTAGTGAAAGTAAAAAACGCGAACTCGCTAGAAGCGTTATTAATGGGGAAAGAAGCTATCGTTCTATTTTAGAAAAAGAACGCGTTTCTTTATCACGTATTAAAAACTGGGTGAAGAAGGAAAGAAAAACCCTTGCATAACGGTTAGAACACAAACATAAAAAGCATTTCAATTGAAAAATCGCCTCCAACCTTTTAAAATTACGGTGTTTGGAGGCGATTATTATGTTAATGCCCTTAAAGTGGATCAAAAAACGTTTGGTCCTTTCAATTATATTAGGAATGATACTAGGATTAATGATCGGTCAGTTATTTGACGTTGATCCTTTAAGAAGCGCTGTAAGTGTTTTAAGTTTCTTAATGGTGTATCCAATGATGGTAACCTTGGATTTTAATTCCCTTTTTCAAAAAGGCAATATCCGCTTGCAGTTGACAACGCAGCTTATAAATTTTATTGTTTTACCGTTGATGGCGTATGCGTTTGGACTGATCTTTTTTAGCGATGCGATTTATTTAAGATTGGCAATTTTACTCATTGCGCTTTTGCCAACATCTGGGATGACAGTGTCATGGACGGTCATGAGTAAAGGGAATGTAAAAGAAGCGATCAGAATGATTGTGATTGGTTTAATGCTTGGTGGTTTATTGGCGCCTTTTTATATTAATTTCTTTTTAGGTGAATCTATTAATCTTCCATTTTCACAAATCTTTAACCAAATCATGATTATTGTGTTTATTCCAATGGCTTTAGGCTTCATTACCCAAT
Source organism: uncultured Candidatus Izemoplasmatales bacterium (assembly GCA_964479895.1). Taxonomy (GTDB): domain Bacteria; phylum Bacillota_I; class Bacilli_A; order Izemoplasmatales; family Izemoplasmataceae; genus B1SED10-225. Next base: position 6,631 of record CAYZOR010000011.1, on the reverse strand, counting down.
TGGTCCTTAAAAAAAGATTTGGTTCAACAACATTTAATCAATCGATCAAACCCGTTTTCCCGCTATTTTCAACATTATTTGTGGTGATTCTTATAACGATTGTAATGGCTCTAAGAAGTGAAATGCTATTTAATAACCCTTCAATGATTCCCCTCATATTAATGCCTTTAATATTAGGGTATGGCATCATGATCATAGGCATTCATTTTATCGGTGTAAAACTCTTTAGTTTTGAAGACCGAGTTGCTTTAATGAATGGCACAATGATTCGTTCGCTATCTCCTGCTTTAGCGATTGCGCTCACAGCGTTTGAGGGGGTAGGTCCTGAAGTGGCTTTGGTGATTGGCTTGGCTTATATTGTACAAGTTCAACTGGCTGCTTATTACGTTAAAAGAAATATGAAAATGGCCCAACAAGCATAGAAAAAAACCATATCCAATCGATATGGTTTTTGTTTTATCCGAGTAGTTTAGCGATTTTTACACGCATTTTATCAGGGTCTTTCATCGGAGAATAGCGTTTAACAACTTGACCGTTTCGATCAATTAAAAACTTGGTGAAGTTCCATTTTATTTTTTGTCCAAAGATTGATCCTTTTTGATTTTTTAACCATTTGAATAAAGGATGTGCTTTTGGACCATTAACCAATATTTTTTCAAACATTGGAAACTCAACCCCGTAATTAACTTGGCAAGCTTCTTGGATTTTATCTGAGTCACTATGTTCTTGATTTTTAAACTGATCACTTGGGAACCCTAAGACAACAAATCCTTCACTTTTATAGTCTCTATAAAGTTCTTGTAAGGCTTTAAACTGTTTTGCGAACCCACATTTTGATGCGGTATTCACAACTAAGATGACATTGCCTTCGTAATCGCTTAGATTCACAGAACGTCCATTTAGAAGTTTGGCTTCAAATTTATGCAAAGACATATTTATTTTTTCCCAAAGACTTTTTCCCAATCACTTAAAAAGGCGTCAATCCCTTTATCCGTTAATGGGTGTTTGAAGGATTTTTCAAAGACATCATAAGGCACCGTCGCAATATGTGCGCCAGCCTTAGCGCTTGCGGCTAATTGTCTAGGGTTTCTAATGGAAGCACTAATGATCTCTGTATCAAGGCCATAAATATCAAAAATGTCGCGAATATCTTCAACAACACTGATACCATCATGTAAGGTATCGTCTAATCTTCCGACAAACGGACTCACGTACGTTGCGCCTGCTAAGGCAGCGAATAAAGCTTGGTTGGCACTAAAGATTAACGTCACATTCGTTTGAATGCCTTCTTGTGATAAGGTTTTAACCGCTTTTAATCCATCTTTAGTCATCGGGATTTTAACCACCATATTAGGATGCATCTTAGCAATTTCCCTACCTTCTTCAACCATTTCTTCAGCTTTTAAAGAGATAACCTCGCCGCTTATGGGTCCATCGACTAAGGCCGTAATTTCTTTTAATACCTCTTTAAAATCTCTACCTTCTTTGGCAACTAATGTAGGGTTAGTGGTAACACCACTTAAGATTCCTAACTCCGCAATTTCTTTGATGTGGGATACATTGGCTGTATCAATAAATAATTTCATTACATTTCCTCCTTGGAATTGATTTCATCATTTTCTATAGGTTTAAATTGAACGGGTTCAATGTTTGGTAAACTTTCTTTCACTTTTTCAGGGAATAAAATGCCATTTAAATGATCAAGTTCATGTTGGAAGACAATGGCTGGAAAGTTTCTTAAACGGACCTTTTCGCGTGATAACGACTCGGTTTCAACGTCATATAAGTACGTATCTACCGTTACCTTTTTATAGCGCGGGACAAGCCCTTCAACAGCTCTGTCAATGCTTAAACAGCCTTCGCCACCTGGCATGTAAGTTTCTTCTTTAGAATGCGATATGATTTTTGGGTTAACCATTACATAATCATGAAGCGTTTCATGTTTTTCATCTAAAGTATAAATCACAAGCATGCGTTTTAAAATATTGATTTGTGGCGCAGCCAATCCGACGCCTTCACGCAATTCGTATTTTTCTCTGATTTCTTCATCTTGTGAATTGAGCAAAAACTGGCGCATCGCCTTTAATGTTTCTTTGGTTTCTTGATCGAGGGGCAAAGAAACCTCTAAGGCTTTTGTTTCTAATGAAGGGTGGCCTTCACGGATAATATCTTTCATTGTTATCATATTCGTTCACCTCGGTGATATTATAGCAAAAATTAAAGGAAAAACACATAGTAAAGCAAATAATTAAGCAAATATACCAAGTTTTAAAAATAAACGATGAAAACGTTAAAGTAAAACGTTTTCATCGAGTCTTATATGTTGAGAGTATTCCCAATACCAAGTATAATGACTATGAATCGATTTATACATGGAGGAAAGATATGAAACCAATTAATAAAATAGGAATTATTACTGGCGGTGGAGATTGTAGTGGGTTAAACGCTGTTATTAGTGCCGCGACAAAAACTGCACTCACTAAATATAACGTTGAAGTCGTGGGTTATATGCGCGGCTATTTTGGACTATATAACAATGATTTTATCTCGTTAAACCACGAAACGGTATCAGGTATTACCCATCAAGGGGGAACCATCTTAAAATCTTCAAACAAAGACAATTTATTTAACTATAGAATGGTTGATGAGCAAGGCAACGTGACTTACAAAGATGTGAGTGACGTGGCGGTAGAAAACATGAAAAAAGAAGGGGTCGATGCGTTAATTGTCATTGGTGGCGATGGAACCTTAACCTCTGCACGTGATTTTAACCGTAAAGGAATTCCAGTTGTAGGGGTCCCAAAAACAATTGATAATGATTTACCATCAACCGATGTAACGTTTGGCTACAACACAGCATTAACCAACATTACAGACGCCTTAGATAAAGTGCACACAACCGCAGCTTCGCATGATCGTGTATTGGTCGTTGAAGTGATGGGGCGCCATACGGGGTGGCTTGCTTTAGAAGGTGGATTCTCAGGAAGCGCTGATGCGATTTTAATCCCAGAGATTCCTTATGATTTAAGAAAAGTTGCGTCTAAAATTAAAGAACGCCGTAAAGAAGGAAAATATTTCAGTATTATTGTGGTCAGTGAAGGCGCGAAACCTAAAGACGGAAAAATTCATGTTCGTGAAACCATTGAAGATTCCGCCGATACCATGAGACTTGGTGGGGTTGGTGAAAGAATTAAAGATGAATTGAGCGACCTTTTAGGCGACCAAGAAGTCCGTTATACAAACCTTTCATACTTACAGCGCGGTGGAATCACTTCTACATTTGACCGCACACTCGCTCAACGCTTTGGTGTCTCTGCGGTTGATACTTTAATGCAAGGTGGCGGCGGAAAAATGGTGCGCTATTCAGGCAGACAAATTACGCATGTTGATTTAGAAGACGTTGTTGGAAGTGGCGACGTTGGGGAAACCTCAAAAGGTGGCGCAAAATATGTGGATAGTGACGGCCAAATAGTTAACGCTGCTAAAGCCATTGGAATTTCATTTGGAGACTAAAATGGATTATCCCATCGATTATTCGATGTATTCGGTGGATGAAATTGATTTTTTAATTCAATTTTTCCATCAAGTCGAACAAGCCAAACATAAGAAAATAGATAAAGAAACGTTTCAAAAAAACTACCAAACATTTAGAAGTATTATTCGTAATATTGCGGAAGAAAAACGCATTGATAAAGCATGGTATAAAATAAGCGGAGTTTCGATTTATAAACTCGCTCAATCGTTTAAATAAAAAAGGGAGTTTTCCCTTTTTTAGATTATAGGAGTTCATTATGAGAATTGATAAAGTGTTATCAAATTTAAAATATTGTAGCCGAAAAGAAGCGAAGAAATTCGCAAAAGAAGGCTTAATTACTGTGAATGGAGAAGTCATTAAAGATGTTTCTAAGCATATAGACCCTACGAAAGATGCGTTAAAAATCGGGCATCAGACCATTACATATTATGACACTCTAACCTTAATGATGAATAAAAGAAAAGGGGTTGTCTCTGCCAATCATGATGATTTGCATCCAACGGTTTTTGAAGATCTACCGACCGATTATCAACGCTTTGATTTAAATATTGCCGGGAGACTTGATTTAGATACCGAAGGGTTAATTGTTTTAAGCACTGATGGCAAATTAATCCACGATATCATTAGTCCCTCTAAATCGGTGTATAAAACCTATGAAGTTTTTACCGATAAACCAGTCGATGACATTGAAAAGCTTAAAGAGCCAATGTCTATAGAAGATGGCAAAGGCGTTTTATATACCCCAGCCACGCCAATAATACGCTCACAAAACAAACAACGATCCGTGATTCAAATTAAAGAAGGTAAATTTCATCAAGTCAAACGCATGTATGCTTACCTTGGGTATGAAGTGATCGCGTTAAAAAGAATCGCGATAGGGAACCTTTTGTTAGATGAGACCCTTAAACCGGGCATGGTTAAAGTCTTAGAAGAAGACGACATTAACGCTTTAAAAAATCTTTAGGAGAATACAATGTTTGCACAAATATTTTTAGGCATTGCATTTTTCATCATCGGGATTGAACATTTGAGAACGGATAAGTTTTATAAAAATGTTAAACCACGGTTAAACAAACAGAAGTATAAACAGTTTAAAAGATATACTGCACTCACTCAATTTACTTTAGGGATTTTGTTTATTATGATGGGAATCATTGAAAACTTAGACCTATTAAATACTTCTATATTCTTAACTATTTATATTACATTGGGCGCTATAATTTTAGGGTTAGTGCTCGCACTAAATAAAATATATTTGGGGTCATTGTTAAGATAACCGTTATTTACTCACTATCAAATGATAGTGAGTTTTTAATAGATAACAATAAGATAGATTCAATATAATTCCTTATTTATCAAGTGCTAATTCGCCCTAAACAAAGCGCCATAAAAAGTCTTAAAAAGGCTTTCACATGCTATATTTGTTGAATATTATGACGATATCCATTACACTATTCAATATGTAATAAAAGTTATTGAACGTATTTGATTCAATTTTTTATTTCGATTTTCCCAATGATATAGAAATATATCAATGTAAATGACAAATTATATAAAGCAAGGTGAACATTATGAAAATGGATAAATTTATTGTGGCATTGACGGTTAGTATTTTTTTCGTGGCCGGTATTTTTACGTTTGCTTATGAATACTATGCATCTTTAGACTTAGGATTTAATCTATACGGGCTTGTTCCTGCGGCGTTTTTAGGATGGGCAACATATGATGCTTTAGGCGGTGGGTCTAAAGGGGTTATTGAAGGCATTTCTTCTAATATGAGTGGGGTGCTTTGGTCGATTGTGATTATTTTAATATGGGAACAAGG
>CAYZOR010000011.1:0-1171 GCA_964479895.1 uncultured Candidatus Izemoplasmatales bacterium | reverse complement strand
GTTAATCTCTTTCTTCTATTCGGTGTGAATAATCTTGCCATGGGGATGTAGTTTGCCATAAGAATTCATCTCTATCACCATTTGGAACAGTGATCACAAGATCTTCGTGTGTGTCATCAAATACGAATAGACCTAATCTAAAATATTCATAGGCTCTTACTGTTTCTAAGTTTTCATTATTTCTAAATGATTGAGAATGCACTTCGTTTAAAGAAGGCGGCAATGTGACAGAAGATATACGAGTATTCATAAATGCCCAGGCCTTAATATCTTCTAACGAACTATTGACACTGATATTTAAGGTGATGAGTGATTCTGTATCTCTAAAAGCATTTCGATAAATCGTTGTGACTGAGTCTGGGATAGTGATCGATCCTAAGGTATCCATTTCTCTAAAACTACTGTATCCTATTTCTTCTAAGTTCGAAGGAAGATTCACTTCAAATAATGTTTGATGGAACATAAACGCATAGCTTGCAATGGCTGTTACTGTTTCAGGAATGGTATATGAAGTTTCTCCATTTGCGGCAGGGTAGTGATAAAGCATCGTCATATCTTCATTAAATAATGCACCATCTTTAACACTAAAGCCTTTTGGAACGTTGCCTTCAAAGTTAACGTATTCTAGCTGGGGAGTACTTCTAAAAGTATTGGCATCAATGGTTTTTAGTTGTTCAGGTAAGTCTAAGGTTTCAATTGCTGAGTAAGCAAACACACTACTACCCATTGATTCAAGTTGTGATCCATCTTCAAATGTAATCTCTCTAAAATTTTCAGCCTCATAAAACGCTCTAGATCCAATACTTTCAACTGCGGCTGGAACCATAAGGGTTTCAAGATTTGTCGCTTCATTAAACGTACTTTGTCCAATGGCTTTTAGACTACTTGGTAATTCAAGTGTCTCAACACTACTTCCAGCAAACGCAAAATTTCCAATTTCTTCTAAAGAGTCGTTGAAATATACGGTTTCTACGTTTGTTGCATCTCTAAACATTCCGAAACCAAAATATTCAACAGTCTCTGGAAGTTCAATTGATGTAATCTCGCGGTTACTATCAAATTGATACCCACCAAAATACGTTAATGAACTGTCTTCTTCAAAGGTAAAAGTATGAAGGTCATAAGTTCCATAAAACGCGCCATATTCAATCGTTTCAACGGTATTAGGAAC
>CAYZOR010000010.1:0-23831 GCA_964479895.1 uncultured Candidatus Izemoplasmatales bacterium | reverse complement strand
AACCACCGTTGTCGGAGTCAAAGTCCGATGCCTTAACCACTTGGCTATAGCCCATATTGGTGGAGGGGGACGGATTTGAACCGCCGAACCCTGAGGGAGCAGATTTACAGTCTGCCGCGTTTAGCCACTTCGCTACCCCTCCAAACACGCAAGTAACATTTTATACTAATTAAACCCAAAAAGCAAGACTAATTTTTAACAGGATATTTTTTTGCTATTTTTTTGAGTTTTAAGTCCACGATTTGTTCTAAATCTAGATTCAAATCGTGCACTAAAGCTAACAATAAAATAGTAATATCTGCTAGTTCTTCTTCAACATTTTTCTGATTATAACTAATTTCTCCCCATTGAAAATTTTCCAATAACTCAGACGCTTCTATCACTAATGACTTGACCATATTTTCTGGTGTATCAGTCTCATCCCAGCCTCTACTATCTCTAAATTTAATAATTTTGTTTACTAACTCATTCATCATTATCTATAACCTTTTTAATGTTTTTAATAAACTTAGGTCTTTCAAGCATAATGATACGACCGCACCCTAAGCACTTTAATTTAACATCCGCACCAAACCGAACTATTTCCCATATAAAACTGCCACACGCATGTTTTTTACGCATATGTACTTTCGTTCCTAAATCTAACTTTTCATTCATTATCATCACCAGCAATTAATGAATTAATATAATCATCGAGCTTAGTTTTATTCTGAAATTCAATAATAAGTTTGTTATTTTTTACATCAACTTGAGAGCTGTTTTTAAAGATTTTATTTAACTTACTAACTCGAATATCTTTATAAACGTTATTTTCATTTTGATTTCTTAAATCCCTAACAGCTTTTTCTAACTCTCTAACACTCCAGTTATTGTTGATTAATTTATTAAATAATAATTCCAATACTTTAGTACTTTTTATCTTACTCATTACTCGAGCATGACCCATGGATATTTTTCCTTCATTTAAAGCTTTAATTATATATTCAGGAAGATTCACTAAACCAATCATATTCGTAATATGTGAACGGCTTTTACCAAGCTGTTCTGCTAATTTAGCATGTGAAATATCAAGTTTTGAAGTAATGGTTTTATATGCTATACCTTCTTCGATAGAAGTTAAATCTTCTCTTTGAAGATTCTCTAAAACGGATAATTCAATTGAATTTTTCAAATCATAGTCTCTTACTATAGCAGGTATAGTTTGTTTTTTAGCTATTTTTGAGGCTCTTACTCTTCTTTCACCAGCAATTAAGGTAAATAAGCCATCATTCTCAGGTTTTAATATAACTGGCTGAATAACTCCATGTTTTTCAATAGATCTTGCCAACTCATTAAGCGAAGCTTCATTAAAGTATGTCCGCGGTTGATTAGGATTTTGAGATATTCTTTCTAACTCAATATCATAAACTTCTTCATTATCAACAATTTTTATATCATTTTCTTCTATTAAATCTAATATTTTTCTACCAAGATATTCCTTATTTTTCTTTATCATTATTCCTTACAATCTCCTTTGCCAGATTTTGATAACTAATTGAACCTTTAGATCTGGGCGAATACTCTGTAACAGGCAATCCATAACTCGGAGCAACAGATACTTTTACATTTCTAGGGATAATTGTTTTAAACACTTTTTCTTTAAAGTAAGTTTTTACTTCATTTATTACTTCGTAACCAATATTGCTTCTAGTATCCAGCATTGTTAATAAAACACCTTCTATCGTTAATTTTCTCTGAGTGTGTTTGATTTTCTTTTGAATTAATCTAATTGTGTTAAGTAATTGAGTTAATCCGTCTAAAGCAAGAAATTCACACTGAACTGGTATAAGAACACTATCTGATGCGATTAAAGCATTGAGTGTAACTATCCCCAAAGATGGCGGACAATCAATAATAATGAAATCATAATTATCCCTAACTAATTCAAGCGCATTTGACAATATATAATCCTTGTTTTGATGATTCATTATTTTTCCTTCAATATTCGACATCTCAAAACGAGCAGGCAATATATCTACATTGACACTATCTATAGATACAACAGCTTGATTTATACTAATATATTCCATAAATATATCCGCAACAGTATATTCTAAATTAGATCTGTTAACACCCATAAAAGTGGTTGCGTTAGCTTGATGATCAACATCAACTAACAGTACTTTTTTACCTAAATAAGATAGCGAACTGGCCAAATTTACACTGGTTGTAGTTTTGCCAACTCCGCCTTTTTGATTGCTTACTGCTAAAATTTTTCCCATGTTACACCTCGTAAATATTATACTTGTTCATTATTTATAGTGTTTCTTTGAATACTTGAGCATTTTTTGATATGAAATTAACATCTTCAAATGTTAAAAATTCTCTTATATCTTTATTATTTACTAATTTTAAAATTTCATCATGGTTTAATATTTTATTAACTCTTCCCCATTGATCCACTTGGGTTATTTGGTTGTTTAATATTAAATAGATTATTGATAAAGCGATTATTTTGTTTGTTCTATTGGTAAATAACTTGTCGATTTTTTGGTTATATCTTTGTATATAGACTGACAAACCGTCTCGTAATTGAAATTCTGTTTTAAAGCAAAGACTTAATAAATCACTATTTCGATCTATTCTAAATTTCTCAAATGATTTTGCATATTTTAATGCTGATTTGCTAATATTTTCGCTTTTCAAAATTCTTTTCAGTTCGTATTTATGTATGAAAAAATAGTACTCAACTACTTCTTCAATATTATCGGATGGTTCAGCTAATTCTTGATTAATTAATACAGCCAAATCACGTGTAGTTTTTTTGAATTTGTTATCTTCTTGTAAGGGTGTTACATCATTTCTATCTTGTAGTTCTCGTGTGTATTTCACGATATAATCTAAATATAGTTTGTTGGCTTTTGATGTTTTTAAGTAATCCTCGTTTAAACTTTCGTTAAATGTATCAGTCAATATGAACTGAAGTAAATAAATGACAAAAAAGGCAATTAATATTATTTGATAAATGCTTGCTGAGAACCCAACAAGCTCGTCTGGTAGATTTATAATAACTTCTTCACTAATTTGAATAAAGATTACTCCGTAAATAGTTAATGCTCCACCGTAGATAATATAGGTTGTAATATCTTGAAAGAATATGATAACCGTTAAAGTAATAAAAAGTAAAAAGAAGCCATATAATTGACCCGAACCACCAACATAATACACGGTCAGTCCAATAAAAGTGTATATACTAAAATGCATGGCGACTCGTGATTTATCAAACATCAATAACAAGAAAGTTATAGTAAATAGCAATATAAACGTTGTTGGTACAATAATTCTTATTCCTAACCCTAGGTTTTCAAAGAATGAAATAGGTATAATAAACGCGCCAAAAAACAACAAGAAAAACATAACAACTGTTACTTTGACTCTTAACAACTCATTTAATGTTAGAAATTCACTTCGTTGAATTTTTCTTATTAAATCTTTCATTTTACATCACCACTTTTGTAGTACTTGGTGATAATATTTTCAAAAGATTCTTTATTGTTCAAAGCAACGCTTAATACAAATTCATCCACCAAACCGTTAAAGGATTCACTACTAATTATAGTCATTATTTCATCATGAGATAATGGCTCAATGTAAAAACCCCCGATTCTTAATAGTAAATAAAAGACAGAAAAAACCGTTACTTTAACATCTAAATCATCCTCTATATCGTTTAAAGTTGGTAGACTTTTTTCAAATAAAAGTTCATTTTGTTCTGGTTTTATCTTTGAAGCTTGTGCCATCTTAAATGCAATATAAGAAATTTTTTTGTGGGTGGTTATTTCCATTTGTTTGAGTTCTTCAAGGTCAGGGAGTGTATAATCTGAATATTTTTTATAAACAGTTTTTGTTTTGAGTTTACCTAAATCTTTTAACACAGCTATTCTCTCTTTAAAAATATTTTCCATTCCTATTGTATTACTTAACGCTTCGCTAAATGATTCTAATTTTTCATAATATGACTCGTAATTAGTTGTGTTTTCGCGATATTTTTCTTGAATTTTAAATAAAAGTTCGATATATTTATATTCGTTTTCTTTGGCTTCAGAGACTTGTTGATAAAAATGGTTTTTTCGTTTAATGAGTACAAATGATGAAACCAATAATAGAGCAATAAATATGACCAAGAATGAAAATACATAAAGAATGATTGGAGAGAGTGGATCGCTAACTAAGAACATATCTGAGTATATAAAAAGGATGACAAGACCGCTTAAAAACAATAATCCACTGTTGAAAATAGATATTTTAAAATCTTGATATATAGAAATAATTGCATACGTTAAAAAAAGCATTGTAAAAACACTAGGCGTAGAAATATCTAATATAAACGAATTGGTAATGATGTAAAGACCAATCGCAGTAATATACATTGATAGTCGGATGTTGGGTAGTAGGTGAATGTAATGATAAAAAACAAGATTCACAACAATTAAAAATAAAAAGGTTAATATATAGATTGAAATATCTAAAAAACCGACATCATATACATATAAAGTCGATACAATTGGAAAAAGCAGTACCAAAAGAATAATATTTATAATAATAGTTTTCTTTCTTAAATGTTCAGATTCCATTTTGTAGATTTGGAACTGTCGTTCTTGATTTAAATTAAAACTTGCATCCATAATGCATCACCACTATTTATAAAGGATTAGACTTAATTTTTTTAAATTGCCTTGGATATTTTTTGGGGGTTTTACTTAGTTTTTGGATAACAATGATTGCTCTTTGTTCATTAAATACTTTGAACTGAATACTTTTTATAATATTTCCTTTTAATATAGTTATTGCATTTTTTGCTTGGTCAATTTCTTCTTTGACATCAGACCCTTTATAAGCTAAAAAATATCCGTTTTCTTTAACGAATGGTAGACAAAGTTCACTTAAAACATTGAGTTTTGCTACTGCTCTTCCAGTTACAATATCAAAAGTTTCTTTAGCGTCGAATGTTTCAGCTCTACCATGGATGAGATTAACGCCTTTTAAATCCAATTTATTAACTAATGTATCTAAAAATGTTATGCGTTTTTTTAACGCATCAATAATGGTAATTTTTAATTGCGGGTAAACTATCTTTAAAGGGATACTCGGAAAACCAGCACCACTTCCTACATCTAAAATATTTTGATCATTTAATGAATAAGCCTTAATTAAACAAAGCGAATCATAAAAATGTTTATGATAAACCGCTTCTTTTTCTGTGATCGCTGTTAAATTCATTTTTTGATTCCATTCAACTAAGGTTTCAAAGTATAGTTCAAACTGATTGAGTTGATGGTTGGTTAATTGAATGCCTAATGAAGAGGCTATAAGTTTTTTAAAGTCCACTATTATCACCTTGAAATCATTTTATCACAATCGATATGCTTTTAAAATAAAATAACGGAATGCCTAAGACATTCCGTTTAAGTTAGTGTTTTTGCGCATTCAATGTTTTTAAGTGCACACTTAGAATTGCTATATCACTAGGGTTGACTCCACTAATTCTAGAGGCTTGTCCAAGTGTTAATGGTCTAATTTTAATCAATTTTTCTCTTGCTTCATGCGCTAAATTACTTAGCTTAGCATAATCGATTTCTTTAGGAATTGAATACGACTCTTGTCTTTTTAGTTTATTTGCTTGGGTTCTTGCTTTTTTTATATACCCCTCATATTTAATATCAATTTCTACTTGTTCCATTACTTCTTTGGAAAAGACATTAAGTCCTTCATCAAACACCAACACGTCTTGTGTGTTCACTTCAGGTCTTTTCAATAAATCATAAAATGATGTCTTTCCTTTAATTGGGGTTGTATGAATTGTTTCAAGTTTTTTCAGTGTCTCTGCTTTTGGATATAAAAAGAAAGCTTGTAGTTTTTCTTTAAGTACTTTGATATCATTTTGCTTTTGGATATATTTTTGATACTTTTCTTCGTTTACTAAACCAACATCGTACCCTTTTTCTAATAACCTACTATCAGCATTATCATGCCTTAATAACAAACGGTGTTCCGCTCTTGATGTTAAAAGTCGGTAAGGATCAATGGTTCCTTTAGTAACAAGGTCATCAATCAAAACGCCTATATACGCTTCATCTCTTCTTAAGATTAAAGGTGACTTTTCTTCAACCGCTAATGAAGCGTTAATGCCTGCCATCAAGCCTTGACCCGCAGCTTCTTCATATCCAGACGTTCCATTGATTTGTCCTGCTAAATATAAGTTTTTAAGTGGTTTGGTTTCTAAAGTAGGCCAAAGTTGTCTTGCGTCAATCGCATCATATTCAATAGCGTAAGCATATTGAGTGATTTTTGCATGTTCTAAACCCGGAATGCTTTTCACCATTTCTTCTTGTACATCATGAGGCATAGAGGTAGAAAAACCTTGGATATAAATATCATCGGTAAATTGACTTTCGGGTTCTAAGAAGATTTGGTGCCTCGGTTTGTCGTTAAATCTAACAAGTTTATCTTCAATGGATGGACAATATCTAGGGCCAACCCCTTCTACTACACCACTATACATGGATGATTTATTCAAGTTTTCATTAATAATCGCATGCGTTTTTAAAGAGGTATAGGTTAAGTAGCACGGATGCTGAGCTTTAATATCGTAAGGATGTTCGTTATAGTAGCTAAAGTATCTTAATGTTTCATCCCCTGGTTGAATGGTTGTTTTAGAATAATCGATAGTATCTTTTTTCACTCTAGGAGGGGTCCCTGTTTTTAATCGACTTAAAGTAAACCCATATTTTTTTAGTTGAGGCGATAGACCAGTAGACGGTTTTTGTTTTTCTGGACCTTCTGAAGTTTTTTGATCTCCTACTAAAATTAAACTATTTAAAAATGTCCCTGTTGTAACGATTGTTTTTTTCGCTTTTAAAATCTTGCCTGATTTTGTTTGCACGCCTAAAACACTATTATTTTCTATAATCAGTTTTTCAACATACTCTTCTAACGTTTCTAAATTTTTTTGTGAAAGAATGGTTTCTTTCATTCGCTTAGGATATAACAATTTATCCGATTGACTTCTTAAGGCTCTTACGGCTGGACCTTTTGAATAGTTTAAAAGACGCATTTGGATTTGGGTTTGATCAGCATTTAAACCCATCTCTCCTCCAAGTGCATCTATTTCTCTTACAACAATGCCTTTAGCAGGGCCTCCAATGGAAGGGTTACAAGGCATTGATGCGATATAATCTATGTTCCCTGTGACAAGCAGGGTTTTTTTATTCATTCTAGCGGCGGCCAAAGCAGCTTCACTGCCTGCATGTCCGCCACCAATTACTATTACATCATACATATTCATCACCTATTTCAGTGTTATTTTATTATGAAATGGCTTGAATGTAAACGTAAAGGCATTGCCATTTCTTTAAATGATTCCAAGGGTTTTAAACGCGTGGTAGACACCATCTTCACTGACTGGTTTTGTGACCATATCAGCGGATTTTTTAACGGGTTCATAAGCATTACCCATCGCAACGCCGACCCCGGCTAATTCAATCATTGATTGGTCGTTAAATCCATCCCCAATCGCAATGGTGTCTTTAATATCGATCCCAAGATGCTCAATCAATTTTTTAACCCCAATATCTTTCATGCCTTTTTGATAATTTATATCGATCCCATACTCGCATGACACATTAAAATCAAGTTCAGGGAAAGCTTTTTTAAAGTGATCTAGATTATCCCCATCATAAAACATAACCATTTGTAAAACATTATGGTTTTTGTGAAAATCTTTTATGACGGTGGGAATTTCTAAATTAAAATTATTAGAAAACTTTTCAGGTAGATCTGTCAAATGATCATTCATCGCATATTTTTCTCCTGAGATAAACGCAAGATCAATCCCTAATTTTTGAACATATTCCACAAAGGAATCTAGTATTTTTCGATCAATAACATCTTCATAAAGGATTTTATCTTCGTGTTTAACATAACGACCATTTGCCGCAATCACACTATTGATAGATAATTTTTCTGGTATTCCATAAAATAAAGATGGTGGACGGCCTGTGGCTATAGAAACCAAATGACCGTTTTTTTGCGCTTCTTTGATGGCTTGTTTGGTTAAGGGAGAAATACTATAGCTTTCGTGATCGATGATTGTCCCATCTAAGTCTAAAAAGATTGCTTTTTTACCAGGTTTTAATTCCATATTGAACCCCTTCTTTTATAATAGAAAATCTCTCATCAAGCATCTCCACCCACATAAATAACAAGTTTAAGGCTGCTCCGTTCCCGGCCTGACCTGGTTCACCGTCACTTATTGGATGGAGATGATTGATAAGAGATCATTTCCTAATATACTATACAATATTTTATTGATTCCGTAAAGTCTTAAAAAAACTTTTCATCATGGTACTTATCTCTTCTTTTAATATCCCACCAGTGATCGATACTTTATGCGAGTAATCGCCTTCAAACATATTAACACCCGATGCTAAAGCCCCATTTTTATGATCGGTAGCACCATAATATACATTCTTAATTCTTGAAAGAATGATTGCGCCTGTGCACATAGGACAGGGTTCTAACGTTACATACATCGTACAATGATCCAATTTCCAAGATTTTAAATGATGGTTTGCTTCTTCAATCGCAATCATCTCAGCATGTGCTTTACTCAAATTCAAGGTTTCTCTTAAATTATGGCCTCTGCCAATAATTTCATTTTCATAGACGATGATTGCGCCTACAGGTACTTCTAATTTATCCGCTGCTTTTGATGCTTCTTCTATGGCAAGACGCATGTATTTTTTATGGGTTGAATCCACTAAGTTATTTTTCCTTTATAAGGTGTTGGTTTTCTATAAACTCTATGACAGCTTCGACATCTTGCCTCATAGTTTTCTTCAGCGCCAATTAATACAATAGGATCAAAATATTTAGCGGGTTTTCCATCAATAATACGTTGGGTTTTTGTTGCGGGTTGACCACACTTTAAACAAATAGCAGATAACTTATACACCCGTTCAGCTAATGATAACAAGGTAGGCATCATCGAAAATGGCTCTCCTCTAAAATCAGTATCAAGGCCACTAACGATTACTGTAATCCCATTATTCGCTAAATGTTCAATAACTTTTACGACGGCTTCATCTAAAAATTGCACTTCATCAATACAAACAACATCGATGGTTTTATTCACATGTTTTAATATTTCTTCAGCGGTTTGAATATTGATAGATTGCGCTTTGTTTTTGTTATGGGAAACCACTTCATTTTCAGCATAACGATTATCTATAACCGGTTTGAATAATATAATATTCTTTTTCGCATATTCTAATCGTTTAATACGCCTTAACAATTCTTCAGTTTTACCAGCAAACATAGGGCCGGTGATTATTTCAATAGATCCTTCTTTTAATCGGTTCGGCATCACAAATCCCCCTTAGATACTAAGAATGGAAAAGGCCACTTTAACGTGGCCTTTTTAGTCATTATTTATTGTCTTTTTTTAAGCCATAACGTTGATTAAAACGCTCGACACGGCCAGCTGTTTTTCCGTGTTTTTGTTTTCCTGTATAAAATGGGTGACAATTGGAACATGTATCAACACGAACCTCATCAAGTACAGATCCTGTTTCAAACTCGTTTCCGCAAGTTGTACAAACTGCTTTCACCTTTTTATACTTAGGATGAATGTCTTTTTTCATTATAATTCTCCTTCCGCCATGATTGTGACATCATAGTAAGTTTATCGCTAAGTCATTATATCAAAAGGTATGAACTTGTGCAAGTAAAAATACATTAAATATATAAAAGGGTTTTCATCCTTTTATAGCGGTATGTTATAATGATTTTAGGTCCTATATTGAGGTGATTTAAGTGCGAAAAATTAAGCCTGAATCGATTACACAGGCTATTAAAAAAAGTTTATTAAAAATCAATTATGAATTGGAAGATTCATTTGTAGTTACGCTTAAAAAAGCGAGAGATAAAGAAAAAAATGAACTTTCAAAATCAATCATGGATGATATTATAGAAAACCAAGCTATTGCGAAAAAAGGGATAAACCCTTTATGCCAAGATACAGGTGTCGTTGTTGTATTCGCTCAAATTGGTCAAGATGTTTATATTGATGGAGATTTAGATGATTCTATCAACGAAGGGGTCCGCCAAGCTTATAAGGAAGGCTACTTAAGAAAAAGTGTTGTCAATCATCCTTTTGAGCGTCAAAACACAAAAGATAATACCCCCGCTATTATTCACACTTCTTTGGTTAAGGGCGATAAAATAACATTTAAGATTGCGGCGAAGGGGGCTGGAAGTGAAAACATGAGTAAAGTTGTCATGTTAAAACCTTCAGACGGTATAAAAGGCGTCAAAAAACTTGTGAAAGATACCATTTTTAATGCCGGTGGGAAACCATGTCCCCCTATTATTGTAGGTATTGGGATCGGTGGGAATCTAGAAAAATCTGCCCTTTTAGCAAAGGAAGCCCTTCTAAGAGATTTAGCGGACGAGAATGAAGATTCTATGTTAAATGATTTAGAAAATACATTGTTACAAGAAATTAATGAACTCGGCGTAGGGCCTATGGGCGTTGGTGGAGAAACGACGTGCGTGGGTGTGAAGATCAACACCTACCCTATGCATATTGCCTCACTCCCTGTCGCAATCAACATCCAATGTCACGCCAACCGACATGATGAGGTGATCATATGATTCATTTAACCCCCCCTATTAGTAACGATGATGTTAAATCCTTAAAAGTTGGAGAAAAAGTTTTAATCACAGGAACCATTTATACGGCTAGAGATCAAGCCCATTTACGGTTAGTAAAAGAAACAAATCCAGCGTTTAATTTAGAGGGCGCTGTTATATTTTATGTTGGACCAACCCCTGCTAAGGATGGGCAAGTAATTGGTTCAAGTGGCCCTACATCTGCTTATCGCATGGACGAACTTGCTGTCCCACTTATGGAGCGTGGCGTGAAACTAATGATTGGGAAAGGCGATCGCAGTAAAGCGTACCAAGAAGCAATGCGAAAAAATAATGCAACGTATTTAATTGCGACGGGTGGCGCTGGTGCTTTATTAGCAAGTAAAATCAAAAAAAGAACGTTGCTTATGTACGAAGATTTAGGAGCGGAAGCTGTGTATGCATTAGACGTCGAAGCATTTCCTTGTTTTGTAGCTTATGATGTCTATGGACAATCTATTTTTAAAGGAGGCGAAGATGTCTAAAAAAGATAGTCTAAAGCTTCATAAAAAATATAAGGGTAAGTTAGAAGTTCGCTCAAAAGTTGCCATTAATAACAAAGAAGACTTATCTTGGGCATATTCTCCGGGTGTCGCAGAACCCTGCAAAGCAATTGTAAAATCACCTGAAGATATTTACACCTATACCAACAAAGGCAATATGGTTTTAGTTGTAACGGATGGGAGTGCCGTATTGGGCCTTGGAAATATTGGGCCTAAAGCCGCCCTTCCTGTCATGGAAGGAAAAGCCATTTTATTAAAAGAATTTGCGAATGTTGATGCGTTTCCAATTTGTCTTGATACCCAAGACACTGAAACCATCATTAAAACCATTGAGTTAATCGCCCCTTCTTTTGGTGGCATTAATTTAGAAGATATTGAAGCGCCTAAATGCATTGAAATCGAAAACCGATTAAAACAATCACTAGATATCCCAGTTTTTCATGACGATCAGCATGGCACAGCGATTGTCACCTTGGCAGCACTTTTAAATAGTCTTAAAATCGCTAAAAAAAGCATCGACACAATCAAGGTTGTTTTATGTGGGACCGGCGCTGCTGGGTCTTCAATCGCAAGATTACTTCATAAAAGCGGTGTTAAAACCATCTATGCTTATAATAAAGATGGCGTGGTATCAAAGAAACGGTATCAAGATTACGATTTTTCCATTCAAGCATTGCTTGATGAAACCATAGTCTCAGATTCTAACGAAGAAACATTGGCTTCACTGCTCAAAGATAGCGACGTTTTTATCGGGGTATCTACAAATGATTTATTAAATACATCCATGGTTAAAAGTATGAATAAGCACCCAATCATTTTCGCCATGGCCAATCCTAACCCTGAAATCGACCCAAAAACGGCCCTGAAAGCAGGCGCATTCATCGTGGGCACTGGTAGAAGTGATTATCCAAATCAAATCAATAATGTCTTAGCGTTTCCAGGAATTTTCAAAGGCGCTCTCCAAGCGAAAATAAATACCATCACAATAGATATGATGGTCGCTGCTTCAAAAGCGATCGCAGATGTTATTAAAGCAGAAGAACTTACCCCCTCATACATCATTCCTTCACCTTTTAATAAAGCGGTTGTTAAAGCCGTTAGTCACGCTATTCAAAGATTTAAAAACCAATAAAAACGATGACGATTATTCCAAGATAATCATCATCGTTTTTTAATCTATTTTAATATAATCAATAATTTCTTCTAAATCGCTATTATGTACAACCGCTACCCCTGATGGGGTTATATGGTAAATGTAACTTCCTCTTACGTGCATTCTATAGATGAAAGGGTCTAAACGGTGGAGTGCTTTTGGAAGCGGTAATTCATAGGCTTGTATAAAACGTTCATCTTCAAATGTATACACACTGATGGCGGTTTTAAAGTCGTCTTCTTCTGCATTCGTTGTTACTATATGTGGGATTAATACTCTACCATCATACGCGCGATAGTAAACATCATCGGTCGTTAAATATTGATTTAAGGTGTTTGTCCTATAGGTTACTTTTGATATGGAAAAATCATGAACGTGTTCACCGTCGATTAAGCTTTTTTCAATGACAATCCTGTCATCTTCTAATGATAAGGTAACGGATTGATTATTGGCTTGATATAAGACATTTAAGTTAGGGTATTCAAAGTTTCTTAAACTTAAAATATTTAATTGGCTTGGAATACTTAAGTTATAACCGTATAGTCTTTCTTCACCTTCTATGGCTAAAATATTTTGATGGCGCGATACTTTTTCAATACTTGAAACATCCAACATTGGCGTATCATGCCAAATATCTAAACGTGGAGAAAATCTTAGGGCTCTGATGGTTTGTGAGTCGTTGGAGCCACTTTTTACAAATGCCATTGTGACTAAATCATCGACCAATAGTCCATTGTTTTCAACAAGTACGCCTTCAAACATCTTCGTTCTAAAATAATGAATGCCTGCTTGTTGGGAACTGATGTTAAACTTGCTGATGGCTGATTTATACGTTTCTACTGGATCTTCTAATTCCAGGTAATCTGATATTTGTCTAAATTCATATGCGTTATTTACTAAATACACGCTGTTCCCTTGAATGGTTGATTGGTTATCAATATCCGTTAAAAGGGTGCTTACATCATAGGTGAAATTCGAAAACTCTAAGTGGTAAATGGAAAATAAATTGTTTGGATGAGATCCTTCAATGTGTTTAATATTATCGAATGGTTCTTCATGTTTAACCTCATTGTGAATCACATGCGGTAAATGGGTTTTTAAATCAAAAGCCTCATCATTAAATGGCAGATATTGATTGGTTGTGACAATCAAACGGTTTTGGGTAAAACTAATTTGAGATTGTGCGCCTTGCATTTCAAATTCATGAACCAATTCAAAATCATTGTTAATATTATATACATTCACAAATGTATAAGGGGTATAATCTTCATTAGTTCCATCAAATTCGAGGGTTCCTAAAACAATTAAATTTCCTTGATTTATAACCATTCCTTGAACCGCTACTGCTTCATCTTCTTTTGAAATCTCTATACTGGTTTCTTTTGTTAAGGTGTCGTTTTTATATTCTATGATTTCAATAGACCTTTCGTGTCTAATCATTAAATAATCTTGGTGCGTTAAAACATGTTTATAATCGCCTTTAAATTCTACTATTTGTTCATAAAGTTCTTCTTTTATACTTTGTGTGCTTAAATCGGAATCTGAATAAAGTGAAGTGGAATAATATTTTGAGTGGAAGTTTTCATAAATATTTATAATATCTTCTTCCGTATTAACGGTATTAATGTGTCCGTCATAAACAACTGGGTTTCTTACTACCGCTAAAATAAAAACTACCGGAATTAAAAGGGGTAAAAACACTTTATATATAGAACGTAAAGATGGTCTTTTTGCTTTGAGATTGGACGTGAAGTTTCTTAAGGTGTTTTGGGTATTATTCAATTGCCGATTAAACAAAAATTCTTTAATGGTATGTCTAAATAAGATCCAAGTCGCCAATAAAGATAGCGCAACGATCGAGATAATTATTACATTGTTGTAAAAAAATTCTAATATTCCAATCATCTTTACACCCCCTATAACTTAAGGGTATTTTTAAACGCTTTATAATAACGACGGTTGACTTCGACTTTGTCTCCGTTTTTCATCAATAATAAAAGTTTTGAATTGAATGCTGGTTTAATGTAGTCAATTTTATTGATGTTTACAAGCGAATATTTGCTTACCCTAATATAATATTTATTTTCAAGTTGTTCTTCTAATTCATATAATTTCATTTTTACGGTAAAGGTATGATTCATTAGATGCGCATAGACTTCTTCATTTTCAATCATGAAGTAATGAATTTTTCTAGATTCAATATATTTTAATCCTTTATCGCTTTCAACGGTGATGAAAACATCTTCGCCTTTAACGATAGAATCTAACATCCGATTAACTTTCTCAGCTTGATCTTCAGAAAAAACGATATTGATTTTATCGTCTTCGGTTTCATTTTTATCAGTTGTTAAAACATATTCATATTTTTTACTATCCACTATTTTGAGCTTATTGCGGATTCTAGCGCGTGATTCTTTGGGCACTTTTAATTTAAACATAAGACCCCTCCACAATGGGTAAAGTCATCATAACATTTATGATGCGGTAAATGATTATATATAAGATAATATACACATAAATTAGATTAAATTACAGTCTTCAAAAAGATTGCCTTTTTGATAACACTTAAGTGCGTTATAAACTTTATTCACAGGCAACCCCATAATAGCGTAATAATCGCCTTTTATAGATTTTACAAACTTAGCCCCTAAGCCTTGAATTGCATACGCCCCTGCTTTTCCAAATGGTTCATGGCTTGCCACGTAAGTTTCGATGTCTTCATCATCTAAGGCTTGAAAGGTCACAAAAGCAGCGCTATTTAATAAAACATATTGATCTTTTTTTAATAAGGTTGCTCCTGTGATCACTTCATGGGTTTTCCCACTTAGTTTTTTTAACATGGACACTGCTTCTTTGGCATCTTTTGGTTTGCCTAAGGCTTCATTTTCTAAAATGACCAATGTATCAGCGGCTAAGATGAGTGCGTTTGAATGCTTCGGTTGAACGGCTTTTGCTTTTCTTAACGCAAGGTCCATAATTGCATCTTTAAATGATTTATTGGAATCTAAAGTTTCATCACAGTTTGGCGCAGCCAATGTAATAGAAACATCAAACTTAGAAACCAGTTCTTTTCTTCTGGGTGAGGTAGATGCTAAAACTAACGCTTTATTATTCATAAATTTTACACTCCTTTAACATCCATAGTATATCATGTTTCATACAATCAATGGTCAGTTAAAAACTCTCATGTTATAATAACACAAAGGTGATTTCATGGACCAATCAATTTTAAAAACTGTTGACGCATTATCCATATTAAAAACCAATAAACCCATTGTCCTTGCCATTAGTGGTGGCGTTGATTCAATGGTGCTTTTAGATGTCTTTTTAACCCTTAATAAAAAGGTTATATTGGCGCATGTTAACCATAAAAAAAGAAAAGAATCAGACACTGAAGAAGCGTCTTTAAAAGCCCTTGCGACTAAAAAAAAGATACCTTTTGAAGCTTTCACAATTGAAGGCCCTTTAGAAGGCAACTTCCAAGAAGCATCACGACAAAAACGGTATGCTTTTTTTAAAGAAGTCGCCAAAACTTATAAGACTGACTTAATTGTGACGGCGCATCACAAAGATGATCAAATTGAAACATTTTTCATGCGGCTTTTAGACAACAAAGATCTTTTATCATTAAAGGGAATGTCCCCAGTAAGCCGTGTAGGAAATTTCACCATCGTAAGACCATTCTTAACCTTATTTAAATCTACGCTGGAAACATACGCTAAAAGCCATCATATTCACTACTTTGTCGACCGATCCAATTACGAAAATACTTATTATAGAAATAAAGTAAGAAATGTGATTTTACCGCATCTAAAAAAGCATGTTTCATCGTTAGAAAACACTGTCGATGCTCATATAAAAACCATTTATACTATCGACGCGCTTGTTAAAGACCAAGCAGGAAGTTTTTTAACCGCTCATCAAAACACTCACCCAATCAATGAATATTTATTGTTAAATGAATTGGTTCAAAAACAAGTCCTTAATTTTTTACTTAAACAAAAAAATCATCACGACTATTTAAGCCAAGGACAATTTGAAGAAATCATTAAAGCGTTAAACACTTCTAAAAACTTTACCCTCCCCATCACTAAAACACTTTCGCTTCATAAGGAATATAAGTCGTTTTTCATCAAAGAAACTACCGAAAAACAAAAAAAATCAATCACGATCTCTTCCTTTGGTAGGTATCAATTTAATGATACGCATCAATTTATTGTAACTGAGGAGAAAAAAAATCATAAGACTTCAAATTATTATGAATTATGGTATAATAATGAAGTATTTCCAATACACATAAGAAACAGGGCTAAAGGGGATTATATAGAGTTTAATTACGGCCGTAAAAAGCTAAAAGATTATCTGATTGATCAAAAAATTCCACCCCATAAAAGAGATGATTTAATCGTTATCGCAAAGGATCATAAAATACTTTATATCCCAAGTCTAAACGTCAAGTCAATCAATAAGGGTGGCGCACATAAACTTTATATTTATCAAACCATAATTCCACAATAAGCCAAGCGCTTATTAAGGCCTTAAAAGGGACTCCTTTCAAGGCCATTTATTACGATTACTCAAAGTCCAGTTAATTAATTAAGGAGTGAAAACATGGCACAGAAAAAACCAACCCCACCAAACAAAGCCAATAAAATCGGTAATTTAGTCGTTATGATGTTAATATTAATGTTTGTCTTTATGGCAATCTGGATGTTTAGACAAGACGACACAGATCCAACAGAAATGACATACACACAGTTCATACATGAACTAGAAGTTCAAGACAATGTAGAAACCATACGTTCTACCCCAATATCTGGGGATATTAACCAAGGCTCTTTTTATGTAGAAGGACGTCTACGAGATGGGACAGATTACTTCTTAGAAGTTCCTACTCAAAGCTCGTTAGATGAAATAAGAACTTTAGCCTATGATCAAGGGATAGAATTCTCACACGAACGAGGATCGACTTACGGCTTTTGGAATATTTTAATTATTCTTCTTCCTATCATTTTAATCATTGTGTTTATCGGATTCTTTATGAGAAACTCTGGTGGCGGCAATAAAGCCTTTGACTTTGGGAAGTCAAAAGCCAAACTCAACCGCGGAAAAACCACAACATTTAAACATGTTGCAGGGGTAGATGAAGAAAAACAAGAACTAGAAGAACTGATTGATTTCTTACGCAATCCTAAAAAATATATGCAACTTGGTGCACGTATTCCTAAGGGGGTCTTACTAGTAGGACCACCTGGTACAGGGAAAACCCTGCTTGCAAGAGCTGTAGCTGGTGAAGCAGAAGTCCCATTTTTCTCAATTAGTGGTTCAGACTTTGTTGAGATGTTTGTAGGTGTCGGTGCAAGCCGTGTTAGAGATATGTTTAAACAAGCCAAACAAAGCGCCCCATGTATCATCTTTATTGATGAGCTTGATGCCGTCGGTCGTCAAAGAGGTGCAGGACTCGGTGGAGGACACGATGAAAGAGAACAAACCCTCAACCAACTGTTGGTTGAAATGGATGGATTCGGACTTAATTCTGGAATCATTGTAATGGCCGCAACGAACCGTCCTGATGTCTTAGATAGTGCATTATTAAGACCTGGTCGTTTTGACCGTCAAATCACTGTTCCTAAACCAGATATTAAAGGACGTCGTGAGATTTTAAGTGTTCACGCTAAAAATAAACGTATCCATCAAGATGTTACCTTTAAAGAAATCGCAAGACGCACCCCTGGTTTCACAGGTGCAGATTTAGAAAACTTATTAAACGAAGCGGCATTATTGGCTGCTAGAGAAAACAAACCTTCAATCGAGCTTTCTCATATTGATGAAGCGGTAGACCGTGTTATGATGGGTCCTGCTAAAAAATCACGCATTTTCACAAAACGTGAAAGAAACTTCATTGCACACCATGAGGCGGGTCACGCAGTATTAGGATTAAAACTTGATAATGCGAATGTGGTTCATAAAGTAACCATTATTCCTAGAGGTCAAGCCGGAGGGTATAACTTAATGTTGCCTGAGGAAGAAGAATCATTCTTAATGACTAGAAAAGGCTTAATGGATCAAATTACTGGTTTACTTGGTGGACGTGTGGCTGAGCACATCATCTTTGATGAAGTGTCTACCGGTGCGCACAATGACTTCCAAAGAGCCACTGAAATTGCTAGAAGCATGGTAACAGAATACGGGATGAGTTCTTTAGGTCCAATCCAATATGAAAAACGTGGTGGAAGTGTCTTCTTAGGAAGAGACTATACCGCTGATAAATCATTCTCAGATACCGTAGCCCTTGAGATTGATAACGAAGTCAGAAAAATTATCAATGAAGCCTATGAAACAGCAGAGAAAATGTTAAGAGAAAACATCGATTTACTCAAACGCATTTCAGAAATCTTACTAGAAGTTGAAACCTTAACACGCGAAGATATCACGGAAATCGTTGAAACCAATACCCTCGGTTGGTGGGAAAAGAAAAAAGAAGCCCAAAATGAGAAAAAAGTGGAAACAACAAAAGAGACAAGTAATGCAGACAACGAACAAACAAATGATTCAGAAGAAAGCCCCTCAAATGACAAGAATAAAAACGAATCGTCAAAAAATGACGAATCGAAATAAGCATTGATAAAGAGGATGATTCCATCCTCTTTATCCTTAAATAAGGAGTTTTTATGAGACTGGATAAGTTTTTAAAAGTTTCACGTATTATTAAAAGACGAAGTGTCGCCAAAGAAATTAGCGATGCTGGTAGAATCACTGTGAATGATAAAACCGCTAAATCAAGCACAAAATTAGAAGTCGGAGACATCGTTACAATCGGTTATGGCGATAAACAGTTAACGGTTAAGGTTTTAGATTTTAAAGATTCTACCAAAAAAGAAGACGCAAAAATGTTATATGAAATTATTGAAGAAACCAAACATTAACAAAGAGTAGGAGTATATTATGGGAGAATTCACAGAACAAGAACAAGTTAGACGCGATAAATTAGAATTTTTAGAATCATACAACATCACCCCTTTTGGAGAGCGGTTTGACCGAAATTCCAATACAGAAAAAATTAAAGACGCGTATGATCAATTCACAAAAGAAGAACTTGCGGAAAAAGCATTACCAACATTAAAAATTGCTGGTCGTATCATGACCAAACGCGGCAAAGGAAAAGCTGGGTTTGCTCATATCATGGACCAATACGGTCAACTTCAAATATATGTTCGCAAAGACGCTTTAGGCGAAGACATGTTTGAAGTCTTTAATAAAGCCGATTTAGGCGATATTATTGGGGTAAGTGGAACCGTTATGAAAACAAGAATGGGAGAACTTTCTTTAAAAGTGGATGCCTTCACCCATTTATCCAAAGCATTAAGACCATTGCCTGAAAAATATCATGGATTAAAAGATGTAGAAGAGCGCTATAGACGCCGTTATGTAGATTTAATGACCAATGAAGAAACGAAAAAAACCTTTAGATTACGTTCTAAAATCATTCAAACATTCAGACGTTATTTAGAAGATAAAGGCTATTTAGAAGTAGAAACCCCAATCTTACATCCAATATTAGGGGGCGCGGCGGCTAGACCTTTTAAGACCCATCATAACGCGCTTGATATGCCGTTTTATTTAAGAATTGCGCCTGAACTATATTTAAAACGTCTTCTTGTTGGTGGATTTGAAGGGGTCTTTGAAATTGGTAGGACCTTTAGAAATGAAGGAATCTCTATTAAACACAATCCTGAATTTACCATGATGGAACTCTATGAAGCCTATGGCGATATGGAAAGCATGATGGAATTAACTGAAGATTTAATCATTCACGTCGCAAAAACGGTTTTAAATACATTAGAGATTCAATACGGCGATACTGAAATTTCTTTAAACCCCGGATGGGAAAAATTACACATGGCAGATGCGGTTAAAGAAAAAGTAGGCATTGATTTTTGGAGAAAAGATTTAACCTTTGAAGAAGCCAAACAATTTGCTTTAGATAAAGGGTTAGACGTTCCAAAACACTATACCGGTACAGGCCATATTTTAAATTTATTGTTTGAAAGTTATGTAGAAGAGACCATTATTCAACCAACCTTTGTATACGGTCACCCTACTGAAATCTCCCCGCTTGCTAAGAAAAACCCTGAAGACGAACGATTCACAGATCGTTTTGAACTGATCATCAACGCAAGAGAATACGGGAATGCATTTAGCGAACTTAATAACCCAATCGATCAAAAAGAACGCTTCTTAGAACAACTTAAAGAAAAAGACTTAGGCAACACAGAAGCCAATGAAATGGACGTTGATTACGTAGAAGCCTTAGAATACGGAATGCCACCTGCAGGGGGACTCGGTATTGGGATTGATCGCTTGATTATGTTATTAACCAACTCAAAATCAATTCGCGATGTTATCTTCTTCCCACACATGCGACAAAAATAAAATGATTCCACGAATTCTATTCGTGGAATTTTTATTATATTTTGTGCATAAACATCAATCTTTTTGTATAATCTAAACAGAACGGAGGCACAAAAATGATCGTAAATAAAATGCATCAATTAATTGGAAATACCCCTGTTGTTAAACTCAATCGCTTAACCAAAGATTTAAAAGCGAATGTCTATGTAAAATTAGAATGGTTTAACCCTGGTGGTAGTATTAAAGATAGAATTGCAAAGTCTATGATTGAGGCCGCTGAACATGAAGGCTTATTAAAAAAAGGCGATACCATCATAGAGCCAACCAGTGGAAACACCGGCATTGGCCTTGCGATGGTTGCGGCCTCTAAAGGCTATAAATTAATCATTACAATGCCTGATACTTTGAGCGTTGAAAGACAAAAAATATTAAAAGGCTATGGTGCAGAGTTAATATTAACCGATGGCTCCAAAGGCATGAAAGCAGCTATCGAACAAGCCAAGGCTTTAAGTGAAAAGCACGGCTATTTTATGCCGATGCAATTTGATAATATTAATAATCCAAAAGCCCACATGCATTATACAGCCAAAGAGATTATCAATGACTTTGAAACACTTGATTACTTTGTGGTAGGCATAGGGACTGGGGGTACAATAACTGGTGCAGGCTCAATCTTAAAAGAACACTATAAAGACTTAAGCATTAAAGCAGTCGAACCTAGTGATTCTGCGGTATTAAGCAATCAATCACCAGGTCCGCATAAAATTCAAGGCATTGGCGCAGGGTTTATCCCTTCTATCTTAGATCAATCCATCTACGATGAAGTCATTACCATCACTAACGAAGAAGCGTTTGAAATGGCAAGAACCCTTGCGAAAGAAGAAGGCATCTTTGCAGGCATCTCAACAGGCGCGAATGTTAAAGCAGCTTTAAAAGTCGCAAAGCAACTTAATAAAGAAGCAACCATCCTTACCGTATCCCCATCCAATGCTGAACGATATTTATCAACTGATTTATTTAAAGATGTATAAAATAAAAAACATAAGTGAATTGAATAAAATCACTTATGTTTTTTTTGACCGTTCTTATGATATAAACTACATACTTCTTCTGTTGAATTTTCATTTTTAATGATTCTAGCCGGTATGCCTACAGCAGTCGCAAAGTCAGGCACGTCTTTTAAGACGACTGCATTCGCGCCTATTTTGCTGTATGCGCCTACTTTAATATCCCCTAATACTTTGGAGCCTGCAGCAAGCATTGCGCCACTACAAATGGTAGGATGTCTTTTTTCACCGCGCTCGTTTCCAGTCCCACCTAATGTGACACCATGATAGATTAATACATTGTCCGCAATCACTGATGTTTCACCAATCACAACGCCTGTGCCATGATCAATGACGACGTGCTTACCAATCTTTGCGGCTGGATGAATTTCTACCCCTGTTAAAAATCTAGCAAGAATACTCAAAATCCGTGCAATAAGTTTTAATTTCAAAATCCAAAGCATATGGGTTAAACGATAAATCCAAATGGCATGCATGCCATTGTACGTTAAAAGAATCTCAAGCCAGTGCCTGGCTGAAGGGTCTTTTTTCTTTATCGTTTTAATATCGCCAATGAATCCCATAGGAAAATCTCCTTACGTGAGAAAAGAAGAGGTTAAACCTCTTCTCCTATAATAAATGGTTCTTTATGGGTTGATAATTCTACATCAAGATTTTCTGCAATCTCTACAAAAATATCAACAATCGAAACATATTCATAATCGAGCTGATTCACAATATCACTGACCGCTTTATTTAATCGATCGGCTGCGTATGTAAATGAATTATCTTTTTCTGCGATCATGTTTTCTATTAACGTTTCAACATCATTTAAATCAGAAAAATCTAACCCATCTTCTTCGTATTCTTCTAAGTCTGCTCTTAAATCAGAGATAAAGAGTAAATAGCCCATTAAAGGAGAATATTCTTCAAACGTCACACAATCAGAGTCAAAAAGTTTTTCATAATAAATCCTTATCACTTCAAACTGTGTATGCAAGTAGTTTAATCCCACTTGGAAGATGGTTCTTAAATCTTCACTCAGCTCTTTATCATCGACCGCTTGGTCATATATTTTATTAAGTACTTTATAAACTGGTTCTAAACGATCATAAATCATAGAATCGTTCGATTTTAACCGTTCTAAGATTTCAACGTTTTCCATTTTCCAGTTTACATAATCTTTGAGTACAATATGGAATTGTTCCATATTATCACTCTCCTAAGCTTGATCTGTTGAACCAAATAAGTCCATTTTTGTGCGAACGACTTCTTTAATCGCTTCCACACCTGGTGCTAACAATTTACGAGGGTCAAACCCTTTGCCTGTTTTATCTTTGCCTTCTTCGATATACTTACGAGTCGCTGCGGCAAAGACAAGTTGTTTTTCAGTGTTCACATTGATTTTTGATACACCATAAGTAATCGCTTCTTTTACCATATCATCAGGAATCCCTGTTCCACCATGTAAAACTAAAGGAATTTCATTGGTCGTTTCTCCAATTTCTTCAAGAACTTTCATGTTTAACCCTTCCCAATCATCTGGGTAAGAGCCATGAATATTTCCAATGCCTGCTGCTAGCATTGAAATTCCTAATGATGCAATTTGACGGCACTCCTCAGGATCCGCTACTTCACCAGTTCCTGTTACACCGTCTTCTTCGCCACCAATAGAACCAACTTCTGCTTCTACACTGATGCCTTGGTCTGATGCAATTTTAACAATTTCTTTGGTTTTTTCAACGTTTTCATCGAATGGATAATGCGACCCATCGAACATTACGCTAGAGAATCCTGCGTCAATACAAGCTTTGGCCCCTTCAAACGATCCATGATCAAGGTGAAGTGCCACTGGCACAGTAATGTTCAATGATTCCATCATACTATTGACCATTGCAACAACCGTTTTAAAGCCAGTCATATACTTCCCAGCTCCCTCAGATACACCTAAAATCACTGGGGATTTTTTTTCCTGTGCAACGGTTAAAA